>NZ_CAXSSO010000004.1:129812-330322 GCF_964240115.1 Clostridium sp. HGF2
GTGGACGCTCCTTCACTGTCTGTTACTTTATATGTAACTTCATATGTTCCGGCTTTTGTCATGTCTACTGTATTCTTGACGATCTCGATCTTAGCTGTAAGGTCGCCATCTTCCTTGTCAGTAGCTGCCACATCCTTCTTTGGATCAAATGTGTCTCCTACTATAAGTGTTTTATCTTCTGCGTTGATTTCAGGGACTTTGTTTAATGGCTCCATCCTTTTCTTCCATGTTGCTACATATGTCGTAGAAGCGCTCACAGTCTCACTGATTTCAGGTGTCCATCCGGTAAAGAGATATCCGGTTCTTTCCGGAGTCCCTTTGAAGGAAGGCGTTTCAGCTCCATAGACCAGATCAGTCGTAATCTGATTTTCAAACACTTCTTCATCCTCTACTCCATCTGTATATGTTACAGTATAACGCGTTTTGACACCTTGTCCTGCCGGAATAGGAAAATAAACTTTTTCCCCATCTGCCAGTGTGATATATGTTTTTCCATTGAGTGGATACCATTTTCCTTCATCGAAATCAATAGCATCTGCATTCAAGGTCACTTTATAAGTTAATCGATACGTATAATATTTTTTATTTCCCTCAGTGGATTCTTCTGCATTCTCAAGCTTCCATGTAAAACCTTCTTCATCTTGTACGATCGATTCGGGTAATCCACTTACTGAAACGAATGGCGCAGAACCATCGAATACAGATAATCCTTTACCGTCAAGACCGCTCGTGATCGTTTCTGTAATCGCCTTAAACGCATCCACCAGATCATCAGAATCATCTGCATCATAAGCATTCTTCATTTCACTGGCAATATTTTTTTTTAAATATGCAGAGACTGTTGGTCCTCCCTGATAGGTCATTTCACGACTCGCACCGTAACAGATCGTATAGACAGTTGATTTGCCTTTGAGTGTTTTTGCTTCAGCAGCAGTAGCGTCGTTGATCGTTTCACTTCCTTTATCTCCGTCACCACCTACATGATATCTGGTGTTGGAGATGGTTACATGTGTATAAAAGATACAATTGATATCAGAGGTACAGTTCTTCAAATAATAAGTTGGTGCACCATCTGTCAGTACGATCGTATTCTTGCTCTCAATATCCTGAATCGCAGTATCATCAAATAGTTGGCTAGCCTGTTTGATACCTGCGTGTAGATTTGTTCCGCCATCCGCATATAATTGATTTATAGCATTATCTGCAGACGCTTTCCCATCTGCAGATGAAACATCCGTCCAATTTAAGATAATATTCGTGTTAGTAGCAAAATTCACGATAGCGAGATAACGTCCACTATCCGGCTCATCTCCTGCATACTTTTTAACGAACTCCTTGGCTGTGTTCTTTGCATTTATCAATCGTTGATAATCTCCCATACTTCCTGATGTATCTATCACGAGGATCGTTGCAGATTTCTTCGTGAGCTTGCTTAGATTTTGTTCTGTTACGACTTCCAAAGTAATATCGTAAGTGTTGTCGTCGTTTTCACTTTTGACAGCTGTTTTGTTAACGGAATGGATACCTTCTGGTAATGCTTGATCCAATTCACCCTCAACCCAAGTATTAGACTCGTTATAATAGCCGTTTTTAACTGTATCAGCATCGTTCATTGCCATTAAATCAGTTGGCAAAAACGATAAGCATAGGATATATGTAAGAAAAATACTAAAAAGTTTACTCATTTTCAATTTTCGCATAATTTCCCTCCTTAAATTTATCAATAAGTAGACTTTTTGAAATAAGTTATAAAAATTATTTATGTATGCCGATATTCTTATTTAAAGATAAAAAAACACTGGTAAAATTTGTAAATTTGTTTTAATATAGATGAAGAGAGGAGGTGTCAAAAGGTCTACTTTATGACACTTTGCTTTTCATCCTATATTCTTTTAAGCGTCTATAAAAGGTTGCTTTACTTATTCCGCATACTTTTAACACCTCCTCTATCGGAAGTTTTTTCTTTTCCCATTCGGAAACGAGTTTTCCAAAATTATCTGGTAATGCTATTTCTGGTCTGCCAAATTTTATTCCTTTTTCTTTGGCAACGGCAATACCCTGAGCCTGTCTTTTCCTTATATTTTCACGCTCATTCTGTGCTACAAATGATAGTATCTGCAACACAAGGTCAGCAATGAAAGTTCCCATCAAATCTTTTCCATTTCGTGTGTCCAGTAAGGGCATATCGAGCACACATATATCGATTCCTTTCTCTTTAGTTAGAATTCTCCATTGTTCCTGTATATCCAGATAATTTCTGCCTAGACGGTCTATACTCAGAATATAAAGTAAATCGCCGTATTTTAATTTTTTAACAAGTCTTTTGTATTGCGGACGTTCAAAACTTTTTCCAGACTGTTTATCTATGAAAATATTACTAGGAACTACGTCTCTATGTGTTAACTCAACTATTTGTCGTTCCTCATTCTGATCTATACTTGAAACTCTTACATATCCATAACTTTGTGCCATACTTCTTGGTCCTCCTTTTTGATGTAGTAATATATGAAACACTAAAAATAAAAAAACACCTCACCATAAAAGTAAAGTGCTTCGTCAATAAATATTATATTGTTTACAAGGAAAGTTTTTTCAAAGGAAAAACAAAAGAAAAAAGCAAAATGTTCCATCAGAAAATAATTTACTTTTAGAAGACATTATAAAAAAGATGATTAAAAAGGTAAATCAGCAATATAAAATCAGATTTCTGTTTTTCAATTTCTTTCCTTTTTATTATACACAATCATAACGCCATTGCATCTCAGATATTCAAGCAGTTTTCGTGTTTTTTTCTTGTAATCGTAGGTTGCTAATTCATCAGCAATTTCGGCTTCAGCACACTTTTCATATCTTATTTAAGTTATTTGCTTTAAACATTCAGTTTCCATTATCATTGTATTCTCTCCTCAACTATCTAAAAACTCCATGTAATGGCCAAATAGACAAAGTGAAGTGTCATGATGAAATATATGTGTGATAAGAGCTCTCCAATTTTTCTTAAAAAGAGGAGCACGAATAAGCCTTTGTGTCATGACCTTCACAAGTGAAAGCAATTAACTGTATTCTAATGATATGCTAAAAAGAAGATGTGTTCTTAATCTCGCTCTCTTTCCGCAAACGCTGAAATATATAAACGGAGATTCCGACTATACCTTTGGGCAATACGGAAAAAAGAGCAAGAAAATAACCCACACATAACATGAAGAATATATGAGCTAAGATATTAAAATATTCAGTTATGGTAGTACATGGGGCACTGTTTAGTCGTTCTTGAGTTTTTGGTAAATTGCTTAAAACACTTCATACACAATCCCTCGTATAATAGCATATAACCATTACCTTCAAACAATGAATACAACCTAATTTTGAAAACTGATTATTTCTTTTTCCATCATTGGATAAGATATGATTTTATCAGAATCTAAATCTTCCTTAAACATATCCACACCTATAATTTGGTGTCCGTTATACGTTGTGTAATAATATATTCCATTATACAAGTCGCAACAAGAAGAATAGATGGTATATTCATATTCACCTTCACTCACCTCGCAAAGTCCCTTTTGCTGCTCTACTGATCCAAGGATATGAAAGAACTGACTCAAATCATTTTCGTCGCTTGTTGCATTGGATCGAGTAAAGGCAACACGAACAAATCGAGACGGACTTGATAAATCTCCAGGCAATCCAAATGCACCAAATCCGCGTGAATACGGGGCAAGATTTAAATCCTTTGAAAATGTATTTTCTGGTTGCTTATTGGTCAAATACATGTAGTCATTCAACCTAGAAATCTGTTCTTTAAATGGTGGATTGTTGGTTAAAACATGTGTAGGATTATCATATATATGCATACCATCTTTCATACATTCTATAACAATGCTGTCTGTGTCATCGCTAATCATATAATGCAATTGTGCAGGTGGAAGTTTACTGTTGAAGGCGGTATTCACTACATTAGTATGTTCAAGTAATTCCTTGACTTCTTTAATATTCGCACATTGAGACAATACCCATGGAATAAACTCAAAGGATGTAATGTTATCCCTTCCATCTACATGAGCATTAAAATATGTATTTCCGACAAAATTTAATCCTGCCATTCCTACTCCTTTTTCGTTTATGGCATCGTAGTATAATGGATAATCTCCTACAATATATGCCATACCTATTATAGCATAATGTTTTCCTTGTTTATTAGTATGGCGAAACTTAAAATTATAATTTCTGGGCGAAACGGTAATTTTCTCCCCATAGGAAAATTCGTAGTCTAAATTTCTTCCAAAAAATTGTTTAAATCTCAGTGCTGTACACATTGTTGATTCCTCCTTACGCTTAAGCTTAACATATTGAATTAGTACTGCTTACCAGAACTTCAGGGTAGATGAAGTCTAATTGTCTTGGATGCAATAAAATAATAAAACCTCTTTAATATAATGTGATTTTGAAGCCCTAGATTCTTCTTTTCTCAATTCTCCTCAACGTCATTCTGCTTACCATAATCATGTATATCAGCCATACTGACTTATTCTCTTACCATTGAGCGTCTTCCTGAAACACCAGAGGTAATCTAGCTTATGGCTAAGAAGATATGATTAAAAGTAGAGAAAATGGCACAGTCCAGACGGAGCCTGCAATTGTGTCAAAAAATATTTGTGATTTGAATATAAAAATGAAGCAGTTAATATTTCCAAATAACACACCCTATTTTTAAAATATAATGAATTGCTTTTTAATTTTTTTTGTTGTTTCATAAGATAAATCTCCTTTTAGTTCTAATCTCAATTTAAAAGCTGATTTACTACTAACAGGAATTGTTCTCCATAAAAGTTTTAATAACCAAAGGTGTGGTGGCATTAGTATTTACAATATTGTCATTTATATTCAAAGGTAACCAATTACATAAATCAACACTTGAATGGGACAAATATTTTTTGAAAATAGAATCTACTTTCAAAAGTATCTAATTTACTATTTTTACCCTGTCTCAAAGATGATTTGCTTGACATTTTTTCTTAATATTTGTATTATGATGATGTATTCCTTAGAATACACCTACTGGTTAGTTCAATCAAAGCATCCTTGTAGATTCATACGTGGATGCTTTTTTTGTCCTAAAAAGCAAATAAAGGGCGGAGATATATGGAATATAATTTTTCTCTTCATATGTCAAAGAAAGGAACTTTGACATATGAGATAAAAATCATCCTCAGAAAGTGTGTGATATTCTCACACGAAGGAGGAAAAAACTATGAAAGTATTTGGCTATGCCAGAAGAAGTTCGTCAGAAAAAAGTAAATCGAACTACAGCATAGAATCACAAAAACGTGTATGCAATGAGCTTGCTGCAAGAGATAACAGGACGATTGAAAAATGGTATATTGATGAAGGATATTCCGGAACAACCTTAAAGCGTCCTCACATGCAGGAAATGTTGAAGGCCATAGCTGCAGCGAATCAAGAAATAATCATCTATGTCTGGTTAGCATCCAGATTATCCAGAGATGCGAATCATTGCAACTCTCTTCGTTATGTTTTTAGCAAGTACAATGTCACCGTCATCTCTGATAATAGAGATTGGGCTAGTTTAGAAGATATCGAATTACATCCGGATAAGACGATCGGTCCACGAATCATTACACTTTCCGATGAAACAGAAGTGCATCGTGATCGTAAGAGAACACGTATAGGTCTAACCACATCAGCTTACAAAGGTAATTACACAAAAGGAGGAAAGACGCCACCTACCGGATATCTATTTAAGAATAATCCAGGTGAGAATGCTAAAGGAAGAAAAGTAGAAATCGATATTGCATATGTCGAAACGATGCTATATATCCTGACTCAGATTCATGATTACAAAAGATCATTGGACTCACTGGCAATCGAATTAAATTCCAAACAGGCTTGTGGAGTACACTGGTCTTATACAAAAATCTACAGAGCAGTCACGGATCCTATCATATATGGAAGACTCTTGACATCGTATGTTGACATACGAGATCATTCTCCGGCATATTGTTCACAGAAATATTACGAAGAGATACAGAAAATATTGCATGGGAGAAGGAAAGAATATCATTACAAATATCTATTCAAAAATCTAATCAAATGTGAAGACTGTGATTGCTGGTGTAGTGAGATTCCTACGATCCACTATCCGCGCAACGGAAATAGAAAAGGAAGAAGAGTCTATAAATATTATTATTGTCCTAGTTGTAAAAAGAGGATCAACGAACAGATCCTTTTAAATAAAATAATCCATCATATCAATGAAATTCTGGATGAGACTACGAATTTTGAAGTTGTAGAAGGTATCTCCAGAAGGATAGGCAAAATAGGGAAACGATTAAAATTCCTTGACTTTGAATATGAAGAGGGTTACCTCGATGATGATTCTTATATCGCAGAGCGCAAGAAACTGCTATCTAAGAAAAGGAATCTAGATAAGGATATGAAAAGATTGAGAAATAAAGCAATAAAAAAATTCAATGAGTATACATATTTAGAACAAAAACAGATCATCAAAAGATCATTCCTTTGTATTCATTTAGATTTAAATACCAAGACCATCATCAAAATTGAAAAATTAGAGAAGTGAATAACAGAAGGCAGATGTAGATATTGCCATTTTAATTTTTTGAAAAAAAGGTTTACAATTCTATATATAGGGTATAAAATGTAGTTGACCAGAGGTGTCGAGGTCGAGGAGATAATATTTTGTTTTATCATCCGTTCTCCCTCCATATATCAAATAAGTCGATAATTATCGGCTTTTTTTGTGCTTTTTGAAAACTTGATCAACTTTATGGCTGTACTGAAGAACACCTGCGTGTTTTGACAAAAGCGTAGCTTTCTTTACAGTTAAGGGTATTTCTTATTGCCCTTATAGGCTTCCGATTCTATAGCCTCTCAAAAATTACAGAGAACCCTACCGTTTTTTTATACAGAAATATGCAGCATAAGAGAAAGTGCGCAAATGCAGGCTGTCTACATGCTGCCATCGCTATCAATACGCTGATGCACATCTTATTTTATTCTTATATCGCAGAGCTTTAAGATCTAAACTCAAACTATTCTATCCCTCTAAGCGATATGTTCGCCCTTCAGAAAGCGTTTATAAAACAAAGGAGATGCCGTATAATACATTTGAAAATGGTGATAAGTAATCAGCGGGAGTCATGGAGCAAGCTTGATTTTCGCTTTTTCTTATCAGGATGTGCCTTATGAAAAAAACAAAGCGTATTCTTTTATCATAAATCATGGAATACTTTGCGGAATACCAGCAGCAGGTACCATCCTTTTTACGTTTTTCACCTCGAAATAGCCATGCGGTTCCCCGGACAGCATCGCATTATAAAAGTGTATGAATTCCGGTATGCTTCCTCTCTCTACCGTACCGGCTTTCACAATACTCATTGGCACTTCATACATAATCTGCGAAAGGTCAAAGTCTTCGCCGATCTGCGGTGGCAGCGTTAACCTGCATTCCTCAATATCAAAGGTATACATCAGCTGATCCTACTGCTGCCTCCCTTTTACTATATCGAATGTCTGCAGTATTGTATTGCAATGTTTAGGTAATCTGTAATTTATGGAGCTGCAGGACAATCACAAATGGCAAATTTCTCACAGCCATGTCTCTGCTTCTAAACATCAGAAGACCGATCTGGAGAAGGATTCTTAACAGATAAATCCCAGAATCATGAAAAAAGGATCCATATCATCGTAAAAAAGATGAAAGTGACCCTTTTTGTTTATCCTGTTGTTTTTTCGTCAAAGCAGGAAGAGATCTTCAGTAACCCCAATCTTCTGCAGGTTGTGCGAAAGCTTCAACTGCTGATAACTGCTTTCTAAACGTGTATGGACTTATCAGCGAAGCATTGTTTTTGCTGCGACTGCGAGAACCTTTGGATTTTTATGATACGGTGTCACCGGGCACAACTTCTTCTCAATACCAAGCAGTCCGTAAACTGCCATACGTGCTGCGCGTACAGAATATTCCTCCGTGAATACCATATCCTCCGGAATCTCCACAAATTGTGAAATCATGGCAAAATTGGTAGAGCCGCTTGGGATAACCAGCGGACGATCACTCATCGCTCTTGGCTGGAATTGTGAATCGATATACGGCATCATGCATGGGATGACGTTCACTACGGATTCCATGATATCCTTCGTATTCTCTTCAAAATGCAGATGGTGAATCAGCTCCATCAGGATTTCCTCACCGCTGCACTCCCGCATCGGTTTTTTCACGTAATCACCAAGCGCATCCGTATACAGGCCATAGCCCCAGAAAATTGTTGTATTGGCATCCTGTGCCTTGAAATGTGGCTGTGCTGCCACTACAATGGACATCAGCCAGCTGGAATCCTTAAAGGTCATAAGTGCACCACTGCCCGGAATATTGCCGGAGAATTGCTCAATCATTTTCAGCATCCTGTTCCCTTTCATCGTGACAGTGAAGCTCTCCCAGTTGGTCTCCTCCGGCTTACCAAAGAATGGCGTTGGATCGCCCAAAACCGGCTTCTTTTCTGCAACTCGTTTCCACAGCTGCGCTGAAATCGGATCCTTTGGTTCATAAGGTGCCGGTGTTTTAAAATCACCAAGCGTTGCACAATCTGTCATACAGCCATTTGTCATAATACATAAATCACTGTCCTCCAGATGGATGGTGCGCTGTTTTCCATTTTCCAAGAGATGAATATCTGTAACTGTTACACTGTCTTCCTTAAAATCCAGATCCTCGACAACAGCACGAATGCTGAAATCCACACCAAAGCCCTCCAGATATACCTTTAACGGAAGAATCACAGATTCATACTGGTTGTATGGTGTTCTGGTTACTCCCTCAAGCGTTTCAATGCGTGGAAACTCCAGAATCATACGATTCATATACCGGCGGAATTCAAATGCACTAGACCATTTCTGAAAAGCAAAGGTTGTCTGCCACATATACCAGAAATTTGTAGTGAAGAAATGCGGACTATCCTTAAACCACTGTTCAATGGTTACATCATCCAGCTTTTCTTCCGGTGTTGCAAGCAGCTTTGTCATCAGAAAGCGGTCGGTATTGTTAAACTGCATGCTGCGCACATCCTGAATCACGCCATAACGATCCACCAGTCTTGCCTGCGCATGCGTTGGATGCAGGTGATCAAAATTCAATATTTCTTCGGTCACACTTTTTCCCGGCCAGTCCAGAGAAGGAATGGAGGAAAACAAGTCCCAGAAATTCTCATAGGTTTCCTCATTCAGCATTCTGCCCCCGCGGCAGACAAACCCATTCTGCATCGTCCCTGCACCGTCATTGCTTCCGCCAAGGATGCTCATCCCTTCCATGATATGAATATTCTCTCCATGAAAGCCGCCATCCTGAATAAGGTAAGCCGCTGCCGATAAGGAAGCCAGACCGCCGCCAATCAGATAGGCCTGCCGTTCCCCTTCTCTTCCGCTGCTCACCATGCTCTGGGCACTCTGTTCGCGTTTCTTCGTAACATGACGCACTGCCGTTGCTGCTGCAATACCCGCTGCAGCAGCCGCTGCACCTGCAGCAAGTTTCTTTGTCTGTCTCTTCATACAAATCTCCTCCTATGTTTTGATATACATATGCTACTTCTATCTGGTTTCAGTATAGCGCGTTTTCATGCCTGTGTATTTATACAGTTTTAATACTTTGTCTGTTTTCCTTTAGTATATGAAAAAAAGCGAAAGCCATGCGCCTTCGCCGTCACATATTTAACTTTTTACGCATGCGTTCCGAGTTACTCGCATACATCAGTGCAGCTTCCTTATCAATTCTGCCCTCTTCATACAGCTTCATAAGACTCTCATCCATGGTTATCATGCCCTGATCCCTTCCTGCAATCATGGAATTTTCCAGCTGATGAATTTTTCCTTCCCTGATTTGCGTACGAATCGCCGGATTGACAATCATAATTTCAAAAACAGGTATGATACCCCCATCTGTGGCCGGCACCAGCTGTTCACTGATAACAGCATGCAGCGTCATGGACAGCTGTACGCGAATCTGCTGCTGCTGTTCACTTGGAAATACATCAATCATGCGGTCAATGGTATTGGCTGCCCCCATGGTATGAAGGGTCGATAAAATTAAATGTCCGGTCTCTGCGGCAGTAACTGCCGTATTGATCGTCTCAAGATCCCGCATTTCTCCAACCAGTATGACCTCCGGGGCTTCCCGCAGGGCAGAACGCAGCGCGTTTAAATAATCCTGTGTATCGTGATACACCTCCCGCTGAGAAACAATACTTTTTTTATGGGCGTGCAGATATTCAATCGGATCTTCTATCGTTATGATATGTACGTTGCGGCTTTCGTTGATTTTATCAATGATGCAGGCGAGCGTCGTTGATTTTCCGCACCCAGCCGGCCCGCTTACCAGAATCATTCCCTTTTTCACCGCCGCAAGAGATGTGATGACCTGTGGTATATTCAATTCAACAGGATCGGGAAGTTCAAAGCGGACAACGCGCAGAACCGCTGCCTGCGAATTTCTCTGCAGATAGACATTGCAGCGAAACCGCCCGACATCCGGTATGGAAAAGGAAAAATCATCATCCTTTTTTTTGAGAAAATCCTCATAGGTATTCTGCAGCGCATACTGATAAATTTCCTGAATCAGCTGAGCTGTGTCATTGGGCATCAGCCTGGTTTCCTGCATGGAGTGAATTTCTCCATTGATTTTAAAGGCATATGGATGCCCTGCTACTAAAAATATATCCGAAGCATCCCTTGCGATTGCTTCCTTCAGCATCTGTTCGATTGTCACCATCACAGTGCATCTCCCTTCGTAATTGTTTTCCATGCTTTTATATGAACAGCACTTCCCTGCTTCTGCAATCTCAGCTGCAGCTGCTGTGCATCCTGAACCGGTAT
Organism: Clostridium sp. HGF2; assembly: GCF_964240115.1. Lineage (NCBI taxonomy): Bacteria > Bacillati > Bacillota > Clostridia > Eubacteriales > Clostridiaceae > Clostridium > Clostridium sp. HGF2. The sequence continues at coordinate 140,715 of NZ_CAXSSO010000004.1, forward strand.
TGTCACAAGCAGCTCATCCTGCTCCCAATCCGTTTTCATCGCATATTCCTGCAGCAGCGACTGCACCCTGCTTTGTTTCAGACTTTGCTGCAGGGTTTGCTTTGGATACTGCCGGAGTTCATCAATCAGCAGCTGTGCTCCCGCATCACTTTTGGCAACTGCCTCCTGATACAGCTTCTCTCGCTGTGCAATTTTTTCGTTTTGTAATGAGCGTGTGTACGAAAGTACTGACAAGATCATCATACACAAAACGACGAAAATCATGAAGATACTGGATGCTCCCAGACCAATCTGCACGCCGCGCTTTTCAAGCTTCATTTTTGAACGCCCCCTTCCAGCAGAAAGGGAAGACGTACAAGCTCTTTGTCATCGCGGTAAATACAAAGCTCACAAAGTGCCCGACCACTTTTTTCAACCGCTTTCTTCTGTTCAATTTCAACCCGATAATATCCTGCCTGCGAAGATGACCGGTTTCCGTTCTCATCCAAGTAAAAGATTTTCTTCTGCATTGCCTGCTGTACCTGGGGAATCTTTCGCTGTGCCACCAGATTTTCTCCATATTGCAGCGCATTCCGCGTATCTGCAGCCAGATTATTTTTATCCTTTGCCGTTCCCAAAACGAGCACACAAACCGCACTCGCCAGGGTAAAGAAGAAAAGCACAAAGATGAGCTCCATCAGAAACGATATCGATTTATTTGCATGATTCTCCCGCATAGCGCTTCCTCCTTACTCACTCTTCAGCTCCATCATCATACGGCTGGCTTTCCCCTGCTCATCGTGGATGCTCACTTGCAGCAGACCTCCATTTTCCTGTGCTTCAAAGTCATAAACGGTAAACAGTGATGTCCCTGCAGAAAGCATCGGCTTCACTTCCTCACTCGCATACAGCTCCCGCAGCTTTCCCTCATATTCATATATATAGGTAACAGTACGTTCTTTCTTATCGTGTATTACAATCGCATCCGTGTCCTCCAGCTGTCTCACAGATACGGCCCCGTCTTCGTCCGCACTTCTGATTTTTGCGCGTAGATATGCCAGGGGTGTATGCATACGCTCGACCTCTTCCCCCTGCTTAATGATAGCCTGATAGCTTCCGGCCTGAAACAGAAGCACCAGAAACGCACAGATTACAAATACAGTAAATAACGATAGAGAGAACAAAATATCAATGGAATGTCGTTGTCTCATGGCTGTTCACTCCTTGGATACACATCCGTATCCGGCATGATATTTGCCCCGATGTAATGATAGCGGATGCGATAGGCATCCTCCTGTATATACAAACCATAGTGCTGCTTCAGATACTCCAGCGACTGGGGGTATGCGCCCTCGATACTGTAGCATTCCAGTGCTGCCTTCTGAATTGCCTCCTTAGCACGCTGTGCATCCTCCCTGCTGAGTCCGCTGTCAGCTGTCGAAAATCCGTAATAGAGCATGACCAGGATTCCCATGAACATAAAAAGCTGCAGACCCAGCATTTTTTTCTTATGTTTCATCATCCGATGGATGACATAATGCTCATCAGCGGCAGCATGACAGAGAGCAGAATGATTCCTACGATTACAGATAAAACAATCACAATGACAGGTTCAATGGTATTCAGGAAGGTTGAGATACTGGTATCCACATCCTTCTCGTACAGGGTGCTCACCTTCTGCATGACCTCATCACTTTTCCCGCTGTGAAAGCCGGTGATGATCATACTCGCATATACTCCCTGATAAAGCGCCTGCTCGCGCAGACATTGCGAAAAGCTTTTCCCCTCCAGCATATCACTGCGGCAGGCATCAATTTTCTTTTGAACCGCCTCATCCCCGACAACATCTCTAAGATACCCCAGCGCCTCCTCCATTTCATACCCGCTCGTAATGAACAGCGACAGGGCATAGGTCATTTTCGCCATGACCATGTTATGGTAGAGCTGCTTTGTCATAAACAGATGGGAAAGGAACGATTTTCCTCCTGATTTTCTAAAGGTCACTGCAAGTAGAATCCCCCCCAGCAGGAACAGTGTCAGTATGATAAAGGAGGCTGTGGCAAACAGCTGTCCAAAGCGCATCATGGAGACGACCGTCCCCTGAAGGGCAGCTCCCATATGCAAAAGAACCTTTTCAAATATCGGCAGAACCTTCCATACGATAATGCCGACTACCGCCCACATCATCAATAACAGAATCGAGGGATAGGTCAGTGCCTCCTTCAAGGATTGCTTCAGGTCACTGCTGCGCTCATAATATAGCGCCAGCTCCTTCATAACATTATCGAGATGACCGCTGATTTCCCCGATTTCAACCATTTTCTTGGCATACGTGTCGAAATACGGAGCCTCTTCCAGCGCCGCGCTGAAGGAACCCACGACATGTACCTTTTCCAGCAGACATCCGGCTGCCTCCTTCATATGCGGATTCTCCGTATCGTCCCCTATGATTTCCAGCCCCTCCTCGACAGATAGTCCGCCTGCGAGAATCATCGACATCTGGGTACATAAATCAAACATTTCCTCAGAGCGTAATGTTGTATGTGTCATACCGTTTTCCTCCTAGTAGTAATACTTATCTTCATAGTCATCTTCATAATCAATGTCACTGGCATCAAAGGTTGGATCCATACGGCTCCATTTCTTTGCATGCAGCAGAATATCGGGATTGATCCATCCCTTTCCCTCAATATATACCTCAACCCAGGCATGATATTCAATCGTGGTATTTCCCGTTACCAGTCTGGTTGGAATCTGCTGGCTGCGCAGCATCGCCGCAAGCAGAGCCGCATAATCAAAGCATATCCCTTTTTTGCTTTCCAGTGTTTCATCCACGACAGGAAGCACATAAATATCCTCTACTTCCTTCGCCTTTTTGGAATCATAGCTGATGTTATCCACAACATAATTATACAGTGTTGCAATCCGCTTCAATACGGTATCATCATCCTTCGTCAGATCAAAGGCTTTTTTTACAGCTGCTGTATGACTGTCATAGTTCACCGTCTGATTTGGATATAAAAACGGTATCCGCTCATTTTCAAGCTTGACATCCACTGACAGGGTCAATGTGATCGTATAGGTTTTCCCGGAACGATTTTCGAGTACCTTTACCAGATATGTTCCGCTTCCCTGCTCAAAGGGAAAGGTTTCATATTCGTTTTCCTTTGTAAAATCATATGCGATGTTTCCTACACCGTCCTTGGTTATCTGGAGGCGCATCCTTTTTTCAGGCTTGTGCAAAAGCTTGGCCTGCAGATATCCGCTGCTTGTATTGCTGTAATCGATTTGTACCAGTCCGCTGGAATCCACAGCCACCTGCTCTCCGGGGCTGCTGGGCAGATGAAGCTCAGACATTTTCGGACTCGGTGATGGTTCATATTCGCTTGGATACTTCTTACCGTCTTCCTTGCCTGCACAACCGCTGATCAGCAGCAGAGCTGTCAGAAAGCATAGAAAACGTCTGAATTTCATGCTCATACCGCTCTCTCCTTGTTTTGATTATTATAGCATTCTTTTCATCAGGAGAAAAGCTTTCTTACCATATGCCCACAATGAGAAAAGCAGGAGGCAGAAAGTAAAACAGAAACAACTATCTGCATACAGCAAAAAGCTATATTCGCTACCAGAATACAGCTCGTTCCAATTTTCATTGCATTCTGTTTAGGATTATACATTTTGAATATTAATGACAGTATACTATTTTGCCAGTGCATTTTAAAACAGCGCATTCTCCTGATCCGTGTCCTTATTCACCGTTATTGTATCCACTTCACACGATATGTGTCTTAAGACCAGAGTATCCTTAGAAGCAATTATATCTGTTACTTCCGATCTTCTTCTGTTTTATAATAGTGGAAAGCCATGTTTGCTTCCGGCTTATTTATGATATCAAGTCTACATAATCGAATTTAATAAAGTAATCCATATTTTAATTATTTTTCTTTCCCTTCCAAAAGCTTGTTCATGTAACTATCGTGTTTCAATTTGCTCCGCCATCATGTTTGTTTCATCTAACTTTAAACATATACAGAATGTTTCTCATCACTGATATTTTCAATTTTGGCGTATTTATCTCTTAAATCAGGATTTAATTTAATATTAGTCATATATTGTCAAAAAACGATTGATGAATAACATAATTAACCCTTAACACATTTTTTTTAATTTAAGAAAACTATATACAGATTACTCAAATAAATCATCAATCGTTAACAGAATTGCACAATCTATTTCTGCTTGTCGTTTTACTGGTTCCGTATATCCGGATTTACTTACAAAATATAAATATATTTCTTTGATATTTGGAAATGCTTTTGTAGCATTTACGAGATCGGTATATTCTTCAAGAGGCATAGGACTAGATGTGAATTTACACTCCATAAAGATTGCTTTTTTTCCACTTCGATCAATTGCTAAAACATCAACATCATCTTGTGCTTTGATACTTGGATTATTCCCCCACCATTTTCCTATAGAAAATGGAATAAAAGGAAGTTTTCTTTGCTTTGCCTGATGAATTAAATATTCTTTACATACACCTTCAAACACATCACCCATAAGGTTTGAAATATCATTCATAATTTCTTCAGCAGCGTCTTTTGCGCCTAACATTGCATAATAAGCGTTGTTTGTAAATTCATAGCGAAACCAAAATCTTAAGAAGTTATCTTTTATTACATAAATTGATTTTTTAGATTTATCGTTTTCGCCACATGGAACTCTTTTTTCAATCAGGTGTAATGTTTGAAGCGTTGTTAAATACTTAGAAACTTTTGTTTGACTCTCGTATATATAATCTGCAATTTCGATGATTCTGTTTCTTCCATTCGCGATTGCAGAAAGTATGGAATTATAGGTGTTTGTTTCTCGTAAATCTGCTTTCAATAAATTTTCAGGTTCTTCATATAAATAGGAACCATTTCGAATAATTTTAGATGCTATATTTTCTCCAATGGATTTATCAGCATCAAATGCTTCTAAATATCTTGGAATACCACCTAAAACACCATAAGCAATCAACTTATCTTCATTGCTATAGTTAGGAAAGAAATTACTGCTTTCTAAATAATCGAATGGTATTATTTCAAGGGTTGCCGTTTGCCGATCATGTAATGGACTTTTTCTTCCCATGATTTCATTCTCCATGACATTAACTGAAGAACCACAAAGAACTAAAAAGATATTTTTATTCTTCCAGCTATGATCAATGGCATGTTGTAGAAGTGATTTAACAGAAGGGTTTTCTTCAATGATATATGGAAATTCATCAATAATAAGTGCAGTTCGATTCTGTATTTTATTACCAATATACACAAAAGCATCTTCCCAGCTTTTAAATGATGAAATAAATTGCTGATCAAAATAAAGTTGTATTGTTTTTGAGAAATCTTCTAAATTTAATGCATCATTTTTTTCACGTGCAGGAAAAAAGATTGCATTTGTATGTTTTGAAAATTCTTGAAGCAATGTTGTCTTACCAACTCTTCTTCGACCATACATGACTAAAAACTCAAACTTTTCACTTTCGTATAATTCATTCAAATAGTTTAATTCAGCTACTCTTCCTAGCATAGTATCCCTCCTGTTTCGTTTATACACTCATAAACATTATACTCTAAAGTATATAAATATTCAAACGCTATAAACTCTCTTTTTACATAGGACTTCCCTCTTTCCGCATGGTTGTCACCTGTAAGTGCCACTGCGCCCTGATTATTTAAGCCTGTCTACTTGTTCCACCCCTTACGCACGTACCCTCACGAGTTCGTTGGGCTTCCTTTGCGTTTGGCTGCACCCTTAACGCCATAAGTCTTTCACTCATGTAAAGTAGTTATCATCTCCTGATTTTTGAACAGTTCTTCCTATTAGATACGTATTCAATTTGCATCAGAATTACGAAATCTGTATGTGTAACTGCCTGTCACAAGAAAAGCTATATTCGCTACCGAAATACAGCTCGTTCCAATTTTCACTGCATCCTGTTTAGGATTATATATTTTGGATATCAATGACAGTATACTATTTTACCAGTGCATTTCAAAACAGCGCATTCTCCTGATCCGTGTCCTTACTCACCGTTATTGTGTCCACTTCACACGATATGTGTCTTATAGACCAGAGTCTCCTTGGAAGCAGTTATTATATCTGTTACTTCCGATCTTCTTCTGTTTTATAAAAGAGGAAAGCCATGTTTGCTTCCAGCTTATTTATAAATACCCATCCACGTTTGTCTGTTTATCATAGGATGTATGGAAAGGAGGCAGATATATGGCAAAGGTTATCGTATATAATGTATATACGCAGGCATTGGAAACCTTCTATCTGGAGGAAAATGATCCAATGCCGTATGCATACGATCGAACAATGCTGGTGAGAGAATTCAGAGGATCATCGCGATCCAGTGTTCTATGGACAACAAATGCGGCAATGGAAGCATGGAATGCAACACGAAGAACCTATGGAGCCCCCATACCTTTTCGATATGCATTTAAACGAATCTGGGAAGGCGGACATGGGAAGCAGTCACAGCATTATGCAGGTGTTTCCTTCGATGTGGGACAGGCATTGACGCAGGCAGAGCGTAACAGAATCTGGAATACTGCGAACAATCTTGGTGTCTGGGTTTATGTGGAGCCTATTTACATGACACCGACCTGGGTACACTTCGACAAACGGTATGGCACACCGGCCTGCAGTGCCGGATTCCCTGTTTTACGCAGTGGCAGCCGTGGTGTTTACGTTTTGATTCTACAGGATGCATTAAATGCATTAGGCTACAGTACACAGACCCTTGATGGGGTATTCGGAGGAAATACACGGAATGCATTAGTTGCATATCAGCGTGATAACGGACTCAGTGCAGATGGTGTAGTCGGATGTGGAACCTGGACAAGGATCGTTAATGAGGTAGTAGGAATCGGAAGGACTCCAACGGTTATCGATCCGTAGAAAAAAAAGCGTGGGTATGAGTTTACTCACGCTTGTACATAAGAAGTTTTATTTTCTATGATGGAGAATCCATACAATTTCCATAAAAAAGAAAAAGGATGAAATAACTTCAGACCTGAAGTCTTTGTTCTCTATTTCTTGGAAACTGTAGTCAAAAGGTGGTGTTTACATGGTTCACTCCATTACAGATTAAAGGATAGAATTAAAAAAATGAAAAGCAGAAAATTCCATATTATCTGGATCACTGCCTGTAATACTGCCATGAATGACTCTGATGTAAATTCACTTGTGATTCGTGGGCATAAATTAGATTCAGCCGATATTTTTTCGATTGCAAAAGATGTATATGAGCAACCTGGAAAAAGTAGATGTATATGAAGGCAATGAAATCACTAGAAAAACACCATTATTTTTTTCTTTTATGAAAAAAGGAATTAGATTGGAATGAATTTTTCCTTATGCTGATCCCTTTTATTTCAATCAAACAGCTGTCTGACTGCAAATCTGTAAACTAACAGGAATTGCATACATCAAGGCTTCCACCGGTACTCTATTCACTGACATCGAACTGCCATAATATAAAAAGATTTCAGAACACATCCTCTGAAACCTTTTTCTTACAAACATGATGGCCGATGTCATTTTTTAGGACTACATGTCCCTCTGCTACTCACATGAACCTGAATACCGTTTTTGAGCGGTGCTATAAAAAAACCGGTAATAACACCAAGCAGAAACGCATTCAGTAGATACGACTTCTGACGCTGTTCCATGAAAGCTCCTCCTGTAATCCCCTACAGAATAGCACGAAACATATACAAACGCAAGTCTGATTCCCTATATCCTTATGTATGGAATCGCCAACAGCTCCATCACCACCGGTTCCTGTTCCTTTGAAAACGTGCGGTACACCTGACGGCTGTAAACCTCACCGCTTCGCTTCAGATTATGCTCCCTGAAAAATGAGCGAACGGTTTCCGTTATTCCAGCATCCGTCTTTAAATTGTCAAATGTGCATAAAACAGCATGTGCAGCACTGCGTAAGTGAAAATATGGATTCTCACAATACTGTGCATATTCCGCACAATCCTTATAAATTCCAAACCCCTTCTCACTTCTCCAGACACCATTCTCTTCATAATAATGAACGCTTTGGAAAAAAAGATCCGCATGATTGGAAAAATTGTGAAATCCCTTTGGCTGCTCCTGTGCAAAGGAGGACTGAATGCAATGCTGTGTTGATATGAAATACATATCCGGGCGCATTCCGTAAATGCACCTTCCCTTTGATTGCTCTGCAGTCTGTAGGATATCCAGACAGTTCATCAAATTGCTTGTTTTCATCTGCAGAATTCTCAGCCGCTCCTGCGTTGATTGCAGAGTTTCCGATATCACCTGCTCATAGGAATGCAAAGAACCATTCAGAAACTGCTCCCGTATCAGCTGCAAACTGATTCCCATCTGTGATAAACGTTGTATGTACAGCAGCTGGCTCAGCTGCTCCTCGGTAAAGTATCGGTAATTGGTCTGCGGATCCTTTTCCGGTTTGATGAGTCCCATGCGCTCATAATGTCGTATTGCCTCCGTAGTAACACCCATAACCTTTGCAATATCACCGATTTTATAAATCATAGCATTCACCCCCAGCTATTGTAATCCTCTTTCCAATTTCTGTATAGTAAAATAATCGATTTTAGCTGCTGTAGTCACGATCTGTGCTCATTTTTCAGAAACCGGATTTCACACTCCAGCTCATAGCCGCTATGCTCTTTGACCTCCTGCTGAACTCTGTGAATCAGCTCCAGAAAATCCTGACTGCTGGCAGCCCCGCGATTGATAAGGAAGCCGGCATGCTTTGTGGATACCTGTGCATCATGCACCTCTGTCCCCATCAATCCAGCATCCCGTATCAAAGCAGAAGCATAATTTCCCTGTGGCCGTTTAAATGTGGAGCCTGCACTATAGGCATCCAGCGGCTGCTTTTCTCTTCGCCGCCGCATCAGCTCCTCCATTTGTGCCACGATTGCCTCCTGTCTTCCAGGAATTAGTGCATACACAGCTTCCAGTACGATACCTCCATGCTTTGAAAAACGACTATGCCGGTAGGACAGCTCCAGCTGTGCTGCACAGCTTGTATGAAGACTCCCGTTTTCATCCAGCCAAACCACTTCAAGCAAAACATCCTTTGTTTCTCCGCCATACGCTCCTGCATTCATGTAAACGGCCCCTCCGACACTTCCCGGAATTCCACAGGCAAACTCCAGACCGCTCAGAGAATGCGCTGCACAAAATGCACTTACCGCCTTGATGGCTGCCCCGCTTTGTGCACGCACACGATTTTCCTTCTCCAGTCGGATGCTGTTAAAATTCGTTGCCAGGACGATGACCATTCCCTGAAAGCCTTCATCCATTGCCAGAACATTGCTGCCGTTACCAAGCAGAAACCATTCTATGCGATGCTGTTTGCATACTGCCAGACATTGCTGAATCTGTGTAATACTGGATGGCTCCGCCAGAATCTGTGCCTCCCCGCCGATATGCAGTGTCGTATATTGCTTTAATTCAATATGTCTTCTTGCCGCAATCCCTTCATCCTGAAGGAACTGGTATGCCTTTTCAAATATATCCACATATATCATCCTCTCCCCTCTATTATATGTGGAATCTGATAATGTTAAATAGAAATGCCCGTAAAATTCATTCTCATTCCAAAAGAACCACGCCATGCAGGCATTCAGACAACCCGATTGATAACAGTTCCTTCCATATACGCTTCGATATTTGCGGACACCAGCTGTAAAAGACGCTGTCTGGTTTCCAGACCACGCCATCCCATATGCGGTGTAATAATGACATTCGGCATTGTGTACAGTGGATTATCCTCACGCATCGGCTCCTCTTCCTGCACATCCAGTGCCGCTTTGGCAATCTGCTTGTTCTGCAAGGCCGCAATCAGCGCCTGTTCATCAATCAGGGCTCCACGGGCCGTATTGATAATAGCGGCGGAAGGCTTCATCATCGACAGATGCACTTCGTCGATCAGATGTCTGGTTTCAGAGGTAAGCGGACAATGCAGAGAAACATAATCACTTTCCTTTAAAAGCTCTGGCAGGGAAACAAAGCGTACTCCCTCCACATGCTCGCGCGGTGTTCTCGTATACACCAGAATTTTCATATCCAGGACTTTAGCAATACGAATCACCTCCTGTCCGATACTGCCGTAACCGATAACTCCCAGCGTCTTATCATTGACCTCGGTATGCTCCACCAGCATATGGTCTGTGAAATTTCGGTAATCTTTATGTTCCAGCATTTGCAGCTGCTCGCGCATGGAGCTGCTAAGGCTTAAAAGCAGCATAATCGCCGTATGTGCCACACGCTTTGTGGAATAAGCGGGCGTATTGCACACAATGATTCCCTTTTTGCGGCAGGTCTCCAGATCGATATTGTTATAGCCGGTCCCTGCTTCACAGATTAAGCGCACACTGTCCGGAAACTGCTCAATCAGCGCTTTGGAAAGCTCAAGCTCCTTACTGACTACAATTTCACAATCCTGAACACGCTGTAGAATCTCCTGTGGATCACTATCCTCATAAGCAACAACATCTCCCTTTATGCAGCTGATATCAAGCCTATGATCATAATTGATTCGTGCGATATTTAACATACAGATACGATGCTTCATATTTCCCTCCTTGTTATAGCAGCACATTCCGTAAGCTGTTCCTATAACCTTTTCCTTATACGATAATATTTTATCATGTTTTTCAGGAAATCTGTCCCTTTTCACAAAATTGTAGTATCCTTATGCATGTGAGGTAATCTTATGAAGAAATGGATAAAGCAAACAATAAAATATATACTGCTGGCGATGTTTGTTGCCGGCATGCTCTACTTCAATATCAAGGACCATGCTGCGGAAATCTTCGATACGCTGCAGCATTTGCAGCTACGCTATACGCTTGGACTGATACTGCTCAGTGCTTCTGTTTATGTGATAGGAGGAATCGGAATCTGCGTGCTGTGCAGGAAGGTCAATCCTGCTTATCAAATGAAAAGCGGGATATCCAATGCAATGATTTCCCTTTTCCTGATGAATGTCAGTGCCTCCGCTGTAGCAAAGGCGGCGCAGATGCTGTTATTTAAGGTCAGGAACATATCATGGGAGCAGGGCTGCAGTATTCTCGTCATGGATCAGATTCTGTATCAGATATCCTATATGGCGCTCAGTGCATGTGCTGTTTTCATCAGCTGTGATTTTCTGATCCCTTTATTTCCAAAGGAAAGCATCCTGGCGCTCTCCGGCTTTGCAATCAGTATTTTCCCCATCCTTATTGTCGCGCTGCTGTTTCTGTGGCCGGGTGTTTTCGCAGGACTGAGCAAAGGTATCGGCTATCTGATTGACAAACTGCAGCTGCCATTTGACAAGCTGTCCATCCAGCATGCGCTGCAGCGCTTCGCAGATTCTCTGCAGACAGCAAACGGTCTGTATAAAAAGGATTACCGAGTGATGCTAAGGGTTCATCTACTGAACACAGTAAAGCTGAGTATACGGCATTCTCTGCCGCTTCTCATCGCATTCTTTCTGCAAATTGATCTCCGTCTGCAGGATATCCCACTCTTTTTTTCAGCATCCTTTTTTGTAGATCTGATATTATCTGCTCTTCCGGTATATGGCAAGCACGGCGTAGCAGAAACAACCTTTACCCTTATATTTACTCCTCTCGCCGGTGCAGCTCAGGCTGCCAGCATCATGCTGGTATGGCGGGCAATCACCTTCTATACCAATACCGTGCTTGGTGGTATCTGCATGATCCTGTCTCCGGATATCAGCCGCAGCAGTCTGAAGGAAATCAAGCAGAATTCCAAGATGTCAACTTAGCAGGAAGCGTTATAGCTCATGCTGAAACAAATTCAGCAGCTTACAGAAAATGAAGTCACCCATATGTTCGTGATGCTTTGCATTGCCATATCTATGTATATAGCAAATGCATTATCCTATCCGCATGAAAAAGCACGGCTGCATATTTCTAAATGCAGGCAAAAAATCTCGAAGCTGTGCATTTCCTGATGAGTTCCCATTTGTATAAGCTTAAAAACCTGAAGAAAGCAGGCTGTTAGACAAAAACTGAATGCCGTATACAATCCGTCATGAATCCTGCATCCTAAAAAGCTGTCTGAATCACACGTTTGTCCGTGTATGAATCAGACAGCTTTTCTGCAGCTTGCCTCTTTTCAGCCGTTAGTTTTGTATCATCAGCTTTATGATCTCATCATCCGTTTCCTTCATGCCATCTCTTGCCAGCTGACCGACACCCATGATGGTTTCCTCAATATCGCGGCAAACAATACCCTCTCCGCGATAGAACTGCTTTCCCTTTTGATACATCATACAGCCCATGATGCCGGCATCAACCGCCGTTGCTATTTTTGCGGCACAGGACGGCTTTGCACCGTCACAAATCATACCTGACGTTATTGCGAGTGCATTGACAATGGCATGGCAGATATGATCATAATCTCCGCCCAGCAGATATGCAATCCCTGCACCTGCGCCTGCACCTGCACTGACTGCACCACAATAAGCGGATAGCCGACCGATATATTTTTTCTGATACAGTGTGGAGAGATTGGATATGAGCAAGGCCCGGTACAGCTGTTCTTCACTGGATTGGAGCTCCCTTGCATAGGCGATTACCGGAAGAGAGCAGGTCATTCCCTGATTTCCGCTTCCGCTGTTGATAATAACCGGCAGCTCACAGCCGCTCATTCTGGCATCACTTCCCGCCGCAGCCAGAGCACGGGCACGTATCTGTACACTGTCACCATAGGTAGAGAGCAGCACGGAACCGATATTGGCACCATAGGAATGGGCTAACCCCTCTTCCGCTATGGCGGTATTGCATTGAATCTGTCGATCCAGTATCTCCTTTACATCCGCAAGATCCGCTATTTCTGCAAACTCATAGATACCCTGCATCGAAAACTGCATGGCATCCAGCTGCTCCTGTGTATCCTTGCGTGCCTCTTTGTCCAGCACACACCTTCCATCCTCTTCAATACGTACGATATTGGAATGCTCATTCTGGATACATACCAGTACAGTATGCTGCTCTCCGGTAACTCTGACACCGACCTGCAGGGCACAGCTGCACTGCTCATGATGTACATACACTGCTGTCTTTTCAAGAAAAGCTTCCATTTGCGCGATCTGCTCCGTACGGACATGAGAAATAACCTCCAGTCCGAGGGTTGGATCACCGGCGATAATACCAATAGCTGCCGCACTTTGGATTCCCTTGCGTCCTCCGGTATTCGGCACCGTAACGCTTTTTACATTTTTGATGATATTGCCACTGGCATAAATATCCACCTGTTTTATATCTTCCTTCAGGCGTGCAGCTGCCTGTGCTGCCGCATAGGCAATCGCAATCGGCTCTGTACATCCCATCGCCGGAACGAGCTCTTTTTTCAGCAGGGTCACATATCCTCTGTACTGTGCATCCTGTTTTTTCATAAAATTTCTCCCTTTTCGCATTTTGCGTTGACTTCTCTTTAAATGTATTATATCATCACCATATATTTATGAAAATTTTATATATTTTATAAGATGATTAAATTATCTTTATGGGAGGATTTATGGAATTACGTACACTACGAACATTTCAGCGGGTAGCTCAGCTGAAGAGCTTCTCAAAGGCTGCGGCTGCACTGGGCTATACACAGGCTGCGGTCACCATTCAAATTCAGCAGCTGGAGAAAGAGCTGCACACCCGTCTGTTTGACCGTTTCGGCAAGACGATTTCGCTTACGCAGCAGGGAACTATATTTTATGACTATGCCTGCCGCATCCTCGATGAAAGTGAAAAAGCCAAGCTTGCACTGCAGGAAGCACAGGAGCTGGAGGGACATCTGCGCATCGGCATGACGGAATCCCTGTGTGCATCCTCCTTTCCAAAACTGCTGCATGCCTTTCATACAACGTATCCGCATATCTCCATCAGCGTGGAAACCTCATCACCGGAAATTTTACTGGATATGATGAATCATAATGAGCTGGATATCGTCTATTTCATCGACCGCCGCCAGTATCATCCCGACTGGATCCGCGTCGTTGATGAACCGGAGGAAATCGTGTTTGTCTGCCATCCCTCTCATGCGCTAACAAAACGGAAATCACTGATTCTCAAGGACTTATTACAGGAGGAGCTGATTCTGACGGAAAGTGCAGCCAGCTATCGTTATGAGCTGGATCAGTATGCCCTGTCCATTAAACAGCAGGTGCATCCATACCTGGAAATAGGGAATACAGAATTCATCATACGGGAGCTGTTGAGTGAATGTGAGATTTCCTTTCTTCCCGCCTTCTGTGTGCAGCCCTATGTAGATCAGGGACGTCTGTCCATCCTGCGGCCGCGAGATTTTCAGCTGCGTGTATACCGCCAGATTGTTTATCATAAAAGCAAATGGCTCACACCGCATATGAATGCCTTTTTATCCTTTGCTTCCTAGTGGATCTAAATTTTTAGCGTTCTGAGAGGTCCCTCTGCACCTGTGTCTAGCCTCTCCTGACGCTAATGCACAAGACATTTTAAAAGCATAAAAAGACAGCATCTGCCATCTTTTTTCAGGATCGATTCTCAACTGCCTGCACACCGGTAATGATACCGATGGAATAGATCGTATCCACGCTTGCCCTGCGCGTCAAGATATTGACCGGTTTACGCAAGCCCTGTAAAATCGGGCCAAACATGGTAAAGCCACCCAGCTCGACAGCAATCTTATAGCCGATATTTCCGGCATCGATATTCGGGAATATCAGTGTATTCATCTCCCCGGCGATGGCTGAATGCGGAGCCTTTACCTTTGCGACGATTGGAGAGATTGCCGCATCCACCTGAATCTCCCCGTCAACAGCAAAATCCAGCGGCATCCGTTTCAGATGCTCCGCTACGACGCGCACCTTATCCACACTTGCTCCGCTTCCCGACCCAAACGAGGAATACGATAAAATACCAACCTTCGGTTCAATACCAAACTGCCGTGCTGTTCTGGCACACTGGAGGGTAATCTCCACCAGCTCCTGAACCGATGGATCCACATTCAGTGTACAGTCCCCCATAATGTAATGGATGTTATCCCGCTCCAGCAGAACACAGCTGGAAACGGTTCGCTCATTCTCGGCAGTCCGAATGAGCTGTAAAGCGGGACGCATGGTTTCCGCTGTTGTTGCGATAACACCGCCAACCAGACCGTCAATATAGCCAAGCTCCAGATACATTGTTGAAAAATAATTGATATCCTTTAGTTTATCCTCACATGCTTCCCTGGTCCAGTCACCACGGCGAATCATCAGCATGCGTGACACCATTTCCGCCTTATTCGCAAAGCTTTCCATATCTGCGATTTCCACACCGCTGATATCAGCGCCAAGCTCCTTCGCATGCCGGAGAATTTCCTTTTTATGACCAATCAGCACCGGCAGTATAAAGCCGTTTTCCACATGCCGTATCGCTGCACGGATCACGTCGGGATTCGCTCCCTCCGCAAATCCGATTCTGGGATGCTTACCCAACAGATGATGCTCCAGATTTTTCATATGCCAATCACACTCACCTTTCTTTACAGCTATTCTACCACCTGTGATAACGCTTTCAAATAAAAACTTTATGAATTTTTTCACAACATTTGGAGAACACGGCAGATTTCCTGCTTGCAAGTATATGCCAGGTATCGTACAATGAGCATAAAGACAAGGAGCCAAGAGAAGGAGGTGCTGATATGAACGTGATATTTCACATCGACGAAGAAAAACGCTGGCCGCTTGTACAGAGAAATGTAACCCATATGCTTGCCTATTGCGAACAGCTGCAGCAGGATTTCCATATTGAAATCGTCGTTAATGGAAGAGCCGTCCGGCAGCTGAAGGAGGAGGCCGCAGAGCAGCTGGAATACAAAGCAGTTTTCTGTAATTTTATAAAACGCGGTGTCATCATAGCCGCCTGCCGCAATGCCATGAAGGGGCAGAGGATGGAGGAGCAGGAGCTTTTAAACGGTGTGACAACGGTTGCAAGCGGTGTTGTGGAGCTTGCCGTTAAGCAGCAGGCGGGATATTCCTACATCAAACCGTAATCCGGCGAAGGTCGGATTTTTTATTTGAAATAAATGGAAATCCATACTATAATAAATACCACCTGGAAAGGAGGATGCACATGCTGAAAAAAACGGCAGCCTGGATCAGGGAGCATCCCTATGCGCTGTGCCTTCTTTATTTTATCCCCTATCTGATTTACTTTGAGCTTTTGGAGGCCTTTGCGGTTCCCAAATTTATCATACACTGTCCGCTGGATGACTGGATCCCTTTTCATGAAGGCTTTGTTATACCTTATTTTGCCTGGTTCCCCATGCTTGCAGTCTCTCTTGGTTATTTTCTGTTCCACTCGCGAAGGGATTTTCTGGATCTGTGCTTTATTATGTTCACCGGTATGACAATCTGTCTGCTGATCTATACCGTACTGCCCAACGGTCTACAGCTGCGTCCTGCTGTTGTACGTGACAATCTGCTTGCCCGTATTGCCGGTATGCTGTATGCCATTGATACACCGACGAACGTCTGTCCGTCCATTCATGTTTCCAGTACCGTGGCGATTATGATCATTGTTATGCGCTATCAAAAGTTTTCTCATGCGGCACTGGTCAAAGGCTTTACCCTGTTTTGCGGAATCGCAGTATGTCTTTCAACCGTTGTACTGAAACAGCATTCCGTCATTGATGTCGTTCTCGGAGGGCTTCTCACACTTATCTTATATAAGGTATGTATGCAAACAGACTGGATGAAATATCTGCGCAAACTCCCATATAGGAAGCTTCTATCTCGTAAGTCTTAGGCTTTAAAGCATGCAAAAAGATGCAGACCTTCTGCATCTTTTTATAGGCTCCATGCATACATGCTATCTCTCAGGTAATGCTGGCATCATAAATAGACTGTATGGAGCTTTTCAGTAAGGCTTCAAATTCATCATCACTCTGGGTTACGCAAAGTCCCTGTGATAATGCACGGGAGAAGCTCGCAATCAGTCCCGGATTTCTTGCAAGCCTTACATTCGCTTCATCTCTTGTATACCCTCCGGATAATGCGACTATGCGCAGAACATGCGGATCATTCATCAGCTCTGTGTAGAAACCGTCAACACTTGGAATGGTCAGCTTGAACATAATGATTTCATCTGCCGTCAGCTTCGCCAGATGCTTTTTGATTTCCGCCTTCAGCAATACCTCACAATCCGCCTTGTCCGATGCTGTAATATCTACCTCAGGCTCAAGAATCGGCACCAATCCTGCCGCACAGATACGTTTACCGATAGCGAACTGCTGCTCGACGATAGCGCGGATACCATCCGTATTGCTTTCCCTGATAACAGAGCGCATCTTCGTTCCAAAGATATGGCGCTGTTTTGCACGCTCGAGCAGCTCCTCCAGCTGTGGAATTTCCTTCATCAGCTGAACGCCGTTTTCCAATGGGGCAAGCCCCTTGTCCACCTTCAGAATCGGAAGAATTCCCTTTTGATTCCACAGATAGTCAGCAGTGTACTCGTTGTTCACCTTCCGTTCCATGGTGTTTTCAAACAGAATGGCTGCAAGTATATGCTCGCTTGTAAAGGAAGGGCATGTCATTATTCTGGTTCTCATCTCATGAACCAGATCAAACATCTCTTCATCGCTATGATATGCATCCTCTGCAATACCATACAGTCGAAGTGCTTTCGGTGTACTGCCGCCGCTTTGATCAAGCGCCGCAATAAAACCTTTGCCTGTGTGCATGCGAATACGTTTTGGATCACTCATGATGATACCTCCTTCCATCTATTGTCATCATACCATTTTATGATGCAAAAAAACAGTGCTATTGAGTATTTCAACATATCGGTATGCAGCATAGTCACAGCAGCATCAATGCATTGGATGGTATAAAAAAGGGATATCTAAAGTATCGTAGGAATAAAAAAAGCCGGTTCCTCCTATTCAGATGTCCGGCTTTGTGAGTATTCACGAATCATACTGTGCTGTATGTAGAAGCTCATTCGCATGCTTTACGAGTGCTTTGTCCGGAGGCAGGACATCCTTTAGTGCATAGGTATAGCCAAGCTCCTCCCACTTGTAGGCACCCAGTGTATGATATGGCAGAATCTCAACACGCGCTACATTATGCAGAGTCTGCAAAAAGGTATCCAGCTTATGAAGGTCCTCATCACTGTCATTGATACCAGGTACCAGCACATGACGAATCCAGACAGGCTTACCGATATCAGAAAGATATTTTGCCAGATCCAGAATATTGCGGTTGCTTTTTCCCGTCAGTGCACGATGCTTTTTTTCATCATAAACCTTAAGATCCAGCAGGATGAGGTCTGTGACATTCATCAGCTCCTGGAATTTATCAAAAAAGTCCCCTTCACCGGTAAACGGATTTCCCGCCGTATCCAGAACAGTGTGAATGTTTTCCTTCTTCGCCTTTTGAAACAAATCCAGAAGAAAGTCAATTTGCAGCAAAGGCTCTCCCCCGCTGACCGTAATACCGCCGTTTTTGCCCCAGTAGCTGCGATAACGCATCGCACGCTTCAGCAATGCTTCACTGTCTGTATCCGGCTCCCCGCATTTCCAGGTATCCGGATTATGGCAATACTGGCAGCGCATGGCACAGCCTTTTAGAAATATAACAAAGCGCACCCCCGGTCCATCAACGGAGCCAAAGGTTTCAATGGAATGAATCGCTCCTTTTACACTCATAAAATCACCTCCGTAAACGTAGAAAGGCCTGTTTGTATAACAGACCTCTTTTCTTTGTAACTTACAGACTTGCGTGGCAGGTTCTGGAAATAACATCCAGCTGCTGTTCACGCGTCAGGTCAATGAATTTTACAGCATATCCGGAAACACGGATCGTGAAGTTTGCATACTCCTCTTTTTCCGGATGCTCCATGGCATCATGCAGCTTTTCAATACCGAATACATTGACATTCAGATGATGGGCTCCCTGATCAAAGTAGCCATCCAGAACATGTACCAGATTATCGGCACGCTCATCCTCATTGTGTCCAAGCGCATCCGGACTGATGGTCTGCGTATTGCTGATGCCGTCCAATGCATATTCATAAGGCAGCTTGGTTACGGAATTCAAAGAAGCCAGCAGACCGTTCTGTTCTGCACCATAGGAAGGGTTTGCCCCCGGTGACAATGGCTCTCCGGCCTTACGTCCGTCCGGCAGAGCTCCGGTAGCCTTACCATATACGACATTGGAGGTGATAGTAAGAATCGAGGTTGTCGGTTCAGAGTCACGATAGGTATGACGCTTCTCGATTTTCTCCATAAAGGTCTTTAACAGCCACACTGCAATATCATCCGCACGGTCATCATCATTTCCATAGCGCGGGAAATCACCCTCGATTTCATAATCAATAACCAGTCCGTCTTCATCACGAACCGTCTTAACCTTGGCATATTTGATTGCTGCCAGGGAATCTACGACATGGGAGAATCCGGCAATGCCTGTCGCAAAGGTTCTGCGCACATCGGTATCGATCAGTGCCATTAAGGAGCTTTCATAATAATATTTATCATGCATGTACTGAATCAGGTTCAGGATGTTGACATACAGATCAGCCAGCCATTCCATCATATTGTCATACTTATGCATAACCTCATCATAATCCAGATATTCACTGGTAATCGGACGATATTCCGGACCGACCTGTGCTTTCGTCTTTTCATCAATTCCACCGTTAATTGCATACAACAGACATTTTGCAAGGTTAGCACGTGCTCCGAAGAACTGCATTTCCTTACCTGTCTGCGTGGCACTCACACAGCAGCATACCGCATAGTCATCCCCCCATACCGGGCGCATAACATCATCATTCTCATACTGTACGGAGCTTGTCTCAATCGAGATGCGTGCGGAATATGTCTTGAAGCTTTCCGGCAGATGAGAGGAATACAGCACCGTCAGATTCGGCTCCGGTGCCGGTCCCATATTTTCCAGTGTATGCAGGAAACGGAAGTCGGATTTTGTAACCATATGGCGACCATCCATACCCAGACCTGCCAGATCCAGTGTAGCCCATACCGGGTCACCGGAGAACAGCTGGTTATAAGAAGGAATACGTGCAAATTTCACCATACGGAACTTCATCGTCATATGATCGATCAGCTCCTGTGCTTCACTTTCGGTAAGAATTCCTGCCTCCAGATCACGTTCGATATAAATATCCAGGAAGGTGGAAACACGTCCGACACTCATTGCAGCACCGTTCTGTGTCTTGATGGCCGCAAGATAACCGAAATACAGCCACTGAACTGCCTCCTTCGCGGTTGTAGCAGGTCCGCTGATATCAAAGCCGTAAAGTGCAGCCATCGCCTTCATACCCTTTAACGCCTTGATTTGCTCAGCCAGCTCCTCACGCTGACGGATGATGTCATCGCTCATTACACCGCAGCCGCAGTTTGCCTTATCCTTCTGTTTCTGTTCGATCAGATAATCGATACCGTACAGAGCAACACGACGGTAATCGCCAACGATTCGTCCGCGTCCATAGGTATCCGGAAGACCGGTAACGATTTTGTTCCGTCTTGCCAGTCGCATTTCCGGTGTATAGCAGTCAAACACGGCATCGTTGTGTGTCTTGTGATATTCATGGAAGATTTCATGCAGCTTTTCACTTGGCTCATATCCATAGGTCGTACATGCCTCTTCACTCATTTTAATACCGCCGTATGGCATGAAAGCACGCTTCAGCGGCTTGTCTGTCTGCAAGCCGACGACTGCTTCCATATCCTTTAATTCATCCTTGATGTAGCCGGGGCCATAAGAGGTCAAAGAGGAAACGATTTCTGTTTCCATATCGAGAACACCGTTCTTTGCGCGTTCTTCCTTCTGCAGCTTCTGCAGCTCCTGCCACAGCTTGTTAGTTGCTTCTGTCGGTTCAGCCAGAAACGACTCGTCCCCGTCATATGGCTTGTAGTTGTTCTGAATAAAATCCCGAACATTGATTTCCTCTTTCCAGAGGCGGCCTGTAAAGCCTTCCCATTCTTTGCGTTCATTCATCATAAATCCTGCGTCCTCCTGTTTCATTCTGTTATGAAATGGTTTCGTAAGATAAATCATAGGACTGATTCATCCACAAGAAAAGAGCCGACAGTTGTCCCGAGCTCTTCTGCCCAGACGGTCGGCCCCTATACATTATACTCCCTGTGGTCAATTCCACTTCCGTCAGTCATATAACTGAATAAACTGTATCATTTTTTCAGCCGAACGTCAATAGGCTTGCATACAAAATAAGCTTACAAAATAAGAAGGTCACGATTCACAGCAAATCCACGAAAAGAAGGATCAAACAGAAGTATAACAATCACACAGGATGGAAAGTCATTCCCCCGTCAGATTATTACATCTTTTCTTTTTTGAAAATTCGTTTATAAACTGTGAACAGTAACAAAAGCAGACCGCCTGTCCGCCGTATCGTGGAAACAGACAGTCTGATCGTGAAGTCAGATTTGGGCTGGTTGTAAAGTTATAAGGAAAACAAAGAACTGCAATCTCTTTGTTAGTTTAATCTAACTTCATATATAGAATACTCTTTTTTTCAGCATCTGTCAATGAAAACATCCTGAACTCTTTAAAAAAGAAGCTGATGATGATAAGGTGCGCAACTTCAGAAAATAAAAACGAAAAGGCTTTGAATTCCTCTCCGTCTTTCTTCATATGTATGTTAATAAACAGTAAAACCGCCATCACTTGCGACAATGCTACCGGTGATGTGTCTTGCCTCATCACTGGCAAAATACAGGATCGTCGCTGCCTGCTCCTCACTTGTAGCATTGCGATGCTGCAGAGTTTCCGTCTTACCGGCAATCATGGAATTCTTCATAAATTCCTGCGGGTCTTTTCCCTGTGCCTTCAATTCCGCAATCTTGGCATAAATCTTCTGCTTTGCGGCTTCTGTCAGCGGTGTATCGGTTCCTGCCGGACAGATGGCATTGCAGGTAATGTTTTTCGCAGCGTAATCCATTGCCGTTGATTTTGTCAGTCCGACAACACCGTGCTTGCTGGCAACATAGGCAGGTCCTGCAGGAGTTGCCCGAATACCTGCCACGGATGCGGTATTCACAATACTTCCACCGGTTTCATTGGTAAGCATGTATTTCACTTCCTCACGAATGCAATAGAACATGGCATTCAGATTGGCATTGACAACGCTGAACCAGTCCTCATCTGTCAAATCTTCGATTTTCTTGGAATCTCCGACGATGCCGGCATTGTTAATAGCGATATCGATACGTCCATACAATTCCATCACTTTCGCATACAGGGCGATGATATCTTCTTTTATAGTCACATCACAGCGCACAAACAGTGCCTTGCCTCCCTGATCCGTAATGGTCTTTTCAATCGCCTTTCCGCGTTCCTCATTTCGTCCTGCGATGACAACGGTTGCCCCTTCTGCACCGGCACGGATACAAACTGCTTTTCCTATTCCGGAGGTTCCTCCGGTTACGACCATAATTTTATCCTTAAAACGTTCTGTATTCATAAAAAGCTCCTTTCTGTTTTCTTAGTATTATTATAGCGCTTACAAAGAAAAAATACTACACTTATACAATCTTTATACAGAGTTGAAAACCGCAGCTGGAAATCCTCCATGCTACGGCTATTTCATTTTATCTATACGCTTTCGTTCCCTTTATTTCTTTATCTCCTTCCTTATGCTTCTTTTTCATACTGCGTTGATGGCTCTAGCATCGCATCCAGTACAAGCTGCGCCATTTCATAATGCAGCTTGCGATAATCCTCCTCACATTCCCATTTCTCGTTCTTGCGACTGACATGAACAGCGAGGCAGTTTGCAGCAGGAATCTGGTATAAGGATGCTAGTATATAAAGTACTGCTGTTTCCATTTCACAATTCATAATTCCCAGACTTGACCATTCTTCAATCATATTGGGAACAGGAAGTGCTTTTCCCTTTATTGAAATACCCCTTCCCTGCCCTATGTAATATGTTTCTGCCGTCAGTCCCAATCCGATATGGATTTTTTTACTGCCGGACAGATGTTTTGCAATCCGACTGACTAACAGCGAATCTGCAACAGCAGGATACGTATCCGGGACATAAGTCGTCATCAATCCTGTTGTTCGTGCCATTCCAGTATTTAAAATGATATCGCCTGGCTCAATATCGTCACGCCATGCGCCGCAGCCTCCGCAACGTACGATTTGTTTTGCTCCATTTTCCAGCAGCTCACTCACACAGATTTCCGTTGAGCCTACACCTATACCGGTAGAACATACGGATACCTTCTGATTTTTATAATAACCATTCATTAAAAGAAATTCACGATTATTAACAATAATACTACGCTTATCAAACGCTTCTGCAAGAAGTGAAACCCTACCAGGATCTCCAACAATTATGGTCGCTTCCCCCAAATCTCCGTGCTTTAATTCTTTCAAATGTATACTCATATTATCTACCTCCTATGCCTGTGTTTCTGCTGGCTTTGGCTTGTGTATCTGTAGCGTTGTCACTGTAATCAGAGATATACAGTATAACACGGTAAGAAATGCCATGGCTACTGTTAGAGAATAGTTATCTAAAAAGAAACCGATAGCGATTGAGGAAAAACCACCAATAGCACGACCGATATTGAAAATAATATTATTTGCAGTTGCACGGATATGTGTTGGATATAGATTACCAACAATTGCTCCATAGCCTGCATTCATACCGTTGGCAAAAAAACCTACAATTGCGCCCCCAACCAAGATCAACATTGCAGAATCTGCAAAGGAATATGCAAATACTGCAATCGCAGATGCAATCAGAAATGATGCATAGGCCGTTTTGGCACCAATCTTATCCATAATCTGACCGAAGACCAGCATTCCTAAAGACATACCGATAATGGTTGCTATCATCCAAATTGATGAACCGGAAATACTAAGTCCGGCTTTGTTTTGCAAAATTGAAGGAAGCCAGTTCATCAGCCCAAAGTATCCGGCAACCTGTACAATCGCCATAATGGTCAGACGAATCGTTGTAAAAGCCCTTCCTTCTGTAAAAAGATCACGTATTCCTGATTTTTTAGTAACCGATTCTTTTTTTACCGCCTTCCATGCTTCAGATTCCGGCAGCTTCCAAAGGATAAAAACAGCCAGGAAAATTGGAAGAGCACCAAATACAAATAAACCTCTCCAGCCGAATGTTGGAATAATCAATGCAGCTCCTATGGCAGCAATGATACTGCCAAGCTGTCCTGCAATTGTTACAAATGAAGTAATTCTTCCTCTTTTACCCTCAGCGAAAGAATCCGCAATGATGGACATAATCACACCATACTCTCCGCCTCCGCCGACACCTACCAAAAAGCGCAGCACATAAATGGCAGTTATGCTTGTAGAACAAGCTGTCAGCCCTGTCGCTATAGAGAAAATAGCGACTGTAATTGCAAAAATTTTTACTCTGCCATACTTGTCTGCCAATGTTCCAAAGATGATACCACCGGCCAGCATTCCCAGATTGGTGATGGTGGATATCGCTCCACCTGCAGTTGAGCTGATTGCAAAATCAGCAATAATAGAGGTCAGTACATAGGATAACAGCATCGTACTACAGCTCTGCATTCCCAGCCCGGCCATTGTGGTACCTAATGCCGTTTTCTGATAGGTACTCATATTCATACGTTCTTGACTCATAAAAAGTCTCCTTTCCTTACACCACCATTTTAGATAGAAAAGCGCATTCTAACAATTGTAGAAAGAGCCCAAAAATTACCAGTGATTTCGTGTATCTACACAATTTACACGTTTACTTCTTGTATGATATCATTCAGTAATAAATAAGGTGTATTGTAACCGCAATCATATTATTTATATACCGGTATGATCTGTATCCAAAAACATCACACGAAATTTGTGAATGGGAGGTGATACCGTATGATCTATTTAAGCACGATCATGAGCAGTGATATCTGGGATCTGAAAGCGCTGTATGAGGGGGCTAATGTACAGCGCTTGGTTGCTTCTGTAACCATTATGGAATCTCTACCCATACGGGAATGGGCGAAGGGTGGTGAACTGCTTCTGACAAGTTCCAGAACATTACCGGAAAATGAGCAGGATCTGCTGGAGTTACTCCATGATATGCAGCGCCTGTCAACCGCTGCTCTTGCGGTAAAATGCAGAGAAACTGACGAGCATATGGCGCGTGTAAAAAGACTTTCCATACTGGCGCAGGAATGGCAGATTCCCATTTTTCTCATTCCGCCTCAGCGAACCTACCTATCCTTAACGAATGCTATCAATCGTCTGCTTTCTCTGGCAGATGAACAGGATACCCTTAAGGAATACCTTATGCGTTATCTGCTATTAAGCACGGATCCTTTCAAGGATTTGATTGTCCGACGCTGTACGCAGTCATTGCAGCTTGCACTGTTTCAGAACGAACTGCAGCTGATTCAGTTTCAAATTGATAGAGAATCTACGAATGCTCAGCTTTCTGAGCAGAAGCGCTATTCGATTTTTCTGCATGTCTGTACGATATATGAGCGTATGAAGCAACAGCATCTGCTTCATGACTTTCTCTTCATGCATACGAACATGGCGATTTATACAGCCGTAATTCTGAAAGCTTCACAGTTTTCTTCAGCCTGTATACAAGAACTTAAGCAGTTGATTCCAGTATATCCAGATCTGCAGATTGGAATCAGCTCAGTTCAGAAAGCAGCTAATATTGCTGAGCTGATGAAAGAAGCTGAATTTTCTGTACACGTTGGTCTGACACTACAGAAACAGCAGATTATCCTTTATCCAAAGGTACAACTGCTGCGAATCATACAGGAGCTTCAGCAGCAGGATAAAACAAATTATTTTCAGCAGACCATTGCACCGCTAAAGGAGTATCCTTTTCTGTTGGATACTCTTATCAAATACTTCCGCAATAACGAGAACCAGAAGCAAACATGTAAAGAGTTGTTTATTCATGTTAATACACTGCAGTATCGGCTGAAGAAAATTGAAGCATTATGTGGTTTACACATGAATGACATGCAGGAGAAAATAAACCTTTATGTATCCTTATTATCACATATGATGGAAAATTGGAGGAATGACAATGACAATGATTGAATTGAAAAACATTTCAAAATGTTTTACGACAGCTAACGGAGAGCGGATACAAGCAATTAAAGATGTATCTCTTGCAATCCATGAACACGAATTCATCTCTATTATTGGTCCCAGCGGCTGTGGCAAATCCACATTGCTGCGAATCGTAAGTGAATTACAGGAACGTGACGGTGGAGAAATCGTATTCCATGACAACACGTTAAAAGAAAATCTGGGTTTTGTATTTCAGGATTCAGTTTTATTCCCTTGGAAAAGTGTTTATGAAAATATCATAATGCCATTGGAAATCAAACATCAAAAAACACCGGAATCATTGATGCGTGTAGAGAAATTGCTGGAGTTGATGAAACTTAAGGAATTTCGAAATTCTCTGCCAAAGGAGCTGAGCGGAGGTATGAAGCAGAGAGCTTCCATCGCTCGTTCACTTAGCTACGACCCAAAGCTACTGTTAATGGATGAACCCTTTGGTGCGTTGGATGCCCTGACACGAGATTATTTGAATCTGGAGCTCAGACGTCTTTGGAAACAGACGAAAAAAACCATTCTATTTGTTACACATGACATAGAAGAGGCTGTTTTTCTATCCACACGCGTTGCCGTTTTAAGTAATCGGCCTTCCAAAATTCGCGACATCATCACTATTGATCTCCCACAGGAACGAAGCCTGAAGCTGCGAGAAGCTATAGAGTTTACGGATTATGTATCCAGATTGCGAGGTATGCTGAATGAGCAGGCATAAAAAAGAAGCGATATGGTATACGCTTCTCTCTCTATCTGTATTTATCTTTTTATGGTATGCTTATGTAACTTTTTTCCATATTCCCTCCTTCATCCTACCAACTCCCACTGCCGTTGCTAAGGAAATGGTTTTTCAGCTCACGCAAATGGATTTTTATAAAAATCTGCTATATACCCTGAGCGAGGTTCTGTTTGGCTTCGCACTCTCAGTTTTGTTTGGTATTATAGTCGGTTACTGTATTGGGAAGCATCCACATATCAAACAGCTGAGTATGCCTCTGCTTGTATTTTTTCAGGTATCACCGAAAATTGCCTTAATTCCTATTTTCATTATCTGGTTTGGACTTGGTTATGGCTCCAAATTATTCATCGTTTTCATCATGTCCTTTTTTCCTATCATAGAAGGTGTGCTGCTGGGTCTCGGTCATATCCCAAAAGAAATGTATGCATATATGCAGGTATTGAACGCAGATCGCAGACAGATATTTACTCAGCTAGAGTTTCCGTGCTGCATACCGTATCTTCTCTCTTCCTTCAAGATAAGCATCCTACAGGCTATTATTGGAGCAACTGTAGCGGAATGGATGGCAGGACAGTTGGGTATCGGATATTTGCAATCATTTGCCAGTTCCACCTTTGATAGTCCGCTGCTGATATCAGGTATTCTATTTACCATTTTGCTGGGAATTTTACTGTATGCAGCTGTAAACCTGCTGGAACAACGGTTACAGCGATATCAGGAGGTAAAGCAATGAAAAAATTCTGTTTCATTTTGTTATCTTTATGTTTGTTATCCGGATGTACTGGTTCTTCGTTTCACCCATATAAAAATACAGATGGACTATTTGAAGTTGATATTCAGATTGATGGAGCTGCAACACCTTATTATGCGCCGCTATATCTCGCACAGGAAAAGGGCTATTTCAAGGAGGAAGGACTGCAGGTCAATTTCTATTATGCATCTGCTGCAGAAATTGTTAAAAACGTGGGGGCAGGAAATGTACCCTTCGGTTTTCCTAATGCGGATACTGTATTGTTGGGTCGGGGAAACGGTGTTCCAGTCAACATCATTCATACTACCTATCAGAAGGGGCTGGGAGCAATCATTTACAAAAGCGAATCTGGCATTCATAAAATACAGGATCTGAAGGGCAAAACAATTGCCATTACAAGTTATGGCAGTCCCAATTATATTCAGCTGAAGGTTATTCTGCAGCAGAACGGCCTATCCATCCATGATGTGCAAATCAAAGTGATCGGAACAGGTGCAATTGTGAATGCTCTCGTTTCCAATCAGGTAGATGCAATTTGCTTTTCTAAGCTTCGCACCTATGAGCTTCAGTCTAGTGGAATCGACGTTAAACAGTTTCTCAGCAACGACTATATGCCCTCCTATGGAAATGTAGTAATCACCTCACAGACTTTCTTGAAAGAGCATCCGGAAATATGCAGAGGTTTTACGAATGCCTTGAATCGTGGTATGCAGGATATTATAGAAGGTCAGGTGCAGGAAGCTGTGAATATCGCAAAGGAAAAATTTACACCAAGCATTGCCGGAAGTGAACAGAAATACATAGATATTATTTCGCAGGAATTTGTAAAAAATCTTTGGGTTTCTGAAGATACCGCAGTGTATGGATATGGCTACAGTAATCTCCATGATTATCAGATTTACATTGACCTGCTGCAAAAAAACGGATTATTCAAGACATCCTTTCCTGCAGATGAGCTCATAGTTCAACCGGGAGGTGCATCATGAAAAAAACAAGAATCTATGTGGAAATGTGCGTACTGCTTACATGCCTGCTGATACTGTGGCAGTTTATCACCATTATATTTCATATCCCCAGCTATTATCTTCCTTCTCCTGTTGATTTTTTCAAATATTTTATACAATTTATGCAAAGCGGCAACATGGGATTGCATATCACAACAACGCTGTATGAAATTTTTATCGGCACCTTCTGGGGTATTATCTTTGGTATGATTCTCGGTTATTTACTTGCGAAAAATAGACTTTTAGAGAATCTGTTTATGCCATTGCTTCTCATCATGCAGATTTCACCGAAAATTTCCATTGCTCCGCTATTCATTTTATGGTTTGGGCTTGGACTGACTTCCAAAATAGCATTGGTTATTCTGGTAGTATCCTTCCCTATCATGGTAGCGGAAAGCAGTTCATTGAAGAAAATCAATACCGGATATATGGACCTCATGAATATATTACAGGCAAATCGATGGCAGATTTTCATACGTATGGAGCTTCCCTGTGCCTTCCATGAGGTCATCAGCGGCAGCAAAATAGCAGTTACACAGGCAATTACAAGCGCTGTCATCGGAGAAATGATGGGAGCAAAAGCCGGTCTTGGCTATCTGCTGACAAACGGTGCAGAAATGTATGATTTAAATATGATTCTCTCTTCAATATTCTTGCTTTCTCTGCTGGGACTTCTTTTATATGAAGCATGTCAGATTGTGGAGCATAAAGTGCTGTATTGGAAATAACAATGCCTTTTTGACAATGCATATGCTTTTTTTCTTAAGGCTGTATATTCAAAAAAGGGAAATCCAAAACTATTGAAATTACTCAATCGTTTGGATTTCCTTTTTCATAAGAACTCGAAGATATAAAACATGCAAATGCTGAATATTTTTTGCCTTATGCTTTTATAACTCTGATAAAGACGTATTTAATACTCCAGCTCATTCATAGAGATGGTCGTAAAGTTTAAAGATTCCAGCACCTTTAGTATTGCATTCGCTGTATCAAAGGAAGTGAAGCAGCTGATATTGTTTTCTGCGGATACCCGGCGAATCAGGAAGCCATCATTGGTTACCTCCTTATCTTCACTGGACATGGTATTGATCACATAATTCACCTTACCCTTACGGATCACATCCAGGACATTCAAATCGCCCTCCTGGGAAATCTTATTGACGGTTTTCACAAACAATCCGTTTCCCTGTAAGAAAGCAGCCGTGCCGCAAGTCGCATAGATACCGTACCCGATGGCAGAGAAACGCTTTGCAATACGCAGGCCTTCCTCCTTGTCATCATCCGCAATCGTCATCAGCACATTACCATGATTCGGAATACGGATACCGCTGGCAAGCAGTGCCTTGTACAGCGCCTTCTCCAAGGTAACATCACCACCCAGTGCTTCTCCGGTTGATTTCATTTCCGGGCCCAGCACGGTATCTACGCTGCGCAGCTTTGCAAAGGAAAACACGGGAGCCTTGACAAAAACGCGGTTTTCAAACGGACGAAGCCCTTCTGCATAGCCCTGCTCATGCAATGAGTCACCGAGGACGCAGCGCGTTGCGAT
This sequence comes from Clostridium sp. HGF2, assembly GCF_964240115.1. Taxonomy (NCBI): domain Bacteria; kingdom Bacillati; phylum Bacillota; class Clostridia; order Eubacteriales; family Clostridiaceae; genus Clostridium; species Clostridium sp. HGF2. The sequence continues at coordinate 170,889 of NZ_CAXSSO010000004.1, forward strand.
ATGACTCATCGCCACACCGGTTATTTTACTTAGAAACGGCACGGTACGGGAGCTTCGCGGATTGACCTCCAGAACATATACCATTTCCTCATTTCCATCCTTTGGTGCCTCCACGATAAACTGGATATTAAACAAGCCGATAAAATGGAATCCCTTTCCGATACGAATACTGTAATCGACGATGGTGTCCCGCACCTTATCCGATATGGTCTGCGGCGGATAGACACTAATGGAGTCACCGGAATGAATACCTGCGCGTTCGTTATGCTCCATGATTCCCGGAATATACACATGTTCACCATCGCAGATCGCATCAATTTCCAGCTCCTTACCGACAATGTATTTATCGACCAGAATCGGTGCATCGTGGCTGATTTCCTTAACTGCCGTAGCCATATAAATACGCAGATCATCATCATTGTGCACGATTTCCATTGCACGTCCGCCAAGGACATAGGATGGACGCACCAGCACCGGATACCCGATGCGGTTCGCAATGTTTACGGCTTCCTCTACCTCCACCGCTGTTTCTCCCTTCGGCTGCGGGATATCCAGCGTGTGCAGCATCGCTTCAAATGCATGACGGTCTTCGGCACGGTCAATGTCCTTAAGAGAGGTTCCCAGAATCTTCACACCGCGTTCCACCAGCTTATCTGCCAAATTGATTGCCGTCTGACCGCCAAACTGAACAATCACGCCCAGTGGCTGTTCCAGATCCACAACGTGCATAACATCCTCGATCGTCAGCGGTTCAAAATACAGCTTGTCGGAAATCGAGAAATCTGTCGATACCGTTTCCGGATTGTTGTTGATAACGATTGCCTCATAGCCGCACTCCCGCAGCGTCATGACACAGTGTACAGTCGCATAGTCGAATTCCACACCCTGTCCGATACGAATCGGTCCGGAGCCGAGAACAATGATTTTCTTACGGTCTGTACGGAAGGATTCCGTTTCCTGTTCATAGGTGGAATAGAAATACGGTGTCGCACTTTCAAATTCCGCTGCACAGGTATCCACCATTTTGTATACCGGTATGATGCCGTTTTTCTTCCGCAGCTCATAGACGGAGCGCTCCTTCATCCCCCACTTGCGGGCGATATAGGAATCCGCAAAGCCATTTTCCTTCAACGTACGGAGTACGGAAAGATCCTGTGGAAGTGCCATCATTTCTTCTTCCAGAGAAATGATATTCGCAAATTTATGCAGGAAGAACATATCGATTCTCGTAATTTCATGAATACTTGCCAGAGATTCCCTGCGGCGAATCAGCTCAGCGATGCCAAACATGCGCAGATCGTCCTTTACCGCGATCTTCTCCCACAGCTGCTCTGTGGTACAGGCATTGATTTCCTTATGATCGATGTGATCACATTTCATTTCCAGAGATCGTACTGCCTTCAGAAAGCTTTCTTCAAAATTGCGACCGATGGACATGACTTCACCGGTAGCCTTCATCTGTGTTCCCAGACGGCGGTCGGCACGCTCAAATTTATCAAACGGGAAGCGTGCCAGCTTTGTCACAATGTAATCCAGTGACGGTTCAAAGCAGGCATAGCTCGTCCTGGTAATCGGATTGATGATCTCATCCAGCGTCATACCGACCGCAATCTTAGCTGCCAGCTTTGCAATCGGATAGCCGGTTGCCTTGGAGGCAAGCGCAGAAGAGCGGGATACTCTTGGATTCACCTCAATAATATAGTATTTGAAGCTGTTGGGATCCAATGCCAGCTGTACATTGCAGCCTCCGCATATATTCAAAGCACGAATGATTTTCAGACTGGCATTGCGCAGCATCTGATGCTCACGATCGGACAGCGTCTGTACAGGAGCCACAACCATAGAGTCACCGGTATGAATTCCCACCGGATCGATGTTTTCCATGTTGCAGACCACGATTGCATTATTGTTATTGTCCCGCATAACCTCGTATTCAATTTCCTTAAAGCCTGCGATACTTCGTTCAATCAGACACTGATGTACCGGGGACAGCTTTAATCCGTTATCTGCAATGATACGCAGCTCCTCTTCCGTATCCGCAAAGCCTCCGCCGGTTCCTCCCAGTGTATAGGCCGGGCGAACAACAACTGGATAGCCAATGGAATCCGCAAAGGCAATCGCCTCTTCCACGGTATGTACAATATCACTTTCCGGTACCGGTTCATGGATTTCATACATCAGGTTTCGAAACAGCTCGCGGTCCTCCGCCTTGTTAATGGCAGTTAAATCCGTTCCCAGTATCTCCACATCGTATTCCGCAAGGATACCGGATTCAGCCAGCTCAACAACCAGATTTAATCCGGTCTGTCCTCCCAGACTGCCCAGGACGGCATCCGGGCGTTCCTTATAAATGATACGGCTGGCGAATTCCAGCGTCAGCGGTTCAATATAAACACGATCCGCAATCGTTGTATCGGTCATGATGGTTGCCGGATTGGAATTGATCAGGACAACCTCATAGCCTTCCTCACGAAGGGACTGGCAGGCCTGACTTCCGGCATAATCAAATTCCGCAGCCTGTCCAATGACAATTGGTCCAGACCCGATCACAAGTATTTTCTTAATATCCGTACGCTTTGTCATAGTTATGCATTCTCCTTTTCCATCAGTTCCATGAATTGATCAAACAGATAATTGGCATCCTCCGGCCCCGGTGCAGCTTCCGGGTGATACTGTACACTGAATACCGGATAACGTGTATGGCTGACACCCTCCACACTTCGATCATTCAGCGCCTGATGCGTCATGATCAAATCCGTGTCCGCAAGACTTTCTGTTTCCACTGCATAGCCGTGATTCTGTGAGGTGATTTCCACTTTACCAGTCGTCAGATTCAAGACCGGATGATTGCAGCCGCGGTGACCGAATTTCAGCTTAACGGTATTAGCGCCGCATGCCAGAGAGATCAGCTGATGTCCCAGACAGATGCCAAAGATGGGGACATGCTTGATCAGCTCACGGATGACCTCGATAGCACCTGTCATATCCTTTGGATCCCCCGGACCGTTGCTCAGCATCACTCCATCCGGATGCAGGGCAAGAATCGCCTCTGCTGAGGTATTGTATGGTACAACGACAAGATCGCAGTTTCTGCGTGACAGCTCTCGGATGATGCCATGCTTTGCGCCAAAATCCATTAAAACAACCTTTTTTCCACGGGATGGGATGGGAAACGGCTTCTGTGTGGATACACGTGCAACCTGATCATGCAGGAAATCGGTTTCCTTCAACAGCTTTACCACTGCCTGTACATCCGCTCCCTCATCCGCCATGATGGCACGCATCGTACCGCTGCTGCGCAGCTTTTTTGTGATTGCGCGGGTATCCACATGACAAATTCCGGGTATCCCTTTTAGCTTTAAAAATTCATCCAGAGTCAGATCACAGCGAAAATTGCTTGGCTGCTCGCAATATTCCTTTACGACAAAGCCGAACACAGCAGGATCCAGACTCTCAAAGTCATCCCGGTTGACACCGTAGTTTCCAATCATTGGGTAGGTCATCATGACGATCTGTCCGCAATAGGATAAATCGGACAGCACCTCCTGGTAGCCGCTCATCCCGGTATTGAATACAAGCTCTCCCACCTGATAATGATGGGATCCGAAGCCGTGTCCTTCATACACACTGCCATCCTCCAGTATCAGTAAACGTTTTGACATCATATTCATCATATTTGCCTCCATTCTCTCGCTACGCACGAGCATAAATTCTTATAAATTTGATATATGTTCCATCATTTCGTACATTCCGTTTGAGCTTTTACACGGTTTTTCTATGACACAGCATGCAGCAGCACTTTGCTGTTTCGTGTCACAGGAGTGTTCATGTTTTGAACTCCCTGTAAGTCCTTACACTCTGTATTCCCACCAAAAGGGCATAGAATACGATTGTATTCTATGCCCCAATGCACTGTTCTTTCTTCTATTTTTCCATCCAGGATTCATCCTTTGGATCCTGTTTCCAAGCCTTTAATTTCTCAAGGTCACCATCCTTGATATAGTCATTTTCCAATGCCACATCAATCAGAACATCGTAATTGCTCAATGTCTTAAATTCACAGGAAATGCTGTTAAACAGCTCTGTGGATGCCGGTAACAGATAGGTAAAGATCGCCACAACGCCCAGTACCTCGGCACCTGCCTCACGCAGGGATTCAATGACATCCTTGACAGAGCCGCCGGTGGAAATCAGATCCTCTACAACAACAACCTTGGCACCCTGTTTGATGTTTCCCTCAATTTTATTTCCTTTTCCATGACTCTTGTTGGAGCTGCGTACATAACCAAACGGCTTCTCCAGCTTGTCAGCTACCATTGCTCCCCATGGGATTCCGGCAGTTGCCGTACCGACGATAACCTCTGCCTCTGCATATTCCTTCTGAATCAGTTCTACAAAGCCCTGCACAACGACACTGCGTTTTTCCGGAAAAGACAGCACCAGACGGTTGTCACAGTAAATTGGTGATTTGATTCCGCTTGCCCATGTAAATGGATCGTTGGGCTGCAGAGATACTGCCTGGATATCCAGCAGATTCTTTGCGACAGTTTTTTCAATCTTCATTTATTTTCCCTCCATCGTTTTTTCAATTTCATGATAGGTAGCTACCGGATTGGCACTTTTTGTAATACTTCTACCCACGACGATATAGTCACAGCCCTGTTCTTTGGCAAATACCGGCGTTGCCACACGCTTTTGATCATCCTTGGAATCATCCGCAAGACGAATCCCCGGTGTAACTGTCAGAAAGTCAGACCCGCAAGCCTCATGAATTGCCTTTGCTTCATGAACAGAGCACACGACACCGTCCAGTCCGCTTTCCTTTGCCAGCTTCGCATAGGAGATGACAACATCCTTTACATCTCCGGGAATCAGCAGCTCTTCATTCATCGCTTCCTGTGATGTACTTGTCAATTGAGTTACAGCGATACAAAGCGGGCGTTTGCCATTGACAGCTCCCTCTTTTAAGCCTTCGATAGCAGCCTTCATCATGGCACTTCCACCTGCCGCATGCAGATTAACAACATCCACATCCAGCTTTGCCAAATTCTTCATCGCCTGTTTAACCGTATTTGGAATATCGTGCAGCTTCAAATCCAGAAAAATCTGGTGTCCCATCGCCTTCACTTCTCGAACAATTTCAAATCCAAAAGAATACGTAAGCTCCATACCGATTTTTACATAAATCGGTTCCTTAAACTTTAATAAAAATTCATATACTTCCTTACGTGTGGAGAAATCCAACGCAACCATTGTTTTACTCATCAACGAAAACTCCTTCCAACAGCATCAGTCAAGCTGTTATTCCCATATTTCTTCAGGACCTTTGGCAAATCCTCTAGTATTTTAACACAGCACAGCGGATCGATAAAGTTCTGCATTCCCACTTCTACCGCACTTGCTCCGGCATACAGAAATTCCAGTACATCCTCTGCTCTGGTGATACCGCCGACACCGATAATCGGTATATTGACGGCAGATGCCACCTGATACACCATACGAATCGCCACCGGCTTGATCGCAGGACCACTCAGTCCTCCGGTCACATTGGCAAGCAATGGTTTTCCCGTACGCAGATCCATACGCATGCCCATCAAGGTGTTGATGAGCACCAGACCATCTGCACCTGCCTCTTCCACGGCTTTGGCAATTTCCACAATATTTGTTACATTCGGTGACAGCTTCACATAGACCGGCTTTTGTGCCGCTTCCTTTGCCATGCGGGTAACCTTAGCCGCAAGAGCAGGATCGGTTCCCAGACCGATTCCCCCATGCTTTACATTCGGACAGCTGATATTCAGCTCATATGCCTTGACAACATCGCTTTGATTCAGCTTCGTGATGACCTCGACATAGTCCTCTTCACTGGCACCTGCCACATTGGCAATAATATCCGTATCAAACTGCGCAAGCCATGGCAGCTCCCGTTCCATAATCACATCCACTCCCGGGTTCTGAAGACCAATGGCATTCAGCATGCCTGACGGTGTTTCCGCAACACGCGGTGTCGGATTTCCGAATCGGCTGTGCGGTGTCGCACTCTTGATCGCAATGCCTCCAAGAAGACTCAGATCATACAGCTCGGCAAATTCGCGGCCAAAGCCGAAGCAGCCGCTGGCCGGAATAATGGGGTTCTTCAGATGAAGTCCCGGCAGTTCTACATGCAGATCCATCAGTATTCCACCTTTCCGATCGGGAAAACAGGACCTTCCTTACAAATGCGGTGGTACATGTTTTCTTCCTTCTTATCCTTTGCCACACACGCCATACAGGCTCCGATACCGCATGCCATACGGCTTTCAAAGGACATATAGCCGCGGGTGTAGCGCTCCTCCACTGCTTTCAGCATCGGTCTTGGACCGCAGCTGCAGGTAAACTCTGTTGTGATGCCATGCTCTTTAATCGCATCCATCACCGTTCCCTTTGTCCCATAGCTGCCATCCATTGTCGCTACCGCAACATGGCACCCGAGACGCTGAAACTCATTTTCATAAAATACGCTTTCTTTATCGTTGAAGCCAAGGACCACATACACACGTGCATCCCTGCTGCGATACTGCTTTGCCAGCTCATACAGCGGCGGCACACCCACACCGCCACCGATCAGCAGCACCTCATGCTCTTCTTCATGAATCGGATAGCTACTGCCAAGGGGACCAAACACATCGATAATCCCCTGTGTGCGCAGCGTAGCCAGCTTCGCAGTGCCATCCCCTACCACCTTGTAGATGATGACAAAGCGTGTTTTATCTTCAACGGAGCAGATACTGATGGGGCGGCGCAGCATAAACCCCTCCACCGCTACATTTACAAACTGTCCCGACTTCATATCCTTTGCGATGGATGCCTGTATTTCCATACGGTAGGTATCCTTCGCTATCCTCTTATTACTTAAAATCAGTCCTTTTTCTTCCTGCATCTTATCCCTCCAGTTCATTCATGGAAATGGTGGTAAACGTCTGGGATTCCAGCACACGCAGAATCGCATTGGCGGTATCCAGCGATGTGAAGCAGCTGATATTATTCTCAGCGGCAGCACGGCGGATTTCAAAGCCGTCCCGGTTTACCTCACTGGAGATACTCATCGTATTGACCACATAGTTGACGCGTCCCTTACGGATGACATCAATCACATTGTTGTCTGTTTCTTCCTTTACCTTGTCTACGGTTTTCACATAGATACCGTTGGAGGAAAGATACTGTGCCGTTCCCTTCGTCGCATAAATACCATAGCCGATGGCAGAGAAGCGCTTCGCGATCTTCAGCCCCTCCTGCTTGTCATCATCCGCAACCGTAATCAGAACATTGCCGTGCAGCGGAATCTTCACACCACTTGCCAGCAGCGCCTTGTATAATGCCTTTTCCAGCGTTACATCGCCGCCCAGTGCTTCTCCGGTTGATTTCATCTCCGGTCCCAGTGTCGTATCAACACTTCGCAGCTTCGCAAAGGAGAATACCGGTGCCTTGACAAAGACACGCTCCCCTTCCGGATGCACGCCTTCCTCGTAGCCCTGATCCTTTAAAGAATCTCCCAGAACACAGCGTGTTGCCACATAGGACATCCCAACATTCGTAACCTTGCTGAGGAATGGTACGGTACGGGAGCTTCTAGGATTAACCTCCAGAACATACACTCTTTCTTCCCCGCTTTTCTTATCGGTTTCCACGATGAACTGTATATTATACAGACCGATGAAATGGAATCCCTTACCGATGCGTGTCGCATAATCGATAATGGTATCCTTTACCTTCTGACTTGCCGTCGGAGCCGGATAGACACTGATGGAGTCACCGGAATGCACACCGGCACGCTCGATATGCTCCATGATTCCCGGAATGTACACATGCTCTCCATCACAGATTGCATCCACTTCCATTTCCTTACCGATGATATATTTATCGACCAGAATCGGTGCATCATGGCTGATTTCCTTCACTGCCGTTGCCATATAGACACGCAAGTCGTCATCGTTGTGCACAATTTCCATCGCACGTCCGCCCAATACATAGGATGGGCGCACCAGTACCGGATATCCGATACGATTCGCAATCTTCACTGCTTCCTCAACCTCGACGGCAGTTTCTCCCTGCGGCTGCGGAATATCCAGCTGGTGCAGCATTTCCTCAAATTCATGACGGTCCTCGGCACGGTCGATATTTTCCAGAGAGGTTCCCAGAATTTTTACACCGCGCGCAACAAGCTTGTCTGCCAGATTGATTGCCGTCTGCCCGCCGAACTGCACGACAACACCAAGGGGCTGTTCCAGATCAATGACATGCATAACATCCTCAATCGTCAGCGGTTCAAAATACAGCTTATCGGAAATGGAATAATCCGTTGACACGGTTTCCGGATTATTGTTGATAACAATCGCTTCATAGCCGCGTTCACGAATCGTCTTTACACAGTGTACGGTCGCATAGTCAAACTCCACACCCTGACCGATACGAATCGGACCGGAGCCGAGTACGATGATTTTGCGGTTGTCACTGCATACGGATTCGTTTTCATGCTCATAGGTGGAATACAGATACGGTGTATGCGATACATACTCCCCTGCACACGTATCCACATTTTTATAGACCGGCATAATGCCGTTTTGTTTTCTTGTATCGTAGAGAGCAGCTTCCTCTACATTCCAGCTTCTTGCAATCCAGGAATCCGCAAAGCCCATTTTCTTGGAAGCCTGCAGAACGTTTAGATCCATCGGATGCTGCCGGATAACGGTTTCCTGTGCAACGATGTTTTTAAAGCGGTTCAGGAAGTAGCGATCCATCTTCGTTACTGCAAAGATATCCTCGATATCCGCACCCTTTCGAAGCAATGCGGTTATGACATAGATGCGCTCATCATCACACTGTGCCAGCTTCTTCCATAAGGCATCCTCATTCATCGCGTTGATATCCTTTTGTTCCAGGTGATCCGTCTTCATTTCCAGAGAGCGGATAGCCTTTAAAATCGCTTCATCGAAGGTACGTCCTATGGACATAACCTCACCGGTTGCCTTCATCTGTGTACCCAGCGTACGATCTGCCTTCGGGAATTTATCAAAGGCAAAACGCGGGAATTTTGTGACAACATAATCGATGCAAGGCTCCACACAGGCATAGCTGGTCGTTGTGACCGGATTGATAATTTCATCCAGTGTCAGACCGACAGCCACCTTCGCCGCAAGCTTGGCAATCGGATAGCCGGTCGCCTTGGAGGCAAGAGCAGAGGAGCGGGATACCCGCGGATTGACCTCAATGACATAGTAGTTGAAGCTGTTTGGATCCAGTGCCAGCTGTACATTGCAGCCGCCGCAGATTTTCAATGCGCGGATGATTTTCAGCGCTGATGCACGCATAATGCCGCATTCTCTGTCCGTCAGCGTCTGCGTTGGCGCAACAACGATGGAATCACCGGTGTGAATACCAACCGGATCGACATTTTCCATATTGCAGACAACGATTGCATTATCCGCATTGTCACGCATAACCTCGTATTCGATTTCCTTATAGCCGGCGATGCTCTGTTCGATCAGGCACTGGTGAACCGGAGAGATTTTTAAACCGTTATCGCAGATTACCCGCAGCTCTTCCTCACTGTGTGCGAAACCGCCCCCGGTTCCACCCAGAGTAAACGCAGGACGTACCACAACCGGATAGCCGTTTTCACATGCGAATGCCACCGCTTCCTCAATCGTATGTACGATCACACTTTCCGGTACCGGTTCCCCGATTTCATACATCAGCTCACGGAATTTATCACGGTCCTCTGCCTTCTCAATGGCGTCCAGTGCCGTTCCCAGAATTTCCACGTGATATTCATCCAGAATACCGCTTTCTGCCAGCTCAACAACCAGATTTAAACCGGTCTGTCCTCCCAGACTGCCCAAAATAGCATCCGGACGTTCCTTATAGATGACACGGCTCGCAAATTCCAGCGTCAGCGGCTCAATATATACACGGTCCGCAATAACAGTATCCGTCATAATCGTTGCCGGATTGGAGTTGATCAGAATAACCTCATAGCCTTCCTCGCGCAAAGAGGTGCAGGCCTGACAGCCGGCATAGTCAAACTCCGCTGCCTGTCCAATGACGATCGGACCGGAGCCAATCACCATGATTTTCTTTATATCGTTTCTTTTCGGCATTCTATTCAGCACTCCTTTCCTTCATTACATTGCAGAAATCATCGAATATATAGGTACAGTCATCCGCACCCGGTGCTGCCTCCGGCTCAAAGGAGTAAGAGTACAGCGGATAGGTTTCATGGGTAAAGCCTTCTATGGAGCCATCATTCAGTGCGGTATAGGTGGTGATCAGTCCGGTTCCCTTTATGGAGTCCGGTTCCACCTCATAGCCGTGATTCTGTGCAGTAAACTCGATTTTCTGTTTCTTCAGATTGCGCACCGGAGAAGAGTTTCCATGGTGACCAACCTTCATTTTTACAACGTTTGCGCCGCATGCAGCCGCAATGACCTCATGTCCCAGACCGATGCCCAGCATCGGCACACTGCCCAGCAGCTCTTTACAGGTAGCTACCGTTTCCGGAATATCTTCCGGTGCTCCCGGTCCGCCGCTGTAGACGATGCCATCCGGATGAATGGCCAGAATATCCTGTGCACTCATATTGTAAGGTACGACAATCAGATCACAGCCGCGCATGTTAAACTCGCGGATCACGGCAAACTTTGTTCCGATGTCCACCATAACGACCTTCTGCCCACGGGATGGAATCGGGAACGGCTTCACTGTAGATACTGCCTGTACACCGTCTTTTGGTAACTCACTTTCCCGCAGCTGCTTCACAATCGCCTCCACATCGGCATCCGCATCCGCCATGATTGCCTTGCATGTACCATGATCTCTGATCTTTCTTGTAATTTCACGCGTATCGATATCCGCAATTCCCGGAATGCCCTTCAGCTTCATAAACGCATCGAGTGTCATATCACTGCGGAAGTTGCTCGGTGTTTCACAGTATTCCTTGACAACAAAGCCGAACATCTTCGGTGAAATACTCTCAAAGTCATCACGGTTGATTCCACAGTTTCCCATGGCAGGATAGGTCATCATGACGATTTGTCCATAGTAGGACAGATCGGAGATAATTTCCTGATACCCGCTCATTCCTGTCTGGAAGATCAGCTCTCCCATCTGATACCGGTCGCCTCCAAAGGCGATTCCTTCATAAACACTGCCGTCTTCAAGAATCAATAGTCGCTTTTTCATTTCAGCAAACCCTCCCTGTTATCGTATACGCAGATTCCATCCACAAATGTCTTCACCGCAAAGCCGCTGCAGACAATACCGTCAAACGGTGTGTTTTTTCCCATGGAATAGAATCCCTGTTTCTCTATCTTTCGTACGCTGTCCAGATCCATCAGTACAAAATCCGAAGCGTTTCCTTCCTTCAGTTTTCCCCTGCGCTCCATTTGAAAGCGTTTGGCAGGCGCCTCGCTCATCCAGTACACCAGCTGTTCCAGCGTGAAGATGCCCTCCTCCTTCACAAAGCGGGTGTACAGCAGTGGAAACGCGGTTTCCAGTGCAACAATACCAAAGGGAGCCTTTTCCATCCCTCTGCTTTTTTCTTCCTCGCTGTGCGGTGCATGATCGTTGGCAATCATATCGATCGTACCATCCAGCAGTCCCTGAATCAGAGCCTGACGGTCCTCCTCGCTGCGCAGTGGCGGGTTCATTTTATGATTGGCATTTTCTACTGCCATTTCATTCAGCAGCAGGTGATGTGCCGTTACCTCACCACTGACATCCAGTCCTTCCTTCTTTGCCCTGCGCAGGGATTCCACACTTTCCTGCGCACTCATATGGCATACATGATAGCGGCAGCCGGTTTCCCTGACAAGTGCCAAATCCCGTTGGAACTGTGCATATTCACAGGCACTGGGAATCCCGGTAAGACCAAGCTGTTTACTGCGGATGCCTTCGTGCATGCAGGCATTCGGCTTGCGATAGCTCATATCCTCGGTATGGGCAGCGATGATACCGTCAACATCACGGCACTTCTGCATGGCCGCCTTCATCATATCCGCTGTTGCCACACCAACACCGTCATCACTGAAGGCATGAATCCCCATGGCGCTCAGTCCTTCCATATCACTCAGCTTTTGACTCGCCTCCGCCTTTGTGATACAGGCATAGGGAATCACATGCACACGGCTGTCCTGTTTGATTTTCGTCAGATATGTCTTCATCGTTTCCGTATTGTCCGGATACGGGATGACATTGGGCATTGCCATTATGGTGGTAAAGCCGCCATGGGCTGCAGCAGCCGTCCCACTGGCAATTGTTTCCTTATGCGTATAGCCCGGCTCACGCAGATGGGCATGTACATCGATCAATCCGCTCAGCAGTACACAATTCTCTGCCGGTATTACCTCCTGCGCCAATGCAGGATCGATATGCTTTGCGATTTTCACAATCTGTGTTTCATCAAACAGCACATCCATTATCTCTGTTTCATTTCCTTTTGTAAGGATGCGGGCCTGCTGAATCAGTTTCATAACTGCACCTCTTTTCTATGTATTTTTATGTAGCTTCTTATTCAAATTCATATCCCAGTGCGCGTTTGATCACTGCCTTGCGCACAAGAACTCCATTGCTCATCTGCTTAAAGATGCGGCTGTTTTCCGCCTCCACCAGATCGCTGTCGATTTCCACACCGCGGTTGACCGGTGCCGGATGCATGATGATGGCATGCGGCTGCATCATGGCTGCACGCTGTTTCGTCAGACCGTAGCGCTCCAGATATTCCGCCCTGCTCATTGCCATGGTTTCCTTATGACGCTCATGCTGAATGCGAAGCATCATAACAGCATCCGCCCATTGTACTGCCTCATCCACACGCTTGTAATAGGCATCCTTTGCGACCCATTCATCGGGACCGGAGAAGGCTACCTCTCCCCCCAGCATACCAAGTGCTTCCTTGATGCTGTTTGCAACACGGGAATGTGTAATGTCACCAATGACCGCCACCTTAATTCCCTGAAATGTCTGAAATTCCTGATATATGGTAAGCAGATCCAGCAGACACTGGGTCGGATGATTCCCACAGCCATCACCTGCATTCAGGATTGGAATTCGGATATCTTCCAGCTCTTTGAAGTATTCATCCTGACTGTGACGGATGACCACGGCATCATAGCCGATGCTTTCAAATGTCTTTACCGTGTCATACAGGCTTTCGCCCTTTTCCACGCTGCTTCCCTGTGCAGTGAAATTTTCCACACAGGCGCCCAGCTGATGCTCCGCGCTGGCAAATGAGAAATGTGTCCGCGTGCTCGGCTCAAAAAAAAGATTAGCAACCAGCGTTTTACGCGGAAATTGCCAATCTGATTGAGAACTGGAAAAAGCAGCAGCATCCTCAAGAATGTGAAAAATCTCTTCACTCGTTAAGTCACAGATTTTCAGTAAACTGTTCTTGTTCATATGCTTTCCTCCTGCCGGTCCTATCATAAAAGGGTCCGTTTTGATACACAAAAGGACCCTTTCTATACACTTCAGGTTTGGTGTTCGCCTTCATAACCTCTCTGGATTATCTTAAAGGACCTTTTATCACTCAGTATTTTACCATATATCTGACGTATTGCAAGATTTTTTTACATGGAGTTCATAAGGATTGGCTTTCCCTGTTCTATATTATATGAAATAAGCGTTTTCAACGAAATAACATGAATATATCAACTGAGCATTCTACAATAGAAAACAGCAGTTTCACAGATCTTCATATACCACGGCAGTTGCTTAGCTGGCTTCTCCGCACGATTCGCGAATACGTAATCTCTTAGTTGTATAAACAAAAAGAGAAGACGAAGAAAAGCAGACAGTACATTTCCATGACATGAATGTTAAATGATGCTATACTATGCTTGAATAGGAGGTTTTCTTATGGCTTTCTGGTTGTTTATGCTCATCATGAATCTTCTGATCCCCTTTTCCATGATAGGATTTGGCTTCTATTTTCAAAAGCATCCCCCAAAGGAAATCAATGAACTTTTCGGATACCGCACACCCCTGTCTATGAAAAATGAAGATACATGGAAAACAGCACATGTACAATTTGGCAGAGTCTGGTTGATCTGGGGTTGGTTCAGTGCTGCGTTTTCTTTTCCTTGTATGCTGTTGCTGTATGGAAAAAGTGATACAGCATGCGGAATCTACGGAGTCATTCTCTGTTTCCTGCAATGTATTGTCCTTCTTTTCACACTGTTTATTGTAGAATGCAGACTGCACAGAATCTTTCATAAGGACGGCACTAGGAAACTAAGATGATGAATTTCAAATCGCATGCAGGAGGAACTCAGCTTATTGTTTACAAAATGCAGTGAATAAGACACATTAAATATAGAAGTAGCTGTTTTTTAAAGAAACGCAGGAACAAAAAGCTTATTTCGGACAACCATACGTTCAAGTAAAGCCCATCATAAATGAATCAGTGCTTTTTCATTACTCACACAGGTACATATAGAAAACCTTTCTTCATAAAAATTCCTATTCCATAGAGTGAAAAGATTCCATACAATGATCATATATAACCAAATGATATGAATAACCACGATAAAAACAGCCCAGGCAGCTATCAGGGCTGTTTTTCATATCTCGTTTGATCTGGTAGCTCCAGCACTTTATGCAGCAGGTGTTCATTTACCGTCATGAACTGCTGTAAGCGATGCTGCAGTGTTTCTTCCTTCAACAGCAGCTGATGCAGAATTTCCTGCCGCAAAATCTCATCCTGAAAATCAAATAGAATCTGACTGGCTCCCCGCACACCTTTTAATCCCGCTTCATCACTTAGCTGTAAACGGGATACAGAAGCAAGAAATACAAGCTGTGCATCCAGACAGTGCTGCATACTTTCACTTACTTCCTGCAATACCAGCTTTGCGGCTTTACTTCTTATATATGGATTTCTCTGCAATACGTTTAATGCATCCACTTTTTTCAAGGTGTTCTTCAGCTCCAGAAGATACAGATGCAAAAGCTGAGCCTGCCGCTTAGCCGTTTCCATGCTGCAGCATCCTTCTCAGTATATTCTCCACCATGGTGGCATTGCGGTAAATGAGCAGATATTTCTTTTCAATGACATTCTCGCCCTGTGTGAAGCTAAGGGTTACACTTGGAATCTCTTCGATATCAATCCGCATAGAAATCTTCGTCTGCTCTCTTGGAAGCTCTCTGCCATCCAGAAGGATGCTGTCTTTCTGAATATTGATATGGAAATTACGATCACGCTCCTCCCACAGGCGAAACTGTTCAACAATTTCCGGATACAATCGAACAGGACACTTCAATACGGTATACTGTGAAAAACGCTCCTTCATAATCCGCAGCAGCTTTTCCTGCTGTTTTTGTGCAACTTCGCGCTGCTTTGCCAGCTTACGCTCTACGATTTCCTGTACAGCCTTACGGTCCGGATCCTGCAGCAGGGAAGCCTGATGAATCCGCATGAGATCGGATGCATCTGTCAGGGCATTATGCTCCACTGCCCCTTCTATCGCATAAGCAGTCTTTAAATCATCCAGTGATAAGGTTGCGGATACCAGCACATTCTGATACGTTACCTTTGCTGAAATCTGCTTTTGTAAATCAAGAATTCCTTCAAACAAAGACGGATCGCAATGATGTCGTGCACATTCCTGCAACAGGGTTCTTCGATCATCCGGTCCAAAGCTATACATACGGCAGGAAGAAGATTCCATATAGGGCTGCAGCCATTGCATAAACTGTTTTAAAACATCCGGAAAGCTGTTTGCATTGCGGATATCGCTATCCTTTAAATGTGTCATTTTACGTACCACAGAAGTCAGACGCCGAAAGTTTTTAGGACAGACCAGTGAATAAAAGGTTGCCTCCTGCGCATCCTTTTTCAGAACCGCCCCTAGGGACACCACCATCTGACAGTACTTCCCATTGATTTTTACTGCGTCAAATTCTGCATCAATATATATATGAACCATAACTTTACTACCTCATTTATTTCTAGTATGAACCGCAGCTTCCTTCAATTATGCAATCTGAAAGATATAGAACTTCAAATACGATGTTTCCGGTACGTTCCAGAGGATCGGATGATCGCAGCTCTGCTGTCTTGCCTCAATCTGGCGAAGAGATACGCCTGCTGCCAGCGCCGCCTCATGCAGCATGCTTTTAAACAGACCCTCATTCATGAAATGAGAACAGGAACAGGTTGCCAGATATCCGCCTCTTGGTAACAGCTTCATAGCAGCAGTATTGATTTCCCGATATCCCTTTACTGCATGAGAAATCGTTTCTCTGGATTTGGTGAAGGCCGGTGGATCCAGAATGATCATATCATATACACGCGGCTGTTTTTTCAAAGCCTTAAAAAGATCAAATACATCCGCTGTTTCAAAGCTCATCCGCTCCTGTAATCCGTTTATATCCGCATGGTGCTGTGCCATATCAATCGCTGTCTGAGAAATATCCACGGCATGTACATGCGCTGCCCCACCCTTTGCGGCATTCAAAGCAAAGCTGCCGGTATGGGTAAAGCAATCCAGAACATGCTTTCCCTTCGCAATGCGTGCAATCGCAGCCCGATTGTATTTCTGATCGAGAAAAAATCCGGTTTTCTGACCATTTTCAACATCCACATCATAGGAAATACCATTCTCAACTATGCTGGTAAGACAGCTTTCCGGATGCTTCGGCAAAACGGAATGCGCATACCAGCCTTTTGTTTTCTCAAGGCCCTCCAGCTTACGGATTCCCACATCATTACGCTCATAGATTCCTCTGATAGCTACATGATATTCATCTCTCAAAATCTTCACAAGCATGGGAAACAGCATATCCTTTCGCTGCTCCATACCATAGGAAAGTGTCTGCACGACCAGCAAATCATGAAAACGGTCAACTGTCAGTCCGGGTAAATAATCAGCCTCTCCGAAAATCAGGCGACAGGCATCAAAATCCTCTCCCATAACTGTTGCACGGTAGCTGATTGCATGCTGCAAACGGCGGTAAAAAAAATCCTCATCGAATCTGTCATTGGCATTACGGGATAGCAGGCGGATACGGATTCGTGAATTTCCGTTATACAGTCCGCTTCCCTGATAGCTGCCTTTTTCAGAAAACACATCCACAATATCTCCATTTTGTATATTCGCTTCAAGAGCCAGCACCTCTCCCTCATATACCCAGGGATGGCCGCTCTGTAGCTTCTTAGTTCCTTTTTTTGTTATCGTAACCTGTTTCCATTCACGTGTAGTTTTCATTTTCTTCTTCCATTTCCTATGTACGGCGACAGCGCATCATACACTAATTCGCTTATTCATATGGACATATTATAGCAAACGCATACTGATTACGCAAACAGAGCAGTGAATGTCCTACCCCTATCCGCTTTCATTACAGTCACTTGAAACATCAGGAATAACTGGCTGCGTGGTAAATTCTTATGAAAGGGAGCAGATGATGCAAGCAAGGATTCCATCAATCCTTTCCGATTTTTTCAAATGGCGAATAAAATCGCAGCATCTACATGCATTTCTAAGCTTAATGAACAAGCATTGTGTTCTCCCAGATTAACATTTACTTGCAATTGAAAACAACAGCTTATGTTTGCTATTATTTCTGATGGTAGTAAAAAAAGTATACAAGAATGAATATGTATACTTTTTAGCTCAATGCATACGGTTCATTAACTTCTATAATAAACCAAAGAATGTCCCGATACATGCCAGAATGATTAAACATACAAGAATCGTTGTTGTTTTAACGTTTTTCCCCAACAGCCAATACATGATACCAAAAGCTGTAAGCGGAAGAAGACATGGCATTATTTGATCGATATACGTTTGTATTGGTTCTTTTGCGCCTTTTACACCAATTTCAAATGGTATACTGATGCTGACCGTGGATGCTATCATAGCCCCTATAACCATTAAACCAAGGATAGACGCTGCCTTTGTTATATTCTCAATCATACGGCTGTTCTCACTATCACCAAAAAATTTGACACCGTATTTAAAGCCGGCATGCAGGCAATAATAGCGAGCTAGAAAGCCTGGAATATTGATAATCAATAGAAATGCAATCGGACCAATGATACTTCCTTGTTTTGCAAAGGATACTGAAACACCAATCGCAATCGTCAATAAGGTTCCCCAGAAAAAGGCATCGCCAATTCCTGCCATCGGTCCCATTAACGATGTTTTTACTGCGCTTATGCTTGCTGCATCAAAATTTTCATCCTTTGCATTTTCTTCTTCCATAGCGCCTGTAATTCCCATCAGCAAGGTTACAAGATGGGGCGTACATGACATGAATTCCAAGTGTCTGCATAACGCATCTGCCATTTTTTCTTCGTCATTGCCATAAAGTCGCTTTAACACGGGAATCATGGAGTAACAATACATCAAATTCTGTTGACGCTCATAATTCCATGCACTGTCTAATGTACAGGAACGCATAAACACTTTGCGTAAATCACTTTTTGTCAACTTCGCCTCATTAAAATTCGTTGTCATCCACTACTACCTCCCTTTGTTTTTTACTATCATGAAAGAATGTAAGACCGGCAATCACCAAGCCTGCCAGTGCTACACCGAATACAGGCATTTCCATATATGCAGCTAACAGAAATCCAGCTAACAAGTAAGGAGACAATTCTTTTGTAACAATCATCCTTGCCAGCATGGCAAACCCGACAGCTGGCAGAATTCCTGCCGCCACATCCATACCATCAATTATAAATTGCGGAATGACTGCCAATACATCCTTAATGACCGGTACCCCTAAATAAAATGCGACACCGACAACTATAGCTAAAATTAGTTTATTTCCAATACCTGCAAAACGTGCAACCCATTCTACTTTTTTATAATCTCCTTTTTTCGCATATGAATCCGCCATATGTGTAGCCCATGTTAAGATAAACATCATTTGCAAATTATCAAAAAGCAGAACAAGAGTCGCAACCGGCACTGCTAGTGCAACAGCCGCGCCAACTTCCTGCCCCGTAAGAATTACGAAAGATGTCCCGATGATGGCACCGGACGTGATATCAGGTGGATTGCTGGCACCAATAGGTACAGCCCCCAAGAAAATAAGCTCTAATGTTGCTCCTACCATGATACCGGTTGTCATATCGCCCAATACCAATCCAACAAGAGGTGCAACGATAATCGGGCGGTTGTTCATCGTAGATCCCCAATAACAATGCATATAACCAATAAACGCAACCAAAGTTATCAGCAGAGCTTGTATCAATAAATTATCACTCATATCTTTCTACCTCTTTCCTCTCTATTTCACAAGATCCAAAGCATTTTGCTTTGAATCACTGGGTACCAGACGAACCTCCAATTCAATTCCCCTGTCTTTTAGTATCCTCAGTTTCTCTATGTCCTCTTCACTTACAAATACTGCTTTTGATATTTGCTTGCGATCCTCTCTAGCCTTCATACCGCCAATATTTATACTTTTAATAGCAGGAAAACCGCTCGCCAATCGGTATGCATCTTCTACACTTTCCACAATAATAAAGAGTTTATACTTATCTGTAACACCACTATTCAATGCCTTTATAGAGTCTTCAATACTTTTCATAACCAGCTTGACACCCGTTGGTTTCGCCATACGCATTGCACTCATTTTCAATTCATCTTTCATTAAATTATCGCTGGCAATTAGAATGCAATCAGATTCCAGAAATTTTGTCCATGAAAACGCAACCTGTCCATGCAGTAAACGATGATCAATTCGCAACAGCTTTATCATATTACTTACCTCTTACTTTCTGAGCAGCCTTCACAATCTCTCTTACATGCTCTTGAGAAACTTCTCCTTCATCCCTATAGTTATCTTTGAAATAACTACCGACAATAGCGCCGTCTGCATATGCAAACTGCTTTGCCATATTTTCGGGAGTTACACCTGCGCCCACAATCAACGGGAAGTCTCCAATACCGTTGCGGAATTGTATAATCTTATCGAGTGAGGTTTCCTGTCCTGTGGCATCCTGTGTAACACAGATAGCATCACATCGCTGCATTGCAATCTGCAAATCCTCTTCAATGCTATTTCGTGATAAAACTGGCTGATATTTAAACCGTACACCACCTAACACCATCCCCTGATAGCGTTCACGGTACAGTTTGAAGAATGCATCCAAGGTTGCTTCATCACGCGGTTTAACATGTCCGACCACTGAATCCAACTGTACAAAGCTTGCACCATATTTTTCAGCTAATTCAAACCCCATGGGATCTACATTCAGACAATTCACGCCATACGGAATAACAAGGTTTAGCTTTGAGATATAATCAAGCGCCATTTCCATATGCCGATAATTCCCAAAATAATTTTCAACTATAATGCAGTCCACACCATTTTCAGCATAGATTGCAATTTCTTCTTTAAAGCGTCTAACAATATCTTCATCACTTGTCCCTTTCAGATGAAGCATTGCCAATATCGGTTTTTCATTTTTAAATAAATTTAGAAATTTTCTATTCATACTTTCTCCTTTAAAATTCTTCCCTTTCGCATTCTTTTGACTGCTGAGTAAACTGTATACCACTTTTTGCATCATGCAGGATTTGCTCGATATCTGTTTCGTTTAAAGGTGCAGGATGCTCCAAACATACGGAAAGCAGCATGTTTAGATTCATCCCTGAAAATAATCGAACATTATCAAGCTTTGTGCATAAATACATTGCTGTAAAGACACTGGCACCATATAAATCAGTCAAGATTACATATTCTGTATTCATATGTGCGGCAATTTCCTTTTTCAATTTCCTACCGTAGTCCTCTGCAAGACCGCCGGGCTGTAGAGAATAAATCTCAACATCAAATGGAAGCTTTCCAACAATCATTTTTGCTGTATCATATAATCCGCTCGCTAATCCTCCATGTGACGCTAACACAATTTTTCTTTTCATATTCCATCCTCCAGTTGTATTATATTGTATTAACTAACGACATTCTAACATGTCATGTAACCGCTGTCAAGTACTGTATAAAAAAAGGTGACCGCTATATTTAAAAAATATGATGAAATAATACTATCTGTGATTGCGTTCACACGTAGAATTCATTATAATGAACATAGTGTTAAACGGAATGATAGGATTTATAGGAGGGCCCATGCAGGAAATCAAACAATTAAATGCAATCACACTGCAGGAACAGCTATATAATGAATTAGCTACGCAAATAAAGAGTGGAAAGTACAAACCGGGAGATCGCATCCCCCCTGAATTGAAGCTGAGCGAGATATATCGCGTAAGTCGTGTAACTGTACGAAATGCTATACAACAGCTTGTCAACGAGGACCTACTTATCAAAAAGCATGGAAAAGGAACCTATGTGAAAACACAGGTTTACACAGAGGAATTCTTCTCAGGTGGAAGTTTTACAGATACATGCTTGCGAATGAAAGCCAAGCCTTCAACACAGATTATAGAAAGTACCGTATGCCATGATGAAACTGAAATAAATACGATTTTTGGTACAACTGCACCGTTGATTCGAATAAAACGCGTACGTCTTGTGGACGATGTACCATGTATTGTCGAAGTCGATTTTTTTCCCGACTCATTTCAATTCCTATTAAAGAAAAAGCTGGAAAAAACATCTCTTCTACATCTCGTCACAAAAGAAACTGGCATGCATCCGGCGAAGTTTGAGGATTATTTTAAAATTATATTTGCAACCAAGGAATTTGCAAAGCAATTAAATTGTATTGTGGGAACTCCTCTTTTGGAAGTAACCCAGACAGTCTTAACACCTGATAATTCTATTATCTATGTGAATAAGCAATATATATTAACTACGAAATACATTTATGCGGTTCGTTCATTAAAATAAC
Organism: Clostridium sp. HGF2; assembly: GCF_964240115.1. NCBI lineage: Bacteria > Bacillati > Bacillota > Clostridia > Eubacteriales > Clostridiaceae > Clostridium > Clostridium sp. HGF2. Next base: position 192,730 of record NZ_CAXSSO010000004.1, read on the forward strand.
AGACAGCCTATCTGAAACAGGCTGTCTGTTATTTTACTTACGTTTTCTTTACAAACACAGCATTGGCAAAATGCTTTTTTCAATCATCAATTTCTTATTTCCTCCGGGAAAAGCGTTACCACCATTACCTGCGGCCGGTTATTGATCCGCTGCGGTGCCCGACTGTTTCCGAGCCCTCTCGATACGACCATGGTACACCCCTTATGTTCATAGATTCCATCCGTATAGGAAGGAAAGATTCCCTGATCCGGCGCATACAGCGCCCCCAGCTTCGGTACTACAATCTGACCGCCATGTGCATGTCCGCAGAATGCCAGGGATACGCCCTCCTTTGCATAATCCGCAAAATGCTCCGGACGATGAGAGAGCAGGATAGAAAAGGATGTATCTACGGTCTGCATGAGGTTATGCAGATTCATGAAATACCGATCCGATGCATAGGGATAGAATTTTTTATCCTTCAGCCCCAGAATGGATATGCTTTCCTCCTTGCGCGACAGCTCCAGCTTGCTGTTCTCCAATACCTGCACCCCGTAATCCAGCAGCACCTGCTTCAAATGCGGATATATGGGGGAAACCGCTTCATGATTTCCCGGCACATAATACACCGGTGCCACTGTAACCGCCTGTTTTATCAGCTGTACAACCGGCTGCATTGTATTCTTTGCAGTTCTGCGCCGATCGATCAAATCTCCTGTGATAACAATGATGTCCGGTGCACTCATACGGATTTTGCGAAGCAGATGCTTTTGATGATACCCAAAGCGTGTAGTATGCAGATCGGACAACTGTACAATTCGAAATCCTGCAAAAGAGGCAGGAAGCTTCGCACTGCGCACCCGCAGATGACATACATCCAGACAGCGGTTCTCATGATACGAGAGTGCGAGTGCTGCGGCAGTGAATGCAGCCCCGGCCACCGTATATGTTTTTTTCTTCAAATGATTTCCTCCTTGCCTGATTTGCGATATAATACCTGTGGTGATACATATGAAACAGCATATTGCATTCATCGGCTCCAGTGTGGCCGATGTTATCATTAGAATTCCTCATCTTCCTGTACGACAGGAGGATATCAATATCGAATCACAGACGCTTTCCCTTGGCGGCTGTGCCTTTAATGCCGCATGGATGTGCCGTTTGCTTGGTGGTGACCCGCTATTCTTTTCTCCGGTAGGTACCGGAATCTACGGTGACTTTGTCCGCCGCCAGCTACAGGAACACAGGATTGACATTCTGCTGGAAAGCAAGGAAGAAAACGGTTGCTGTTTCTGTCTGGTGGAGTCAGATGGTGAGCGCACCTTTCTCAGCCACCATGGTGCGGAATACCGATTTCAGAAGGAATGGTTCTCCCTGCTGGATTCCTATGGTGTTGATACCGTCTATGTGTGCGGTCTGGAGCTGGAAGAGAAAACTGGCATATACATTCTCGATTATCTGCAAAAGCATCCGCAGCTTATCATCTATTTTGCCCCCGGTCCACGACTGTCCGCACTTTCGCAAGGCTGTATCAAGACGCTGTTCAACCTGCACTGCATACTGCATCTAAATGAAGAGGAAGCCTGCAGCTTTACCGGCTGTCCGACTGCTCAACAGGCCGCAGAAAGTCTCTATGAACGTACACACAATATCGTTATCATCACCCTTGGCTCACGGGGATGTCTGCTGCAGCAGGAAGGAAAATGTACACACATTCCTACAGAAGCGGTTCAAATTCAGGATACAATCGGTGCCGGAGATGCCCATATCGGCAGCATCATCGCGTTGCGCGAGCAGGGCTATAGCTGGCAGGATACGCTTCGCATTGCCAATCGCATTTGCGGATATATCGTTTCCATACCGGGCGCCCTTATACATGAAGATGAGCTGACAGCCCTGTCCCTATTCTGAAACACTGCTCAGCTTGCCACTGGTGGAATCCATCATAAATCCGTAAATACGCACATCCTTTGGTATGAGAGGATGTTTTTTTAACAGCTCCACACTCTTTGCCACACTCACACAGCCATCATCAAAGCCCTCCAGCCAGCGGTCAAAATCAATTCCGCAGTATCGCAGAGATTCAATGGCGTTGTTCGAAATACCGCGCTTACGCATATTCTCCAGCAAATTTTCGGCATCCATATGCTGTACACCGCAATCCGTGTGACCGATTACCAGAATTTCCTCCACACCCAGTTCATAAATGGCAATCAAAAGACTTCGTACAACACTGCCAAAAGGATGTGTAATAACTCCTCCTGCGTTCTTTATAATTTTTGCATCGCCGTTTTTTATACCAAGTGCTGCCGGCAGCAGCTCAATCAGCCGCGTATCCATACAGGTAACGATAGCCAGACGCCGATCCGGATATTTGCTTGTTTGATAAGGCTCATAGCCCTTGTTCTTTACAAATTCCTCATTGTAGCTCAGAAGATCTTCAATCACTGACCTTCCTCCTTTCACATGTGTGAGCATTATACCATGAAATCATCAAGGAATTGTGTGAGACTTTGTTTTCTGAAAAAGTAAATCAGCCAGGCGAACAGACCCAGCACCGCCATGATAAAACAGAAGGCAAAGGTGTAATCCTCCTGCGTTTGTTTAACCGGTTCCAGATGAAGCGTCAGCACATAGCTGCGATTATAGTTGTATGGTGTTATCGCAAAGGTCACATCCTCCTTCAAGTGGTAATCCTTTTCCTTTTCATCCAGATGCAGACGATATGTGCCTATTGGCAGCTTCTGCAGTTCAATACTGTCCCTGTCACTGGTGATATTCCGAAGCTTCTTCCCCTGCTCATCCAGCAGCTCCATGGAAACATGGGATATTTTTTCATCATTCTCCTGCCGGATACGAAGCTTTACCGTCCCCAGCATACGTTCATTTACAACCTTCCAGCTTTGCTTCTTCTCCTGTGTTCCATCATATACAAAGCTGATGCGCTGTTTTGTTTTCTGATAGCCATAATCTGTCTGCGTCTGGATGAGCTGATATTCTCCGTAATCAAGATCATGTAAAACGATTCTGCCCGTTTTATCACTGGTCAGCTCCTGCAGAGGCTCCCCATAGCTGATAAGCTGAAATGCGGCTCCCTCAAGGGGTTTTCCGGTATCATCCTGTACCTGAACCACCCCCTGTACCACTTCTTCCTTAGCCTGCACAGGGGTTAGAAATACAGATATACAAACTCCACACAGGACACATGCTTTGATCATCGCTATCACCTCAATCTATCCTATGTGAGGTGTTCATGTTTTAAGCCTGATTTTCATCGACAAAAAAAGACTGTGGAATATTCTCCCCAGTCTTCTCAGCTCCTCGCTTTTACTCACCTTGCGGTGTTACATCCTGATCCAGCATTGCACGAAGCAGCGCAACGACTTCCTGATTCGTTTTTTCTCTGGCCTCTACGATCTCCAAAATCGTTTTCGTTCGAATGGCAGTCAGCTCCTCATTCAGATCATGCGGTATTTTCTCAATTGCCGAAAATGCCTCCTGCAGATATTCCTTCTGCTGTAAAATTGTATCAATCCTTGTTAGGATATCCTTCTTATTATTTGTCTCCAAAGTCTTTTCCTCCATGTTTTCCGGCGGCGTAAACAGACAGATGCAGGATGCTGTCACATAGTACGCCCTGCCTTTTTTCACCAGTCCTCTTGCTCGGCGCTCATAGGTATTTTGCAGATGAACACCCTGCTCATCAATGACCTCTATACGCTTCATTTTCTCATCCTCTTTGTACCTTCGTCTTTTTATGATGGGTGTCTCCCCCTGTACAGCTTAACCATACCCCGTATACTTTGATAATGCAAGCTTTTTTCTTGTTTTTTTAGCCAACCAGCATCACGGTATAAGAAAACCGCAGACCCAAACAATCTGCGGTTATGTTGCTATTTAAAATACTTCTTTACCAACTCATCCATCTTTCCGTTTTCCTTCATCGTTTTGATGGCTTTGTTGAATTCATCCTTCAATTTGTTGTCCTTCTGGAAAATCATTGCATTACCCGCAAGCTCAGCACCGGCTTCAAACTTGTAGTAGCTCAAATCTTCGTTATCTGCCGCAAGCTCCTCTGCTACTGCTTTTTCAACGACCATGGCATCAATGACTCCCTTTTTCATTTCCAGTACCATATCGGAATAAGCCTTTCTCTTGTCCAGCTTCAGCTTATATTCATCCTGCAGAGAGTTCAGAATGGATTCCTGAATGGTACCCATCTGCGTACCGATTTTCTTTCCTTTGATATCCTCTGTTTTTTTCATACCGCTGCTCTTCATTGTCAGCACATAGTTCTGTGCATCCTCTCCTGCATAGTATACATCAGAGAAATCCACCTGCTTTGCACGCTCCTCGGTATACGTGATGCCTGCAATACCGATATCTGCTTTTCCCTGTTTTACTGAAGGCACGATACCGTCAAAATCAACATCCTCCCATTTCACGGTATAGCCTGCCAGTTTGGCAGCCTCATTCATAACGTCGATATCAAACCCGTACAGATTTCCCTTTTCATCCACCATCTCATATGGCTTGTAGCCGGAATTTGTATAAACGGTCAGCTCCTTCTTCGCCGTATCGCTTCCCTCTCCTGCTCCATCATCCTTGCTGCCGCAGCCCGCAAGTCCAGCCATCATAACAACAGCCATCAATCCAGTCAGTAACTTTTTCATCTTCTATTTCCTCTCTTTCCTTTTCTATATCATTTTTGACAGAAATTCCTTTGCCCTTGCCGTTTTCGGCTCTTCAAAGAACTCTGCTGCCTTACTGCATTCCTCAATATTTCCCTTATCCATGTAGATGACATAATCCGCAACCTTTTTGGCAAAGTTCATCTCATGAGTCACAACAATCATCGTAATACCGGTATGGTTCAAATCCTGAAGAACCTTCAGTACCTCACCGGTCATTTCCGGGTCCAGGGCGCTCGTCGGCTCATCAAACAGCAGGACATCCGGCTCCATCGCCAATGCTCTCGCTATCGCACATCGCTGCTTTTCACCACCGGACAGCTGATGCGGATAAGCGTCTGCACGATGCCGTAAGCCGACCTTTTCCAAAAGGGAGAGTCCCTTCGCTCTGGCTTCCTCCGCGTTCATCTTTTTCACCTTGCGAAGTGCATACGTAACATTGTCAATGGCTTTCATGTGATCAAACAAATTGAAATTCTGGAAAACCATTCCGATTTTTTCACGGACACGTGCCAAATCTGTTTTCGGATCATTGATTTTTGTTTCATTGTAAAATATATCCCCGCTGGTCGGTACCTCCAGCATATTCAGACAGCGAATGAAGGTTGACTTTCCTCCGCCGCTGCTGCCGATAATAGCATAGGTTTTTCCATCCTCGAAGGTAAAATTGACATCGAAGAGAACCTTTACACTATCACCGTAATTCTTATATAAATGCTCTACTCTAATCATATTTCAGCTTCCTTTCAATCGCCTTTCCAATGAGGGACAATACCTTATTCATAATATAATACACAAGGAACACAATCAGCAGCGGTTCAAAATCCGCATAGGTCTGATTCTTAACCGCATAGAACCAGTACATCATATCATGCAGACCAATCACAGATACGATGGAGGTTTCCTTGGTCAGTGTGATAAATTCATTGATAACCGCTGGCAGTACATTACGAAATGCCTGAGGGATAATAATATCTTTTCCAATATCTTTACCGGATACTCCCAATGCCTTCGCTGCCTCAATCTGCCCCTTATCAATACCATCAATACCGGCACGCATAATTTCTGACATATAGGCACCGGAATTCAGGGAGAATACCAGAATTCCCGCAACCCAGTTGTTGATATTAAGCCCCGGAACCAGGCTGGGAATACCGAAATAGATAAAAAACATCTGTACATATACCGGTGTTCCACGAAACAGATCAATATACGCCGCAACAATCAGATTGAATACCTTGTTCATCCTTCTTAGAAATACCGTCGCCAGACCAATTAGCGTTCCAAAGAATGCGGAAGCCAGGGACAATCCAAGAATAACCGGCACGCCACTTAACAGCAGCTGCCAGAACCTTTCTATTACTGTAATATCAAAATTCATAAAATCTCCTTCCTCTCTATAAAAATAAAATCGCCCTTCAAAAAATCAAAGGACGATTGCTCGCGGTACCACCTTAATTCCGTCCGTTTGCACAACGAACGACGCTTAGGCCTGTAACGTCAGGTAACACGGAACTGCCTCATGCCGCAGCGTTCGACAATCCAACTCCCAGACACGTTCCATCCTGTTTTACTCTCCTGCTCTCACCGGTATGCAGGCTCTCTTTGCAGCATTTCAGATGTACTACTTCTGTTCTCAGTTGTTAATATAACACTATTATACACGGATGCAAAAAGATTGCAACACTTTTCTGTAAATTTTTTGAAAAATATTTCATGTTTTTGTTTCAGGGCATTTTCATCAAATTTATATCATGAAAAGATTGTAAGATGGGCTAGTATATAGGGCGTTTCCCTGCTTTCCCATATACTGTAGGGAAAGGAGATGTTACATGATGATTTCAACAGCCGCATTAAAACCGGGAAGCATCGGAATTGGTGTAAACAAACAGCAGGCATATTTGAATATGATGCAGGAAAAGGGGTTCATCAATACCCGTAATCTGCAGGATGGTGTATATGGCACCAGAACGGAGCAGGCCGTACGGGAATGGCAGCGTTATGCAAACCTTCCGATTGATGGTGAAATCGGCAACGATACCTGGGATTCCATTGTAAACAAGCTTCGTGATCTACAGATTGTCACCAATATTCCTGTCGCAAGCAGCTCTTACTACCTCAGCTCTGGTGCGCAGGGAATTTCCGTCTTTAAAATGCAGGAATATCTGAATGAGATTGCTGCTGTCAACAAATGCTTGCGTCCGATACCGGTAGACGGCATGTATGGTCCAAGAACTACCACCATGGTACAGCAGTTCCAGTATTTATATGACTTAAACATCGACGGTGTCATTGGAAAGGCAACCTGGGATGCCATCGTTAACGAGCGTAATAAGCTGTAGGATGAAATTCACAAAACGATAACGGGAGGATTGTCTTTCCTGCCGTTTTCTACATAGAATATAACAATAATCCACCAGTATTGTGATCTGCTTAACCGACAAAAAAAGTACAGCAGAAGCTATCTGTGCTGCACCTGTGTTTAGGAAAAACGAATGGGGCGGTCAAATTCCAGAACCTCCTGTTCAACATACTTTTCTATTGCATTCAGCTGGTTTTTCTGAAAGATATCAGGCATCCTTCGCTTTTGCAGCAGATAGGTCAGCATGCCCAGCATAATAGACTCCAACGCCGCGATGATGAAATAAATTTTGAGAAACAGTGTTAAAACAAGGAAGACAGCCAGAAACAATATGCCTACGATCATAAGCAGGCGACGGTTGATGCCCCTGTAGGTTTCCTCCAGAAACGCTGTGTAGCGCTCGATAAAAGCATTCATTGCATCACTGCATGCATATCCCTGCAAGTCCAGAAAACGGGGACGTTTTTTTCTGGGATTGCGCATGCATTCCTGTATTGCATACATCCGCATGGCACAATAGCGCGCCGCATTTTTATTTCCCTGCTCCTCATAGCAAAGTCCCTTCATATACATGAGCTTCATATACGAAGCATCGTCCAGCTCCTCCTTAGGATGCGTCATTAAATCATGCAGTGTTTCCTGCACATCCGCACCGGCGTGATTCTGCAGTGCAAAGAAGCGTTCCCACAGTACATTCAGTCTAGCATCAAAAGCTGTTTCACTCATCATCTCATCCATACCCTTTACTCCTTTTTATTTCCATTATTATATCATATCCGTGAAGCAATCACCCGCAAATGTAAACATACGCTCATATATGTATGCTATCCAGCAATGCGTTCCTTCAGCTTTTTCATTTCACTGGTACGAACCCGCTCGATATGCAGGGCAAGATATCCGATTTCTGTTTCCGGAATATCCTTATGATAGACCTTGCGCAGCTCCTCACAGATTTTCTGCGCCGTTTTGTAGGCATAGGGAAACTGCTTCGATACATAATCGCCAACATCCATCTGCAGCTCCTCATCCGATTGTAGCCGCAGCATCAGAAACTTCATATGATTCATCAAACGGGTATAAGACATGGAATTGGTATCGATTGAAATCCCATAGTCCCGCTCCACCTCTTCGATACTGTCGCGTATGATAACCGCTGTCTGCATCGCCTCTGAAACCTTGTCTTCCCCTCTTGCGGAATGCACGTGCAGCGTGATATAGCCGATTTCTCCTTCATTGATCGTATAGCCGCACATTTCCTCGATAATTGCCTTTCCCTGCAAGGCGACCTCATATTCCTCCCGGTAAAGCAGAGCGATTTCACTGGCGAAGGGATTGGAAATATCCATATTTGCCTTCATCCGCTCAATGGAAAAAGCGATATGATCCGCCAGCGGCAGCAATATGTTTTTATCAACCTCATGAAATCTGGCCTGCGCAAGCTGCAAAATTCTGCCTGCGACCTCAATGAAGACTGGATTGACCTCCTGTATGATTTCCATGGCATCCCCATGATCATTTGTTTCCGTGAACCGATACAGCTCCACGCCCGCACCCAGGGTGATGGAATCCCCGTTTTTCTTTCCGAAGCCAATCCCCTTCCCCAGGAATATCATGGATACACCGGATGCATCCTGTACCAGTACACTGTTGTTGTTTAATGTTTTTACAACGGTATACATAAATGTCCCCCTTTCCTAAAACCCGTTTCCTTATACACTTATTCCTTACCTGCCTGACGTAACAGATAATCCTCCAAATCCGATTTTATAATCGTCACACGGGGACCGTAGATAATCTGCAGACCGCGACTTTTCTTATAGATACCGGCAGCTCCGCTTGCCTGCAGCAATATATCATCCATCTGCATTGGATCCTTCATCGCCACATGAAGTCTTGTCGCACAGCAGTCCAGACTTATGATATTGTCCTTTCCTCCAAGTCCTGCACAGATCAAAGAGGACAGGGCATCTGCATCGCTATCTTTTTTCTCTGTTTGCTGTCCTTCATCCGTTTTCTCCACCACCGCAAGCCTCTCGCTGACTTTTATTTCCTGTGATTCGCTTTCTCTTCCCGGTGTCTTGAAATCGAACCTTTTGATCAGAAAGGTGAACAGCACATAGTAGATGATAAAATAGAAAACGCCGACAACGACGATCATAATCCAGTTGGTTTTTGCATTTCCCTGAAGAATGCCAAACAAAAACAGATCGATCAATCCTCCGGAAAAGGTTAAGCCAACACCGACCTGCAGCATATGCATGAGCATAAATGCACAGCCTGCCAGTACACAGTGTATGACATAAAGCAGCGGGGCCGCAAACAGAAAGGTATATTCCAGTGGCTCGGTGATACCGGTCAGCATACTCGTAAGCGCAGCGGAAATCAGCAGTCCTCCGGCAATTTTCTGTTTTTTGGGCAAAGCACAGTGATACATGGCAAGGGCAGCTCCGGGAAGACCGAACATCATCAGCGGAAATTTACCGGACATGAAGCGCGTTGCCTCTACGCTGAAGCGTACGGTATTGGGATCCGCAAGCTGAGCAAAGAAGATATTCTGTGCTCCCTGCACACTGACTCCCGCAATTTCCATCGTACCGCCAACTGCCGTCTGCCAGAACGGAAGATAAAAGACATGATGGAGCCCGAAGGGAATCAGTGCGCGCTCGATCACCCCGTAAAGAAAGGTTCCGTAATACCCGGAGCGTTGCACGATATCCCCAAGCATATAAATCCCCTCCTGTAAAACCGGCCAGATATAGAACATCAGAATGCCGACCAGCAGATAGACGATGGAGCAGATGATGGGCACAAAGCGTGTACCTCCAAAGAAGCTCAGAATGCGCGGAAGCTGAATTTTATAAAAACGATTGTGCAGTGCAGCCGTACCAAGCCCTACAAGGACACCGCCAAACATCCCCATCTGTAAAGAGGTGATGCCGGTCACTGAAGTTACAGAGCCTTCCGGAAGCGATGCCGCCATATCCGTAAGCTCCAGCATCGTAGCGATGGAGGTATGCATGATGAAAAAGCTGATCGCGGATGCAAGAACTGCGACCTCCTTTTCCTTCTTCGCCATCCCCAGTGCCACCCCCATAGCAAAAATCAGGGGCAGATTCGTAAATACGATATTGCCGGCATTGCTCATCACCTTGAATATCATATAGAAGAATGTTCCTTCACCCAAAAGCCATTGCAATCCATAGGCAGCGATCATATTGGGATTGCTGAGTGACTCCCCGATTCCCAGCAGCAGACCCGCAACCGGAAGTATGGCAATCGGCAGCATAAAGCTTCTTCCCACCCGCTGCAGAACATTGAGCATACGATCTTTCATATATCTTCTGTATGAGTCGCCCGTATAGCGAATTCATACACTCCTTTCTCCTTACAACCAAACCATATATAATATGGTACCAAGTTTGGAAGATATTGTAAAGGAAAAAACAACATTCGATTTCCATATTCCGCCTGTATTTCTTTACTATTCACATGTACCCATATGCTGAAAAAGGGAGTCAACATTTCTGTTGAAACCCTTTTTGTAAGCACGCTGTATCAGCAGGATGCCTGATCCTCTTTTTTTCTGTGAACGATGCGTCTGATACTTCGTTTGGTGACATCAAGGAAGCTCAGGGAACGCACCATCCGCTCTTTGTCTACATAGTTTGCGACCGCACGCAGCAGGGCTTTGTTGTCGCGGGAGGAGAAGGAGAATGTACCGCTGCTTTTTGTCATGACTGCAAAGCGTGAAATCTTTCTGCCTTTGAACAATACAGAAGCAACGATGGTATCCACCTCGTCCCAGGGAATCTGAATATAATCCTTCACATTGCGATCATTATAAAACTCGAAGGCCCGATCCCCTACCATGATCTTCCCATACGCTGATAATCCCATATAGGAAATACCCTTGACTGTATAATCCACCGTTGTGTTTCTTGACTGTACCATATCTGATTTCCTCCTCTGCCGCGAAGCTATGCAACCTTTTTAAACGGCTCCTACATCACGCCGCCAAGACGTGCCAGAATACCTACGATGAATAAAGCTATGATAATGATGATCGGTGATACCTTTTTCTTTAACAGCCAGCAGCACAGCAGCGTCAGCAGCAATGCTGCCAGTCCCGGAATCAGCTGATCCAGATTCTGCTGCAGGGTTGTCACCTTTTCCACATTTAAGCCGGTGCTTCCCAGTGCATCATACTGCGTAATAGCCTCACGTACACCGTCAATGCCGCTGGACAGGTTATCCCAGTCAATGAACGCTCCCTTTGACTGTGTAACCGTAGATACAACCGGTGTAAAGGAAATGCTTACCCAGCGCTGTACAAGAGATCCGATGATAAACATACCCAGAATGGATGCCCCGCTTGTTATTTTACCAAGCAGACCACCGGAAAGATCCTTTACAATAGAGGTTCCCACCTTGTAGCCGAACTCCTGTGTATACCAGATAAAGGCCCAGCGGATCACATTCCATGCCACAAAGAACAGCAGTGGTCCGATGATGTTTCCGGACAATGCCAGGGATGCGCCAAGCGCTCCCAGAATCGGACGCAGGGTAAACCAGAATACCGGATCTCCGACACCTGCCAGCGGTCCCATCATACCGACCTTGACACCCTGTATTGCCGCATCATCCACAGACACACCGTTGGCACGCTCCTCTTCAAGTGCCAGCGTTACACCCATAACCGGTGCAGACACATAAGGATGCGTATTATAGAATTCCATATGACGCTTCAATGCGGCAATCTGATCATCCTTATTCGGATACAGCTTTTTAATGGCAGGGATGATGGAATAACACCAGCCGCCATTCTGCATACGTTCATAATTCCAGGAACCCTGAAGGAACTGATGACGCCATGCAACTGACAAACGATCTTTTTTCGATAATGTAATTTTCTCCATGTTTTCTTCCTCCTTCAAGATCAATAATCATTCAATATATCGCCAAGCGGATCACCGGTATTACTGCTTCCTCCGCCGTTATTGGAACCACCGTGCTCCTTCAGTCCCAGATAAATCAGTGCAATGACAACCCCGATTACGCCCAGTGCGATCAGCGTCAGCTGGTTCAGTGCAGCTAGCACAAAGCCCAGAGCGAAGAACGGCCAGGTTTCCTTTGTTGCCATCATGTTGATAACCATGGCATACCCTACTGCGGCAACCATTCCTCCACCGACTGCCATACCACCGGACAGCCAGGATGGCATCTGATTCAAAACATCCGTAACAACACCCGGAGATACAACACACAGGGCGGCAGCAGGAATCGCGATACGTACACCCTGCAGCAGGATAGCAAGCATCTGCCATACCTCCATCATGCGGATATTTCCCTTTTCAGCAGCGGCATCCATAAAGTGAACCATTGGAATCGCAATAGTACGGCAGATCATTGTTAAAAACAGACCTGCTACGGACAGCGGTACGGCAACAGCAATGGAAGTGGAAATTGCGTTATTTACATCGGTTGCTCCACCCTGCAATCCCAATACCATGATGATTGCCGATGCAACAGAAGCCAGGGCGGCATCCGGAGCAATCGCTGCTCCAACGTTTGCCCATCCCAGCGCCATCATCTGCAGGGAGCCTCCTAAAATGATACCTTCCTTCATATGACCGCTCACAATACCGATCAGCGTACATGCTACCAGTGGCTGATGGAACTGAAATTCATCCAGTACCCCTTCCATACCAGCCAGAAGAGCAACAAGAACGATTAGTAAAATAGTAATAATTGACATTATGATTTCCTCCTGTTCCTTAAGCCAGCTCTGCTTTGGCTTTCTTTATAATATCGTCCATATTTTCTTTGGAATCGTTTGGTACCTTACGCACATCAAACTGAATTCCCTTTGCTTTCAGCTTTTCAAAGGTTTTGACATCGTCCCTGCCAAGAGACAGCACCTTGCTCACTGCAATCTTTCCGACGGAATGTGCCATGGAACCGATATTCAGCTCCTTCACATCCACGCCGCCTTCAATGGCACGAAGCGCATCCTGCGGTGTTTCAAACAGCAGCATCGCCTTCGTATTTCCAAAGCGCGGGTCCTTTGCGACCTGAATCATTTTATCAACCGGAACAACATTGGCCTTCACACCCGGAGGAGCCGCCTGTTCAATCAGGTTTTTTCGCAGCTCATCCTTTGCTACACCGTCGGAAACCACGATGATACGCGTTGGCTTCACGGTTTTTGTCCATGCTGTGGCTACCTGTCCATGCAGCAGACGGGAATCAATACGTGCCAGCACATATTTGATATGGCCGTCTCCGATTACGGTTCCCTCAGGAATCGCTCCCTGCGGCGTCACCGGCTCAGCTGCCTGTTTTTCCTGTGCAGGCTCCAGTGCCTCCGGAAGCAATCGAACCCCTTCCTTTGCCACCCCATATACATGTGCGGCAATCTCCTGTGCGGATTCCATTGACATTCTGGATGCAAATGCTTCAATCAGCATCGGCAGATTCAATCCTGTAACGACAGCCCATGTGTCTTCATGTCCGTTGATCAGTCCACTTGTCTGATTGAACGGTGTACCGCCCCAGAGGTCTACCATGAACAGGACCTGTTCAGGATTTTCGAATGTAGTGATTGCTTCTTCCATTTTTGCGCGAATGTCATCCGGTCCTTCACTTGGCTGCAGTGTTACTGCTTTTACATCGGGCTGCGTTCCGAAAATCATTTCCCCGGATTGCAGAATGCCTTTCGCAAAATCACCGTGACTTGCAAGAATAATTCCTACCATTTTTTCTCCTACCTTTCTTTTTTTGAATCCTTCGCAATGCAAAAAAAACAGGCATCACTCTTCGATTGGACAGACTCCGCCTTTACTCGGTAATCCATCTTCTCAAATAGTTAATGCCTGTTATTGATAACAGTAACACACCACGAAGTATTCACTTTTTACGGGTAAATAATATCATTGGTATCGCTTACTGTCAATTCTTTTTTTCATTATTTCTTGTATACAGCCATGAAAGCTGCACACACTATAAACATATCCTGACACCTGCTATGCGATGGCCCTGTCTTCTTGTACACCATTGACGTTTTCCAATGATGAGCACCTCGGGCAATAGATCCATCACACTGTCCCACTGCTTTCACATCCCCTATTGGCGCATGGCTTTTGGTGCATGAAGGAAGGATAGCATACTCATACAGGATAAGGTTCTCATGCGGTGACGATGCTATAAAAACAGGGAAATCCAGTGCTGTGATATGCAGCAACAGCAGCTCGATTCCCCTTTTCAATACGATTGAAAGCCGCGAATGCGAAGACAGCAGCGATAAGATTTCTATATCATACCTGCTGCTTTTCTCCCTGCTGATAGGCCTCATACAGAGCTTGTCCGCTTTTACAGCCTTTTGAACAGCCGCTGCATCCCCCACTGCAGGATTCCTCTTTGCGAATCGACCGCAGTGCAAGGATGATCAGCAGCAGCAAAAGTAATGAAATGATAATGGTAGCCATCCTTCATCAATCCTCTCTTTCTTGGTGTCAGGCATTGACCTTTACTTTTTCAAGATGCACCTGTTTTTTAGATTCCGGACGAAACAGCAGATACAGCATAACCAGCAGGAAAAGCAGAGCGATGATCAGACCGATCCCGAATACGCCGGTTGTAAAGAAGGTTGCGAACTGGAAGATCATAAAGGCAATCACATAGGCGAATACACACTGATAAGCGACAGCGAAGATCGTCCATTTCGCATTGTTCATTTCACGCTTGATCGCACCGATTGCGGCAAAGCATGGTGCGCACAGCAGATTGAATACCAGGAAGGAGTATGCTGCTGCAACCGTGAAGCTTGCTGCCAGCGTTCCCCAGATTTCTGATCCATCCTCTGCCACTTCGGCAAAGCCGTACAGGATACCAAAGGTAGCCACGACATTTTCCTTTGCGACCAGACCGGTAATTGCGGCAACGGATGCCTGCCAGTCTCCCCAGCCCAGCGGTGCAAACAGCGGTGCAATCGCAGAGCCCAGATTCGCCAGGAAGCTTTCGTTTAGCTGCGATTCTTCCAGCATGGTGAAGCCTCCGTTTACGAAGCCGAAGTTGGAAGTAAACCAGATAAAGATCGTAGACAGCAGAATAATGCTTCCCGCTTTCTTGATAAAACTCCATCCGCGCTCCCACATGCTGCGAAGAACATTCAAAGTCTTTGGAACGTGGTAGGCAGGAAGCTCCATGACAAACGGTGACGGATCACCTGCAAACATACGTGTTTTCTTCAACATGATACCAGATAATATGATGGCAGCAATGCCGACAAAATATGCGCTCGGTGCCACCCAGCTTGCTCCGTGGAACAGCGCTCCGGCAATCAGTGCAATAATAGGAAGCTTGGCGCTGCATGGAATGAAGGTCGTTGTCATGATCGTCATACGGCGATCCTTTTCACTTTCAATCGTACGGCTTGCCATGATGCCCGGCACACCGCAGCCGGTTCCGATCAGCATCGGAATAAAGGATTTACCGGATAATCCGAATTTGCGGAAAATACGGTCCATGATAAAGGCGATACGTGCCATATAGCCGCAGTCTTCCAGAATCGCCAGAAACAGGAAGAGCACCAGCATCTGCGGAACAAAGCCGAGAACTGCCCCGATACCGGCAATGATACCATCGACAAGCAGAGAAACCAGCCAGCCTGCAGTTCCAATGCCTTCCAGAAAGGAAGTCACAGCAGGAGGAATGATATCTCCAAACAGCACATCATTTGTCCAGTCCGTCACATACGTACCAACCGTCGTTACGGATACATAGTATACCAGATACATCACCACAGCGAAGATCGGCAATGCGAGCCAGCGGTTGGTAACAAAACGGTCAATACGGTCAGATACATTCATACCGCTGTGCTTTTTCACATAGGTCTGCTTCATCAGCTTAGCGATGTATTCATAGCGTTCATTGGTGATAATGCTTTCGGCATCATCGTCATAGCTATCCTCCAGCTCCTTACGCAAAGCATTTACGATGCTGCTGTCTGTACTGTTTAGCGGTGCGGATGTCATAATTTTCTCATCATTTTCCAGATATTTCACCGCATACCAGAAGCTGCTGGCTCCCTTTGCCTGCACGGCGCTCAGATCAGCAATTTTCAGCAGACAATCCTTCAGCAGTCCTTCGTAAATATTGGTAAAGGCAGTATGTTTGTTACTGAGCATACCGACTGCTTTCTGAATCAGTTCATCCAGTCCGCGGTTTTTCAATGCGGATACCTCCACAACCGGAATATTTAACAGATCAGACAGCTTACATGTGTTCACTTCTGTTTTATTCTGCTGCATCAAATCCATCATATTCAGTGCCGCAACAACCGGAATACCCGTTTCCTGCAGCTGTGTTGTCAGATACAGATTTCTCTCCAGATTTGTTGCATCGATAATATTGATAATCAAATCCGGCTGTTCTTCCACCAGATAGTTTCTTGCCACCACTTCATCCAGAGAATACGGTGACAGGGAATAGATACCCGGAAGGTCGGTAATCACGATATCTTTATGACCCTTCAGCTTCCCTTCTTTTTTCTCTACGGTTACGCCCGGCCAGTTGCCTACATATTGGTTACTGCCTGTCAGTGCATTGAACATCGTTGTCTTTCCACAGTTTGGATTTCCAGCCAATGCGATTCTGTACATAATCTCCCTCCTCTGTTAGTTTAACCTAACTCAATCTTCAAAAAAAATACATGTTATTCCACTTCGATCAGTGCCGCATCCGCCTTACGGATACTCAGCTCATAACCGCGCACGGTAAGCTCGATTGGATCTCCCAGCGGAGCAACCTTGCGGATATACACTTCCGTGTTTTTGGTAAGTCCCATATCCATCAGCTTTTTCTTAACCGGCCCGGTAGAATTTAGTCTGCGGATCGTGACACTGTTTCCAGGTTTTACTTCCTTTAATGTCATGCTCATTTCCCTCCTATTTCACATGGATGCGGTTGGACAGGCTCTTATCCAATGCAATCCGTGTATCCTTTACATGGATGATGACATTGCCGCTCAGCTCATTCACCACGCTTACGTCAGCACCCTCTACAAAACCAAGTGCCGCCAGATGACTGCGAACCTCATCCTTACCATTCACCTTTGCGATTTGAAAGTTTTTTCCAATCGGTGCAGCTGTCAGTACCATATGTCAACCTCCTTTGTTAGCAAACGCTAACCTTTCACACCCAAATATTAGCACAGGCTAACATGCCTGTCAACCAGTTTTTTCCTTGTATGCCCTTTCAGTCTTCGACTGTCAAGGAATATGCCCGAAGATAACTGTAAAGAAACGATTTTATCAAAGGCTTTCTAAACGAAATGCAGACCGAATGATCTGCACACGTTTTTATGCATTGGCGAAGCGTTCTCCCAAGGACTCACAGGCATCCAGGCCGTCAGCATCCGGTGTGTAATTTATAATCAGTCCGTTTTCAAACAGATTGGCTCCGGCTGCTTCCACACGTTCCTCCCAGCTCTGCATCCATTCACCGCTGCCCCATCCGTAGGAGCCAAACAGCGCAACCTTTTTATTCATCAGAGTTCCTTCTGCCTGCATGAAGAAGGGTTCAAATTCTGACTCCTCCAGTACCTCCGCGCCCATGGCAGGACATCCGAAGATAATGTAATCATATGCGGATACATCCGGCTGATCTGCGACATGAACGACATCAGCATGCTTTCCTGCCTTTTCAACGCCCTGTGCAACAGCATTTGCCATAGCCTCTGTATTTCCGGTTCCTGACCAGTATGCGATAAGAATATTCATGTGATTCCATCCTTTCCTAAGCTGTTATCAGCTGTTCCAGAGGAATGCCTTCCTGCAGTTTTTCCAGAGTACATTCCATGCTCTGCAGAAAGCGTGCCGTTGTTTTTCTCGCACGGGAGAGATTGTGATAAATCTTCCAGTATCCGATTTCCTGATAATTTTTTCCGTTGTTCTGTATAAACGACACAACATCATCCAGCGGATATCCGAGAAAGACACCGATTTCATGAGGAAAGCATTCCTTGCACATATGTTCCTGCAGATGATAAAGCGCCTGTCTGGTCGTCACAAAGCCGTATCCGAAAGCAGACAGAAACTGCTGTATATCCTCCTGACACAGATGCGTATCCAGAAGATCCTTGTGATATACGAGGATCAGCTTGAAATCAGGTGAATGCTTCATAATCTGAAGATAAATCCGTTTTGGATTCAGACAGCGGTTATATGCCAGAACAAATTCTTCTACATTTCCAACTTCACTATCTCTGCAGCTGAACAGACAGGAAGGCTTCATACCCTCCAATGTTGGTGCTGCATAGTATGCAATCAGTTCAACAAACGACACGATGTTTCCTCCTTTATGTTAGATTAGTCTAACTATAGTTCTAATAAGAAACAGAGGAATCCCTCTGCCTATTAAGTTATCTTAATCTAACTTATGGAATAAGTATACTTCATCAGGGCTCCGTATGTCAATCTCTTTTGAAGCTTTTTTGCATTCCTTCTTACGACGTTCCTTTTCTGAAAGCATGATTCTTCTTTCTATTTTGTGATCGCTTATCGTATGTGTCCTCTAAAGCCACTTATCGCTCTTTTTACATCCTTTTTTTCTATCCTATGTTTTTGAATGCTTTTATGAGTCCTTGTAAGGCTGCTCTTAGCATATTCTGATAGAGATCATCGCAGTATGTGAGCGCAGGCAGCTTATAAAAAGAGCATGCTTATCATAAGGAATGCGTTCATCAAGCAGGCAAGCAGAAAATGGATACAACAGGTTTTCGCATCCCCTTCTGCATACGGCAAGAGCGATTGCATACAGGAAATGGCATTGACACATTTTGTTAGCCGTGTTAAACTTCATCTGAAAAAGGGGGTGAGATGATGGCAACCATCATCATACTCATACTACTCGTTTTGTATATTGTCTTTGCCTTCCATCGGTCAAGAAAAAGAATAAAAAACGGCTGCTGCGGTGGCGGCGGACCTGTATTCAGAGACAGCGTACAGACGGATCAATATGCAATACATGAGCAGTATCATATACACGGTATGCATTGTGAAAGCTGCGCGGCAAGCATTGAACACAGACTTAATCAGATGCAGGATACGGCTGCCCTTGTAAATCTTCAAAAGGAAGTTGTCGATGTATACAGCAATCATCCGCTCAATAAAGAGGAGCTGTTTCAAGCCATTCAAGCATTGGGGTATGAAGCGTATGAGTGATATCAGCTATAATCGCCGCGTTCACTATTACATCGCCCTGTATGAGTTGTTTCAGGAGCAGGAATGCCTGCACTGCGTGGATATCGCAAGAAAGCTGTCCATCTCACTGCCGGCTGCCAGCCGTATGCTACAAAAGCTGATCAGTGAAGGTTTGATTGAGAAAAAAAGCTATCAGAGCATCTGTCTTACACAGGCTGGAAAGGGACAGCTGCAGAAAACCTATCACACATATTGCGAGCTGATTTCCTATTTTTCCCGCATACCCACTTTCACCGAGGAGGACCGTCTGGAAAGCTCCCTTCTCTGCCTGGGTTCCTTTCCGCATTCCCGCATCGAAAAGCTGGTCAGGAGTGCAGACTGTATAGGAACAGAAAAAGGGTGTCAAACACTTAGATAACACATAAGTGATGACACCTTTTTTTGTATGCAGATCAGATTTTTATTTTTCTTCCTTGACCGCAAAATACTGATTGGTTGCTGCTGTGATTTCCGTTGCCAGATCACGCTGCTGGAAGCTCTCTTTTCCGCTGTCGCATAACGGGCACAGATAATCATCCGCTTCCTTTGTGAAATCCTCACCGTCATAGGTGTATCCACAAATACTGCACATCCATGTCATATCGTATGTCCTCACTTTCTCTGTGAATTATTATACACAAGAAATGCACATCTGTCATTTTATTTGCCAGCTGATATAGCTGTGAATCCCTGCCGCAGGTCTTCCAGTATATCGTCAATATGCTCAGTGCCAATGGAAAGCCGTACAGTCTGCGGTGTGATTTTAACAGCTGCCAGCTCCTGTGCACTCATCTGTGAATGGGTTGTGGAGGCCGGATGAATTACAAGGGATTTCACGTCCGCCACATTTGCAAGCAGCGAGAAAACGGACAGAGATTCCGTGAAGGTTCTCGCCTGTTCCTCACTTCCCTTTATCTCAAAGGTGAAGATGGATGCGCCTCCCTTTGGATAATAGCGATCATACAGTTCTTTCTCTCTCCCCTGTGCAAGAGAGGGATGATGCACCGCAGCCACCTTAGGCTGCTTCTGCAGAAAGTCAACGACCTTTCCTGCATTTTCTACGTGGCGTTCCACACGCAGAGATAATGTCTCCAGCCCCTGCAGCAGCAGAAATGAATTGAACGGGGACAGACATGCTCCCTGATCACGCATCAATGTAGTCCGGATCTTCATGATATAGGCGATATTCCCCACGGCTTGCGTAAAGACAATGCCGTGATAGGAAGGATTAGGTTTTGACAGCCCCGGGAATTTATCGTTCTGTGCCCAGTCAAAGCGTCCTCCGTCCACAATGACACCGCCCATAACCGTGCCATGTCCGCCGATGAACTTGGTTGCGGAATGGACAACGATATCCGCTCCGTGCTCGAGCGGACGGAATAAAAACGGTGTGGCAAATGTGTTATCGACAATCACCGGAATACCATGACGATGGGCGATTTCTGAAACAGCCTCCAGATCGATGATATCCGCATTCGGATTTCCAAGGGATTCCAGATACACAGCCTTTGTATTATCCTGAATGGCTTCTTCAAAGTTTTTCGGATCACTTCCGTCCACAAACGAAGTCGTGATGCCGCTGTCTGTCAGTGTGTTGGCAAACAGATTATAGGTTCCCCCGTAGACCGTAGAGGAGGAAACGATATGATCGCCGCAGGTCACGATATTGCGGATTGCATAATCGATTGCCGCAGACCCGGATGCCGTAGCCAAAGCCGCAGCGCCATTCTCCAACGCGGCCATCCGCTGTTCAAACACATCCGATGTCGGATTCATCAGACGGCTGTAGATATTGCCCCCCTCACGTAAGGCGAAACGCTGTGCTGCCTGCTCGGAATCTTTGAATACATAGGATGTTGTCGCATAGATCGGTACTGCTCTTGCATCGGTTGCGCTGTCTGGCTCCTCCTGTCCGGCATGCAGCTGCAGGGTTTCAAATTTATATGCTTTCTCTTTCATATTGCTCCCTCTCTTTCAAATACCTAGTGTTTTAGTAGGCTTATTGAAATTATACGGGGTGAATGCATGGATGTCAATAAATTTTCACAGTTTTATGAAAATAATGTCATCAATACTGAAAATTATTTCATAAAGGCGTATTGTCTTTCTAAATAGCCTCTGCATGACACAAATATCATTACTGCGACAGCGACTGTACAGCATATCGCATGGAGAAACCTGCAAATCGCTTCTTTGCTGCTTACCATAAGGAAAGCACATGATACAAGATATCCAGCTTAAGCAAACTGTAAAAAAAGAGTCAGGGAAACCATATTGAATTCCCTTGACCCTCTCCTTCTTTACTTGATTTGCAGTTCTTTTTTCTTTTTCAAAATCAAGAGGATACCGCCTGCCACAAGAGCACCGAGCATGCCTAATGCGTATATCTGCGCCTGTGTTTTATCACCCGTATCGACACCCTTTTCCGCTTTTTCCACACTTCCCTTATTCTGAGCTTTCTCAGATGTATCTGCCTTTGAAGCATCAAGAGGTGTGTTCTCCTGAGAGTTATCAGGTTTACCCGTATCCGGAATGTCCGGTTTTCCTTCCGGCGTACTTTCCTTGTCATTCTCCTGCGGTTTATTTGTATCCGGAGTTTCTGAAGGCACATTGTTATCACCGGAACCTGCTTTTTCTATCGTAACCGGTGCGATTGCATCCATACCGGATACCTCATTGACCGCATATACATCGTTTACGGTTTTCAGACTGTCTTCGATTACACTTACTTCCGCCTTAGTTCCAGCGGCAAGCTTCAATTCCACCATTCCAAGATGCAATTCATCCTGTGCATACAGATGCTCATCACCGGAAAGATAGATGGTCAGCCTCCCGGTATCCTCCTGATAGCGCCATTCCTGTACATCGCTTTTGATATCACGGTGAAACCTGAACTGTACATGTTCTTTCAGTACCTTCCCCTGCTTCGCCTTGATCTGAAAGCTCAGTTGTAAGGAACGTATCGTATCCTTGGTATCGGATGGTATGAGTACAGCCTCTACCTGATTCTCCTTCGCGGTAAGGATAATTTTTTCAATCGTATCCGCCTGGATGGCGATGGGACCTGCCAGCAGGCAAATCAGTAACAGGGATACTCCTCGCTGCAGCCATGTTTTCATCAGCCTTCTCCTTTCTTTTCCTTGCTTTTCAGTATTATTTTGTCAATGTGATTTCCGGCAAAATCTCCGGAATCTTGACGAGCAGGGTATCGCTGACCAGCCGCTGTCCCTCATTGGTCAGGGCATTGTCTACACGATACAGCTCTGCACGGACTTTTTCAGGCAGCTGCTCACTGTTCAAATCTTTTTCTGCAATCCAGTATACCCAGGTACCCTCGGAAACCTCACCAAGCAATGCATTCTGTGGATTTGGGGCAAAAATAACCTGATTGGCAATCAGAGAACCCTCTGCGTCTGTTCCGCCGATAATATTTCCTGCTTCATCATACAGCATAACGACATTATAAGCCGGGTTTCCCTTATAAGTTCCTGTAAAAATCAGAGATCCCTTTTCAATCTTCTGTTCCTCATGCGTTTCATCTTTCTCCTGAAGGATAACATCTTCTTTCAGAATACCGATTGACGCTGTCTCTGCCGCTTCCTCATTATAAAATTCGATATTATCACCCGTTGGTCCCAGAATATCCAATTCCGGAATGACCAGTGTGCTGTTTTTCTTGTTTAAGGCAGTGATACGTACATAAACAGCATCATAGGTTACTATCCATGGGTCGTTGTCCGCATTTTGGAAATAGACAGTTGCCACATCATCCTTAAAGTCGAAGGTTCCTTCTTTAAGCTTTTTAAATGTTTTGCCATCCTGACTGATTTCAATCCTGTAATCTGTCATATCATAACGTTCATCCGTACCGCGGTGATAACGCAGGGCTGTCACTTCCGTGGTTTTCCCCATATTGATCGTAATCTGCGGATCCGCATTTGTAGATGCACCGATATAGGTGTTTTCTTCTGCCGTGCCGTCATCAATCATGCGGTATGCCGCTGATTTCAGCTGTGGAGCACATGGATCCTCGCCTTCTGCCGGCTTCTGTTCATCATCTTTTGACAGCATATTCGTCGTGATGGTCCAGCTGTCCTTAACCTGACTGCCGTCACCCTCTACCTTGACTGGAGAAACCTGTACGGCCGCTGAGCGGTTCAGGAATTTATCAAACGCAGTCACCTTATAGGAAACAGAGCGGTTGCTTACTGGACCCAGCTGATCTGTGAATTTGTTGTCCATGGTAAATCCGACAACCTCGTCCTTTTGCTTTCCCTGATCATAGGTCGTTCTTACAATTTCATAACCGAGAATTGCATCTGCCTGATCTGCAGTATTGCCCAGTGTCAGTGTTACACTGGAGCGATCATTCTTTGAAACAGATGCAGTGGCAACATCCCTGCCGCTGATACCTTCACTTGCGCCATGCTCGATTTCATAGGCACGTGCTTCATCATTTACATAATAGATGGCGCGTGCTTCCTTTTCAAACTGCTGCATATATGCTTTGGTATCCGCATCCATCACCATACCCCAGCGCTGGAAGAAGTCACTCAAATCCTTTTCTGCCGCAGCACTCGCCAACCGCATGATATTCTGCTCGGCATCCTTGCCAAGTGTCAGCTTGATACCATTAGGAGCAGGTGCCAATGCTGTATTTCTTGCATAGCTGTCTACGCGCGCAAAGAACAGATTTTTGAATATTTCATCATAATCCGCATAGGTTCTGTAATTATATCCGTGATCATATGCCAGATGCAGCTGCCAGTACATTCCAAGCTGTGTGAATACATTGTCACTCCGCCCCGTTACATTGGATGTTACTTTTTTGTATACATCCTCATATTTGAACCGCACACCGTTATTCGTCTCATCTGCCTGTGCCAGAAGGGAGAAATAATTATTTGTGATTTCAGCAATTGCATAGCTTCCCTGATTGATGTTATGTCCGATTTCATGAGCAATGCCCCAGCCGAAGTATGTTCCAACCCCGATTTTCTTTCCGTTTTCATCAACCTCTACCGGCTTGCTGTTCACCAGTCCGCGTGTGGAACCCCATTCCACACCGATATGATTGCCGGAAGCATACATAAAGGCGCCGTCAAACATTTTCATGTATCAAATATTCAAATGCTGTGCAGGTAAATGATTCTTGTCCTTCACATTTTGTGCAGTACCTTCCTTAAAGTTATCAGTGAGTCCCTTATGCTGATAGAAAAGCGTCATCATGTCATCCATTGCGTTAAGGGAAGCATTCAGCTTTTCAGCGCCTGCCTCTACAGAGCCGTCATTCACCGCATTCCAAACCTGAGATGCCGGTATGGAATACATCATCTGATCCAGCATGATATCCGTGATATTCAAAGCACACGTTTTCTCGTCGTATGCATAGGATACCTGCTCATTGCCCTCTGTTTTATGATCTTTCTCATGCTGCTGCTGCAAATTCGGGACAAAGTCTTGCAGCTCTTCGATGTAGGTACGGATTCTTTTCATCCGTTCTTCTTTATCCTTTACCTGATACAGATCAAGCGTTGGAACCCTTGTGCCTGAGCTGACTCTTACCGCATACTGATCCGTGTCCTTGTTTCCGTTATATTGAAGATAGAGCGCGCCACCCTTTTCAACATCGGTAGAAGTAATCTGCGGAATCGTTATTTCATTTCTGCCGATTTTCAAATTGCCGACCGTCTTGGCAAATCCGCTTGCCTCCGCATGCTGCTGTGTTGCAACAAGACTCAGGGAACTGTTCTGCCCGGTTTTCATTCCCGGATTTCCTACATAAATGACCAGCTCCTGTCCTGCATAAGCACTGATACCCAGCGGCTGCCATGCATTCAGACCACCTACAGAGATACCGGAATCTTTGTTTGAGCGAAGATTGGCATGTACTGCAATCGTATCGTTCAGCGTATCCTGTTCCGCATACAGCTGCTTCGCTGTATCCAGTTCCACCTGCAGTGCTTTTTGATCCGGATGATATTCTCCATGATCCTTGGTGTCAAGACGCTGCTGCAGTGTATTCAGAAGCTCTGTGTCCACATCCTTTGCCAGTGTCAGATGAAGATCATCAGCAAATAATGCCTGAATATCCGATTCCAGAGAATCGTATTGGAAGAAACGGATTTCTGCCACCATGATGTTTCTTACACCGCCGGATGTAGTCAGACCAAAACGCACGCGGCTTGTCTTAATCGGCTTTGCCAGCTTGATCACATAATATTTTCTTCCCTGTCCGTCATCCTTCTGTTGTATGCGAACATTCGATGCCTGTACTTCCTTATTCTGTTCACTGTCCCAATAGTAGATTGCCGCAGCTCCATAGCCGACCGTATCCATCGGTGCAGCCAGTGTGAAGCGATCCATTGTATACTCCTGATCCAGCTGTACGGTAGTCCCCCACTGCCACTGGTGATAGCTGACCGCGTCATCCCAGTCCTCTAAACGATAGTAGGACTCATAGCTGTCATCCACAAGACCGTTGGCACTTTGGGCATCTGTATCCAGACTGCTGTTTACCATGCTTCCGACAACATGCTTTGCAGAGACGATATGCTGTGTGAGCTTTCCTTCTCCGTTGGAATCATTGATCAGCTTATAGGAAGGCATCTGCGCACGCTTTACACTTAGCGTGGATGCCTTAACCTTCATGGAGCCTGGACCCTCTCCCAGTTCATTAACACCCGTGACGTACAGAATATACGTGGTTTCATCCTTTAAACCTTCCAGCGTGTAACTTGTTTTTGTGATATTGCTGATTTTTGTAAAGGAATCTCCGATCTCTTCTTTGTAGAATACATGATAGCCATCTGTATCCTTCATGTTTTTCCAGGATAAGCTTATGGAGCGGTAACCGCCGGACGCCTTTACATCATCCGGTGCTGCCGGCTTACTGCTGGTCTGTGGCGTCAATGTTATCGGTGCAGAATACCCGCTTTTCCAATCACAGTTCACAGACTGTACAGAAACCATATACTCCTTTTTGTTTTCCAGCTTGTCCTTTTTAAATTGTGTGACGGTCACACTTGGTACCGTTGTTTTGACAACCTCACGGTATCCGTCTGCCTCAATTCGCACCTCATAGCCCGTTACGTTTCTCTCCGGAGTCCATGAAACTGTGAATTTTTTATCTCCGGCAGTTCCCTGCAGATTTTTCGGTATATTCATCTCCGGCTCCGGAATACGTGTTTCCATGTCATTTAGAAATTCAACCTTGGAAATCTCGACCAGACTACCCTGCGCCTGTGTCGTTTTGGTTACCTTAATCGTCACCTTTTTCACTGCAATCTGATCACCGAGATGCACAATCAGATTTCCCCTCACATCCATTTCCACATAAGGAGAGGACGCAGCACGACGGGAACGGTAGTAATTTACAATTGGCACCTGCAACGGCTCATCCTGTCCCTCGATTTCAACAAGAATCATTCCATCCGCAATTTTGTTTACACTCTCAAGCGGTGCCTGAATGGTAAAGCCTTCCATGCGGATCGGGTTTTCATTCTGCTGAAAATCAAAGGTCAGCTGCAACGGATGGTCTGTGCTGATCGCCTGTCCGTCGGCATGTTTCAACGTCACAGCAGATTCCGCAGCCAATACATCCTCCAGCTTTCCGGAAACGAGTTGCGTTCCCGCTTCAATGGAAACACCTACAGCGCTTTTTGGAACTCTTCGTTCTATAGCGGAGGTTTGCTGCTTATATTCCCTGCGCTCATCATAGAGCCTCTGTAAATCCGCAAGATCCACCGTTCCATCCTGATTGATATCATAAATGCTGTCCGCACTTCCCCGATCCAGCGCATCTACGAAATCCTTGATTTGTACATTCGATGCCGCATATGCCAGCAATCCCGGCTGTACATCCTCAAACAGCTGCGGTGCTGTACCAAGATACAGCTGAATGCTTTGATCATACCCGTCCATCTGAAATATCTGCTCATATGTTCGATACCCTTTCGCAGCCACCTGCAGCGTATAGGTGCCTTTCGGAAGATTTTCGAAAACAGCAGATACAGCGGAAGCTCCCTGCGCAGCCTCCAGAACAGCAGTTCTTGTTTCCTCCTCACTGCCGTGCTTCAGCGTCAGTTGAAAGCTCTGACGCTCAGACAATCCTTTACCTGTTAAAAAAGAAACGGTAATACTGCCGTTGATCTGTTTTCGAACAGGCTCCTCTTTGCCCTCATTGCTATTTTGTTCTATGGGAGTTGTTCGTGGTTTCTCATCTTTTTGATCCTGCGTCTGCGTTTCTTCCTCCGAAACATTCTGTACCGGCTGTTCCTGTTCTACAGCTGCTTCCGGTTGCGGTTCCACATTCTGCACCTGCACTTCATCTGACACTTCTGCAGGTCCTTCAGACTCTGTTTCAGCCTTCATATAGCCGGAAGAAGAACCAAGTGTTAGTTGCATCAGCATACATCCAGCCAGGATCAGGGAAAACCATCGTTTCATAACTCTCCATCCCTTTCTCTGTAAGAGCTGCACAGATAACCATATGCAGCATTACTGTAAAATTATAACCGTTTTTGCTTTCTTAAGGCAATAAAAAAGCTCTTTTTTTATCAAATAGGTTATAATTTAAGCTATAAAACTAACATAAAAAAAACAAATGCTTCGCAAAGGTTATGCTTTATGTATATTTGCTGTGATCAGGAGAGCAGATATATGATGGTATGAGAATTTCAGTCTTTAAAAAAACAATGCACATCGTCAGCCTGATAAAAAAAGCTGCGGGAGTATACTCACACACAGCTGTATTTCTGTTTCATTGAAAATTCTGAAATTCTATATAACAATCAGCTTATTCTGTACGCAGGGCGGTAACCGGATCCTCCTGAGCCGCCTTCTTCGATGGGATCAAACCGCCAATCAGTGTCAGAATGACACTCAGGACAATCAATATGACACCGCCTGCCAGCGGTAAAGCAGCACTGACCTCCACATTTCCTGCCAGATGGTGAATGAGCATATTGCCAGGTATGAGCAGCAGCAGGGTGATTATGATTCCAAGCAGACCTGCCAGCAGACCAATGATGAATGTCTCCGCATTGAATACCTGCGAAATATTTTTCTTGGAGGCACCGATTGCACGCAGAATACCGATTTCCTTCTTTCGTTCCAGTACACTGATATAGGTGATAACACCAATCATGATGGACGATACCACAAGTGAGATGGCGACAAAGGCGATCAGTACATAGCTGATAACATTGATAATATCAGTCACCGAGGACATCAGTGTACCCACATAATCGGTATAGGAAATCACCTTGTCCTCATCCACCTTCTCCATATTTGCATTATAGCCATCCAGTACATCGATCACCTTCTGCTTACTTTCAAAATTCTTCGGATAGATGCTGATGCCGCCCGGCTTATCCAGATCGGCATATCCCAGATTTTTTAAATTACCGTCATAGGAGGAGACCTCTGTGGTCATAAGGGACATCATCAGCTCGGAAAGCTCTTCTTCATTCATATTCATTTTGATTGCCTTGGAAAATACGCTTGCGTCGATCTGAATTGCATCCTGCATACTGCTTGCAAGATTTCCAAGCTGGCTCTGCAGCTGTGTGCTCAATTCCTTTTGCAGCTGTGCTGTGAGTGTGGATGTATACTGTGTCATGATCGTCTGCATCTGCTTCTGCAGCTGTGCTTCAAACTGCCCGGTCAATCCGCTTTGCTGTAGCAGCGTGCTCATTTCCTTCTGAATCAGCGCCTGTGCAGAATCGCTCTGCAGATAGGCAAGGAAATATTCATTCATCCTGGTGGGATCAAGCAGTGCATGCTCGACCATATATTTCTGAAAATCCGTCTGCAATGCCGTTGCCAGCGACTGCAGCTGCTCCTGTGAAATCTGAACATCAAGACTGGACAGGATCCCTTGAAAATCAATCTGCGGCAGCTTGGACATATCCATCTTGATACCACTGAGATCAAGCTTGGACATATCCATATTCAGCTTACTCTGATCAAAGGAAAAGGCCTGCTTCAGCATCTGTGTATCCACCGTGAATAACGAATTCATATCGAATGCTTTGCTGCTTTTGTCTGTAAATGACTTCCCGGTAAATACATCCGTATTCGGCTTTGCCAGCTGTTTCTTCACGATTTCACTGTTCTTGGCCTGTTCGATCACATGCATCGTCAGCTCGGCCGGATAGCCGATTCCTGCCTTCAGCATCGTCGCGGTCGCTGAGCTGCTTGGCTGAACTACACCGACGATTTTTACATCTTCACCGTTTTGAACCAGCTGCTTCATATATTTCTTATCTTCTGTTTTATCCTTATACACATGATAGGTTTTATCATATACATAATAATCAGCGGCATCGACAAGCTTATAGGTGGTTCCCACAAGCTCCTCATAGCTGTAGGAGCGGCTCTCATCCGGAACGTTTACCTTCTCATCTCTGGAGAACTGCTCCACCATTTTGTCAAGCTCCTTATAGTCGCGAAGCCCCAGTGTGTACAGCATAAAATCATTGATATTGCCATTCTTTGTCAGAACGAGTACACATTCATTATACTGCTTCGGCCATCTCCCTGCCTTGATATCGTATTGATCCTCATACAGCCCGGTATCCTGCGGCATCTGATAAAACACATCCGTGCTCATCATGGAGGACATCATGCTGTTGGTGTTGCTGGAGGAGCCAAAGCCCAGTGAGGAAAAGGAGGTATCCGGATGTACCTGACGCACAGTATCCGTTTTCGTGCTGTAAATCTGCGGAGCCACTGTGTAGGTGTATTCAATCGAATTGGTATGTTCCTCGATATCGGTTTTTCCGCTGTCCAGATACTGCTTCAGTGATGTCAGATCATTGGAGCCGATTTTTGAAAACATGTTCGTAATCATTTGAGAAACATGAATTTTGTCTTCCTCATCATCCCCCTGCTTTTGGCCGGGATGGGCATCTGTCATCATGGATGTGATATCAAAGCCTGTACTCTGAATTTGCAGCGGATATTCAGACAGGGTTTCTTCCTCAATGGATTGAATATACTGATTCACACCGTTGGAAAGGGAAAGGATCAGTGCGATTCCGATAATTCCGATCGAACCGGCAAAGGAGGTCAGAATGGTTCTCGCCTTTTTGGTACGAAGATTATTAAAGCTCAGCGACAGTGAGGTCAGAAAGGACATGGAGGACTTCCCCATAGTTTCATGCTTGGGCGGTTCCAGCCCTTCCTCGCTTACTGCATAGGGATTGGAATCACTGCGAATCCT
Source organism: Clostridium sp. HGF2 (assembly GCF_964240115.1). Taxonomy (NCBI): domain Bacteria; kingdom Bacillati; phylum Bacillota; class Clostridia; order Eubacteriales; family Clostridiaceae; genus Clostridium; species Clostridium sp. HGF2. The sequence goes on from NZ_CAXSSO010000004.1 coordinate 223,228, forward strand.
GCCATCCCGCAGCGATACGATACGGGTCGCATAATCCTGTGCCAGCTCCGGATTGTGGGTTACCATGACGACCAGGCGATCCTTGGCAACCTCCTTCAGCAGATTCATTACCTGTACACTTGTTTCACTGTCCAAAGCTCCGGTCGGCTCATCCGCCAGCAGGATATCCGGATCATTCACCAGTGCACGCGCTATGGCAACACGCTGCATCTGTCCGCCTGACATCTGATTCGGCTTTTTATGCCCCTGATTGCCAAGTCCAACCTCCTCCAGAGCCTTTCTGGCCTTTTCTCTTCGCTCGGCCTTGGATATACCGGAAATCGTCAATGCAAGCTCAACATTGGCCAGCACTGTCTGGTGCGGTATCAGATTATAGCTTTGAAACACAAAACCGATGGTATGATTTCGATACGAATCCCAATCTCTGTCACGGTATTTCTTTGTTGAAATTCCGTTGATGATCAAATCTCCCTGATCATAACGATCCAGTCCTCCGATGATATTCAAAAGCGTCGTTTTACCGGAGCCGCTCGGTCCCAGTATAGCGACAAACTCATTATCACGCAGATTCAGGCTAACGCCATCCAATGCCTTCTGGATCAAACTGCCTGTCTGATATTGTTTGTATATATTTTTTATCTGAAGCATAGAAAACATCCTCTCCTTAACAGTCCCCACTTTACACAAAAATAGGTTTGTTATGTGAATTATACCGCAAATGTGGCATGAAATACAGGAAAAGCTTTCAAGAATCATTTAAAATCACAGGATGTTATGATTTTATCAGACAGTTTCTGATCCTGCAGCAGCATGAGCTATGTGCTGAATCATAAGAAAAAGGAATCGATGCTATCCTGATGAAAACACCCGATTCCCTTAGTATACAGCACTTCCTGCTTCAAATGTTTCTATACGCTCAACGGCACTCTGAAAACTGCTTCGTAAATGCGCGATAGCCTTTTGACAGCCGCTTAAGCCCCGTGCGCATAAGTGCATTGGGACAGGCTATGTTGATTCTTATAAAATCCTCTCCGCTTTTTCCATAGGCAGAGCCTTTGGAAACAAGAAGCCCGTGTTCCTTATGCAGAAAATCACAAAACTGATCCACAAAGGGATGCAGTACATGGCAGTCAATCCACAGCAGATACGTCGCCTGCGATTCGACAGCATGCAGCTCAGGGAGCTGTGTTTTTAGATAGTGCTGTGCCGTTTTTTTATTGGCACTGATGTAATGGTTCAAATCCTTCAGCCAGTCCTTCCCCTCCATCCATGCGGCAATGGTTGCTTCACAGGCAAAAACATTTGGTTCCGCCACCTCATCCGTATGGAAGCCGCGCCATATCCGATTGCGTATCCCCTCATCCGCAATCACAACACAGGCAGCCTGTAATCCGGCAAGATTAAAAGCCTTGCTTGCGGACAGACAGGTAATACTGTTTTGCAGACATGATGCATTTACCGCGGCAAAGGGAAGATACTTTTTTCCAGGCTCACAGAGATCACAGTGAATCTCATCACTGATGACGATCACATGATGCTTTCTGCAGAGTGCATTGATCTGTGTCAGCTCCTCCCTGCTCCATATTTTACCAATCGGATTATGCGGATTGCACATGATCATCAGTGTTGTAAGCGGATCCTGCAGCTTCTGCTCCAGATCGATAAAGTCAATTTCATAGGTACCTCCCTCATACAGCAGCTCGCTGGCAAGAACCCTTCTGCCGTTGTTCACAATGGAATTATAAAAAATATTATATACTGGAGACAGCACTACCACCTTTTCCGCAGGCTGTGTCAGCCGTCGAACCATGGAAGAAATTGCCGGCACCACCCCGCTGCTGAACATCATCCATTCCCGTTCCATCGCAAAGCAGTGCTCCTGCCTCCACCATTCCTGAATACTTGTATAAAAGGCTTCCGGAACCTCACAATAGCCATAGATTCCTAGAGCTGCAGTATTCTGCATCGCTTTTTGTATACAGGGAGCTGTTCGAAAATCCATATCCGCCACCCACATGGCAATGGTATCCTCCTCTACATTCCATTTTAGAGAATTGGTGTTTCTTCGCTCAATGACGGTATCAAACAACGGATTCATGCACTCAGCTCCTGCACCTCGATCTGTGTTCCCGACGGATCCACATACTCTTTTTCCAATCGAATTTCCTTGATTTCTTTTGCACGAATTCTGCCTTCATATGGATTGGATATGCTTTCGATGGAGGAAGTGATATCTGCCTGTACCGATGAATACTCAAATGCCAGTGTGGTATTGAGGAGTTTACAGTTTTCCAGTACAACATGATCCATATAACACATTCCCTGCAGACTGTCGATGGTGCAATTCACAAAACGCACATTCTTTGCATTCCATCCCAGATATTCTCCGATAATCAATGAATCATAGACGGTTACATCTTCACAATTCCAGAAGGCATCCTTGGATAACAGCGTTGCATGATGAAGCTCCACATGCTTTGCACCGTCAAATGCATAGTTACCGGATAAGGTGAATTCATCAATGGTGATGTTTTCGGCATTCATCGCAAAATAGTCCCCGGCAGCATGTACTCGCTGTAGCCGGATATCGGAACAATTCCAGAAGGTTTCCTGAGCATTGGGAAGCTGTACATTCTCAAGTGTGATATCAGAGCATCTGCGAAATGTTTTCGGTGCCTGAAGAACACAATCCTTCATCGTGACATGTTCACTGTACCAGATACCGGAGCGTGCAGTTTCCATCAGCGTGATATGACTGCATTCTATATCGGTGCTATACCAAAGCGGATATTTCCACTTGAAGATGCTGTTGTGAAGACGAATATTGCGGCTTTCTTTTAACGGGGATTCCCCTTGCGCAAAGGTGCTATCCTCCACCTGTACATCCGATGCGTGAAATAATGCTCTCTCTCCTGTTAAATATGCCTGTTTTATAGTATCCATGCTTACTACCTCCTATTTTATTCAACCTGTGATATTTCCATCACGCTTTTTTTCCCAGCTCATAGGCTTCGTTTAAGATTTCGGGATGTTCAAGTACTGCATCCATACCATCGATCGAGGTACCATATACCACAGCCTTTAACCAACTCTTATCAAAGCAGTCAATCCAGCCCTGTAGACCCTTGATCACCCCGTCCATTGCATGTTGCTCAGAATCAGCGGCTGTCGTTAACAGATAGATATCTTTAAACTTATAAGGAATCGGAAACAACGGATTTGTCCGATCCAGCAAAGTTTTCATCTGTCCGCACATTTCATAGAAATATACCGGTGTTGCAAATGCGATAACATCCGCTGCTGCCATCTTTTGTATCAGGATATCCGCATCATCCGGCATTGCACACTGCCCCTGCCTGCTATGCTGGCATGCCATGCAGCCTGTGCAAAAATGCATAGCACAACCTTGCAGCGAACATTTTTCTACCATATGACCTGCCTCCTTCGCACCCTTTACAAATGCATCCGCAAGACGTTCGGAATTTCCATTTTTTCTTAAGCTCGTACTGATAACGATAATATTCTTCATAAAACTGCCTCCTTCTACCACGTTTGGTAAACTGTTTATGTTACAAATGATTTGGATAGACGATATAGCTTCCTACTCTACGGCATGAGCTTTATGCCTTTCCTTATGTGTGGTAACCTGTATTCTGTTCCTATCTGTTTTTATATCGGCTCCGCTGATGCGGAAGCCTGTTCCTTATACACAGACTTATCACTTGGCATACGTAACTCTAAATTATGCTTTTTTCGTTCTGCTTCCTTCCTGTATCCTTTGCTTTCTGTTTCACATATCGTTCCATAAAGCATTGTAGTTTTTGTATAGTATACATAAAGACCGGCAAACACAGTGAGTGTATAACAGAGGATTCCAAAAAATGCGGCAATATCCTTCCTTCTCATGTTCCACCTTCTGTATCCGATTTCAGCTCCTGTAAAACAGCATCCAGACAATCCAGCGTTTTCTTTATCCGATGTGCATTCTTCAGATGCTCATCGCGGCGCTCTTGTAACATTTCCTTTCTCAGCGCCCGGGTATCGCCTTCTGATTCTGCTAAGGAACAGTATGCTTTTATCGTTTGTATATCAAAGCCCAGTGCATGCAAACACAAACAGGTTTCCAGTCGCTGTACAGCGAAACAGCAAAGACGACCCCTTTCCAAATCATCTTCAAAGTCCTTCAATAACCCTGCATGAAGGAAGGCTTTGATCACATCCTCCGTCACAGCATACTGCCTGCAAAATTCTTTCATGTTCATATCCTCGCCTCCCTTCAGGAAGAATCTTCCTTATGTTTCGCTGTTCTCAATTTCATAGATCAGATAATCCATGCGGTCAACTGCTTTATATTCCTTTTCTATTTGTTCCTGCAATTGTTTGCAATACATCTCAAGCATAGCAACAGCTTCTTCTCTATGCGGCGATTCTATAAGTTTTTCATATTCCCGGATGATATCCTCTTGACAACCGCATTCCTTCATGTACCATAGTGTGTTTTCAATTCCCTTTTTCATTTTTCAATCCTCTATATAGTTTGTAATAATTTTCTAAATTACAGTAGTGTAAAACGATGATTATGGATACTCTTCGATCCGTAATCGTGACTGCTCTTTTTTCCTGTATGTCACATGCCACGCACTGTGGTATAATGGGGTATAGATTACAGCACCCGAAGAATAAAAAATGAAGCATTTCATTCTTTATGGTAGGTTGTTATAGCGCTATTATGGGAACTGTGCAGCATAATCGAACGGCTCTGCCCCATGATGGGAAACGAAAGTATTTTCTTTCATAACAGTGATCAGGAGGATATCATAATGGAATTAAGAGTACTTCAATATTTTCTTACAATCGCACGTGAACAAAGCATATCCGGTGCAGCAGAATTTCTGCATATATCTCAGCCGACGTTATCCAGACAGATGAAGGATATGGAGGATGAGCTGGGAAAACAGCTGTTTATCCGCAGCAATCGAAAAATCACCTTAACGCAGGAAGGCAGGATTTTAAGAAAACGGGCAGAGGAAATCCTTGATCTGGTAAAGAAGACCGAGGATGAGATCACCTTACAAGATAATGTGACAGAGGGAGATCTTTATATCGGAGCAGGTGAAACACATGCGGTATCCATTTTGATCCATGCCGTTCAGCAGCTGCAAAAGCAGCAGTTTCAGCTCCGCCTGCACATTTCCAGTGGAGATACAAAGGATGTGCTGGATGATCTGGATAAGGGGCTGATCGACTTTGGACTTGTGTTTGGTATTTTTGACAAATCGAAATACGATTATATTGAGCTGCCCTGCAAAGATACGTATGGTATTTTAATGCGAAAGGATAGTGAGCTTGCGGAAAAAGATGTCATCGTGCCAGAGGATTTATGGGATAAGCCTCTGATTTGCAGTCGTAATTCCAAAAATAATGAAGATAATATTTTCCAGTGGCTGCAAAAAGATCCTACTCAGCTGAACATCATCGCAACCTTCAACCTTCTATACAACGGTTCTGTCATGGTGGAAAACGGTATCGGCTATTCCTTTGCTTTAGACAACATCATTCATACATCGGATGAATCCTCCATCTGCTTTAAGCCTTTAGAGCCACCCCTGCGTGTCGGTATGACATTGATATGGAAAAAATATCAGATTTTCTCCAAAGCTTCTGAAAAATTTCTAAAGCAGCTGCAAACCGGAATAGCAAATATGGAGAAGGACACATAGCGGGATGCCGTATCCATCCTGATTCAAATAACGTCAATTTCTCTAATACGTAAATATAACCTCTTTGTTTCCTTCCATGCCTGTGCAAGTGCCTCTGCGTCATCCACCTTTCCAAGGGATGTGTAGGAATATGCAGTGGTAAAATCTTTATAGAACAGCATCGGGCAATCCCTGCCAAACAGCTTTACATCACCGGTATGAATTTTCGTTGCACGCTGTGCATCTGTTGGCAGATTCTCATCCATATATGCGAAAAGCTCATTTCCATTCGGCTCCTGCATCGTTACCGTCATGGGGAAACGCTTTAAAAATGCACGGGCAGATTCAGAATCATGCAAGGATAACGTGAACATCTTTGTACCGATGTGAGCCTTCACACGCTGCTGTTCTTCCTTTACTTTCTGTTTTTTGGATACCGTGTTATTTTTATATTTTGTGATATTTATCATTCCCTGCAACTTTTTGATATTATCCTTTCCGGAAACTGCTTCTCCCAGTGCATACAATGTATCCGAGGGCTGACCATTTTCATAAAACAGGACAATGTTGTTCCATGGCTTGTAATATGCCAGCGTGCCTGAAGAAGCTACAGCCTGTGGTGTATCCTGCATTTCCAGCTCCTTCAAGGGATAAAAGATTTTTTCATTATCGCTGTAGTCTTCCACGTTCACACGCAGCGGCAGCTGTTCGTAAAAAGACTTGGCAGCTGGTGATGAGAACAGCACAAAGCGTACCGTAGTATCGTGTTCGTCCTGTATCATGATTTCCATAGTACTTTCTTCCTTCACGGTGCCTCTGTCAGCGGGATTGTTTTTCCCCGCTGTTTGTCTTTGCCGAGTATAGCCAGCACACAGCAGCAATCCCATGACAGCCAGTATTTTTATAAAATGATCTTTCATATACCAAACCTTGATTTCCAACAGAAATCTCACATACTTTCTTTAAAGATCTGAAGGATTTCATCGCGGTTAAGAATCTTATAACCACCTTCCATAAGCAGTGTGGCATCCACAAGATCTTCCATCATATCCTCATGCACACCAAGCTCTGTAAGATGCATGATCAAACCGAGATCCTTCATCCACTGTTCCATGCGATCAAGACCTTCTTCCGCGATTTCCACTGGCGTTTTTCCTTGCGGATTCACATTCCAAACATTCTGTGCAAAGCGGACGAATTTTGACAGACCATACGAACAAAGGAAACGATAATATGCCATGGACACTGCTGCCAGCGTCATGCCATGCGTCGCATCCGTACAGGCTCCTACCGCCTGTCCCAGCATATGTACCATCCAGTCCGTTGTCTTACCTTTTGCGATCAGTGTGTTCAATGCCCAGGTTGCCGTCCACATGATGTTGCTGCGGGCTTCATAATCCTGAGGATTTTTTATAGCTGCATAGGAGGAATGAAGGATCGAACGCAACAGTCCTTCACTGATATAATCGCTTGTATTGTCATCTTCTCCGGAAAAATACTGTTCACATATATGATTGAAAATATCATAGATACCGGAAACCATCTGATATTTGGGAAGGGAATACGTATATGTCGGATTCAGAATTGCGAATTTTGGAAATACGTTTTCACCAAACACATGACCGATTTTCAGCTTCTGTTCATGATTGGTGATCACCGCACCGCCGTTCATCTCCGAACCGGTCCCCACCATGGTAAGAATGCAGCCTACTGGAACAATCTCACAGGATACATCCTCCATCCGCAAATAATATTTCTCCCACGGATCTTCTTCGCAATGAATGGAAACAGATACAGCCTTGGCATAATCGCATACGGAGCCGCCTCCAACTGCCAATATGAAATCCACCTGATTTTTTCGTGCAATGTCACAGCCTTCCCGCAGCTTTTCCACGGTAGGATTTGGCATGACTCCGCCATCCTCATAGATTTCTTTTCCATTTGCCCGCAGTATTTCACATACTGCATCATAAACTCCGTTTTTCTTAATCGAACCTCCTCCATATACAAGTAAGATACGGTTGCCATAGTTTGATAACTCCTCATGCAAATGGGAAAGTGCATCCTCACCAAAATAGAGCTTTGTCGGGTTTACATAACTGAAATTTCCTAACATATACTGTCCTCCTTATTGCCCTGGTAAGAGCCTCTCGTGTTTTCAACACGTTATGTTATTTTTTGCCACCTTGCTGTTTGTTCATGAGTACGATTCCCGATGTACTGTAGCCTTAGGATGTATGTGGCAGATGCTCAGGAAAGCGTGTTGCCTTATCCATCCCTCCGATTTCTCTACCCCAATCCAAATTTGACATACAGCTTATGATGTATTGATATGCTTTATTTTCTGATCAGCCTCCCTTTCATTTCCTATCATCATCATACCTTCTCTTTTTATATATGACAAACACTTATATCAAATAGTTTTCCATGCTTAAAAGGTATAGATGAGTATTATATCCATTACTTTTAAGGTATAGAAAAAATAAACAGTGCCATCTCACTGTTTAGATATTCATGCTAATAGAATGATATAAATTCTGTGTTGTATTTTTAAAAGAAAGAAGTTTTTCCTCAGCCACGGAAATGACATAAAACGAAACAGGTTTTTCGCCAGCTTATGAGAATGACATGAATCAAAAAATAAGAAATGCTGACTTATACAATCATTTCATCACAAGAGCATCCAAATTTCGCAAATAAAAAGTGCCAGTTTGATTGGCACTTCCTCTGTTTCTTTTATTCGACACCGAGAATGAAGCTGTACACCGGCTGATTACCGCTGTTCACTTCCACTTCAACATCGTATTTATCTTCAATGTAGGAAGCAATTCCCTGTGCTTCTTCTTCTGTGATATCCTCACCATAAATCAGTGTGACGATTTCACTTTCCTCATCCACCATGGCATCGATCAGATGACGTGTCGTATCCAGCTTATCCGGATTCGATACAATGATATCCTTTTCCAGAATACCCATATAATCACCTTCACGGATTTCCATACCCTCAAAGGTGGTATCCTTAATCGCATAGGTTACCTGTCCGGTTTTCACAAGTGCAATCGCATCGCTCATTTCTGAAAGGTTCATATCAAAATCCACTTCCGGATTGAACATGATGCATGCGCTCAGCCCCTGCGGAATCGTCTTTGTCGGAATAACCTCCACATGCTGATCCTCACAAACCGAAGCAGCCTGCTGTGCCGCAAGTACAATATTGGAATTGTTCGGAAGAATGAAGATATGCTCGGCATTCACCTTGTCGATTGCCTGTACAAAATCTTCTGTGGAAGGATTCATCGTCTGCCCGCCACTGATAACATAATCAGCACGAAGCTCTGTAAACATATCCTTTAAACCATCACCGGCCGCAACCGTGATGATTGCATATTTGCTTTTCGGCTGCTGTGGCGCCTCTTCTTTTTCAACTGCAGCATTCATCATGATGTTCTCATGCTGTTCCTGCATATTTTCAACCTTCAGCTTGACAAATTCGCCATAGCGCTGCCCCATGTTCAGGGCATCTCCCGGTGTCAGTGTATGCACATGCACCTTTACAATATCATCATCCTGCACACAGACAATGGAATTACCAATGCTTGCCAGAGAATCACGCAGAGAATCCTCTCTGAAATTTTTCATACCGCGCTCAGACAGGCGAATGATGAATTCCGTACAATAACCGAATTCCTCACTTTCCATGGATGCCTGAACACCCTCGCTTGCTTCGCCAGCTTCCTCTTTCTGAATTACAGTTCCCTTCATTGCAGAAAGGAAGCCTTCAAAAATCGTCACAAGACCGGCACCGCCGCTGTCCACGACACCGACTTCCTTCAGGACAGGCAACAGCTCCGGTGTACGAATCAGAGATTCCTTGGATTCCTCCACCATCTTCTCCATTACCTGCGTTACCGTTACATCCTGTGTAGAGGTTGCATAGGCATACGTATAATCAGCCGCCTCACGCACAACGGTCAGAATCGTTCCCTCAACAGGACGCATAACCGCCTTATACGCAACACGTGATCCCTGTACCAGTGCATTGGCCAGCTGGAATCCGTTGATTTCCTTCATGCCTTCCACACCCTGATACAGACCACGGAAAATCTGAGAGGTGATAACACCGGAGTTACCGCGTGCCCCCATCAGCAGTCCCTTGGACAATACCTTGGCGATTTCACAGACATCATCACTCGGACAAGCCAGCGCATCCTGTACGCCGGCATTGAATGTCAAAGACATATTTGTTCCCGTATCACCATCCGGTACCGGGAATACGTTTAATGCATCGATTTCACTGAATTTGTTGGACAGCAGATTCGCACCGCTGGCCAGCATATCCTTAAATAAACTTCCGTTAATTGTCTCCATATGCAGTACCCTATTTCATAACCTTTACATCCTGCACATAGACATTCACTTTTTTGAATTCCAGTTCCAGGGATTTTTCAAGCATATATTTCACACGTTGCTGCACTTCGTAAACAATCTCACTGATTTTTACTCCATGAGACACTACGATGTACAGGTCCAGCTCCAGATGATCTTCCTTCTGTCGAACCACAACACCTTTTGCGTAATTTTCTTTCTTTAACAGTTCTGCGATACCGTCCTTCAGAAATTTCTGAGAAGCCATTCCGACTACTCCATAGCATTCTGTCACAACACCGCCTGCCAATGAAGCAATGGCATCAATGGAAATTTCGATATTTCCATACTGTGTACTTTTAGAGATTGACATAATATTCCTCCTTACATCTTATTTATTATACCAAAAACCGTATAGATTTCCAAGAATGTTCCTTCTTTTCTTGCCTGTTTATTCTTTTTTACTGCAATTTTCGTTATGTATGGAATGCGTAGCGGCATCCGGCCATAAACAGACATTGCTTTTTTTCAGACGCTTCAGCGTCCCCAGATAATCGTTGAGCAGCGGCATGGACTCATAGGAGGTAAAAATGGTGTTGCCGTCCTGCATGATGATTTTCACCATATGCTTGTCATATGATGTTTCATACGGAACCATTTCCGATATCATCTGCACAATGGAATCCTCCACCTTCTGTTTTCCGCCAAAGCTTTTGGCAAGCTTTTTCCGCTCCGCAGCCGTAAAGCCGTCCACGAGCGGATAATTCACAATCGTATCCAGCATGGTGCTGTCGATTACCAGACTGCTTCCGTCATTCACCAATGCATAGTTTTTCCCATTATCGATATAATATCCGACAATGCTCTTTTCTTTCACTTCAATGGTAATGGCACCATCCAGTTCCTTATGTATAGTGGCAGCTTCAATCAGATCATCCTTCTCCAGCTTCCATTCCAGATAGAAGCGGGGGATGACGATATAGCGGCTGTCATAGGTCAGTCCTGCCTTTTGAAGAACCATTTGTTTCGTATAGAAGGAATTTCCTCTTACATCCAGTGATTTCACCTTTGAAAAATCACTGATAAAGTACAGCGCGGCAAGCGCGAGAGCAACCAGAAGAATCAGCAGTCGTTTCTTTCGTTTTTTCTTCCTGCGGTTCTTTTTCTTATTCTGAAGGGCCAGGTATTTCGCTTCGACGTCATCATAGAGAAGATCGTTTATATCTTCCAATTGAATTTCTCCACTTCCGTAATCAGCTCAACACCAAAACGGTCCTGTACTTCCTTCTGAATGACTTCTACCAGCTGTACTACATCCTCTGCCCTTGCATGATCTTCATTGACGATAAAATTCGCATGCTTTTCTGAAACCATCGCTCCGCCAATCCGTGTACCACGCATACCGATTTCTTCAATCAGCTGCCATGCCTGATGATCCTTAGGATTGCGAAACATACTGCCGGCACACGGCTTGTCCAGCGGCTGGGAATCCATACGGCGCTTTCTTCGGGAATCCATTAAATCACGAATTTCCTTCTGATCCCCCAGTTGCAGCTGCAGTCTTGCCCCCAGGATAATCCAGTCGCGGTGACTCTGAAAAATCGAGTGGCGGTATGCGTATTCCAGCTCCTCGACGCGCATAACAACTATCGAGCGGTCCTTTAAAATGTAAACCTCTTTCAGAATCTGTGATATGTCACTTTTATAAGCACCGGCATTCATGAAAACAGCGCCCCCAAGCGTACCGGGTATGCCACTGGCAAACTCCAGCCCGCTGAAGGATTTTTTCATCGCTTCATGTGCGAGCATGATGATGCTGGCACCCGCCTGTACCAGACAGGAGCCTTCCTCCTCGAAGAAAAAATCAGTAAAATAGCGGTCCAGACAAAGGATCGCCCCTTCATAATCATCGTCGCTGCAAAGGATATTGCTTCCCTTGCCGAATATCCGGTGCGGAATTCCTTCCTCCTCCAGAATGTCCAGTATCCGAAGCAGACACAGCTCATTTTTCGGATAAATAAAATATTTGCAAGTCCCGCCGATACGAAATGTCGTCCGCTTGGACAGCGGCACCCGGCATTCCACATCGCCATAGGACTGTAGTTTCATTTCTATATTCATCTATGTTCACCTTTTCATTTCATCGCACCAGTTCAGTATATCCTCACTCGCATTCGGTTTTCCAAGCGCTAACGAAGCGCTGTGCATGGAAGCACGCAGCAAATCATCCGACATGATGCGATCGATTGCGTTGGATAGTGCCTCCGCATTCAAATCCTTTTCCTCCAGCATGACAGCCGCCTTGTGATCAACCAGTACGCTGGCATTATAAAACTGATGGTTATGGGCAACATAGGGACTCGGCACCAGTATACTCGGTGTACCGAGTGCAGTGATTTCCGCTGCGGTTGTTGCGCCGGCACGACAGACGATCAGATCGACATGCGCCATAATATCCAGCTGTTTTACATAATCGACGACTTTTACATGCGGAGCATGAATCTGCTTACGCATCTCTTCGTAATTGTTTTTCCCTGTCACAAACAGGATCTGATACCGTTCACTCACAGCAGGCAGTGCATCCTTCATGATGGCATTGACCGATGTGGAACCCAATGACCCCATAACAACCAGGATCAGCGGCTTGTGCAGGCTCAGACCGAGTGATAAAAAGTAGTCCCTGTCAAATTTGGCATGGACCGCATTGGTTGCACGGGGATTTCCCAGCAGTCTGGTTTTTTCTCTGCCGAACTCCTCAAAGCATTTTTCATAACAGATGACGATCGCATCCATATACTTAGCAACCATTTTATTAGAAACTCCGACAATGGAGTTTTGTTCATGGATCATGGTAGCTACATGCTTATGATGTGCCGCCAGCATGACAGGTGCACTCACATAGCCTCCAAAGCCAATCGCAATATCCGGTTTAAATTCATCAATGATCCTGCAGGCTTTTCGGTAACAGTTCATCATCAACAGCAGTGCCCTGCACTTGTTGAAGACATTTCCTGTCAGTCCGCTGGCATGCAGTCCCTGAAAGGCGTAACCATGGGACGGTACTTCACTGGCCTCCATTCGATCATCATTCCCCACAAACAATATCTCAATATCCCCATAGCGCTCTTTTGCGGCATCCGCCAGCGCCAGGGCAGGATAGATATGACCTCCGGTCCCTCCAGTGGCAATCAGCATTCTCATGTAATCACTCCTTGTTTTTTATTATACCATAGGAAGACGTGTTACTGCGCAGTAAATTTTATGTTTTTCAGCTTTCATTTGCAATGCTCATCAAGAGCCCCATGCTGCCCATCATGACCACAAGCGAGCTGCCTCCGTAGGATATAAAGGGGAGGGTGATGCCTGTAACCGGAAACAGACCGACAACAACGCCCAGATTGATCATCACCTGAATGGCAAACAGCGAGATCAAGCCGATAGCGACATAGCACAGATAAGGATCACTGCTGTTTTTGGCAATCTTCACGCCCTGATAAATCACCATCAGAAATAAGGTGATAAGGATACAGCAGCCGATAAAGCCGAATTCCTCGGCGAAGATGGCAAAGATGAAATCCGTCTGCGGCTCCGGCAGATAGAAATGCTTCTGCATGCTGTTATCAAAGCCGACACCCAAAATCCCTCCCGGTGAGATGGCAAACAATGACTGTATGATCTGAAAGCCTGCCCCCAGCGGGTCCTTCCACGGATCGATAAAGGAGGTGATACGGGCAAGGCGGTAGGGCGCGGATATGATCAGTCCACCCAGACCGGCAGCCCCCAGCATACCGACTCGCACAAAATAAGAAAGCGGTGAATCCGCCGCCAGCACCATGACGACGATGGAACAGACCATAACCATGCCGCTTCCAAAATCCGGCTGCAGCAGAATCAGACCAAAGCCAAGCATGACCAGAAAGGCCGGAAACAGCAGATCGCGCTTAAAGGTTTTGATGCGGTAGCGCTTTGCCAGAAAATCCGCAACGTAAATGATGATGGCAATTTTGAAAAATTCAGATGGCTGAATCAGAAAGGAGCCGACACCAAACCAGCTGCGGCTACCGTTTCGCTGGATTCCTAGCCCCGGAATCAATACCAGAATCAGAGCGATCACACACAGGATAAACAGCTTTTTCCCGTACCTGCGAAGCTTCGTCAGGGAAATACGGCTGGCCACATACATGACAAAGACCCCAATGAGTGCAAACACGGCCTGTCTGCTCATAAAATAGGATGCATCATCGAATTTCGCGGATGCCCATACACGGGAAGAGCTGCCCACCATGATCACGCCGATGACCACCAGCAGCAGAATCAGTACGGTGAGCGTCCTGCACTTTCTGGAAAACATAACTACCACCTCTGACACAGTGTATGCCAGCAAGAAAAAAAGTAGTACCCGACTACTTTTCTCTGTATTTCCCATTCAGGATATCATCCTCGACATGCACCTTGCGTAAATTGATCGTTCCAAAGACGCAGGATACATCTACCGCAAGATCCTGTGAGCCCTCCGGATGATGCTCCACACGGGTGTTTCCGAACACATTTTCACTTTTCACGCGATAATGTATCCTGTCACTGACCAGCAGGTCGATGCTGCCAAACACCGCTTCCAGCTTCACATAGCCGCATTCCGTTAAGTCCGCATCCACAAGATCAATCATCTGCGTTCCGAAAACACTTTCCGCCTTCAGTGAATACACAATACCATGAGCATTCAGCCGTTTGTTGCCGAAATAGGTGGCACTGCGCAAATCACGGCGGCCATCCTCCTCCTGCAGGACACTGTCACTATGTTTAAACCGCAGAAAGCTGTCCCCGATGATCATACGGCAGCCGAGCAGAATCAAGCCGATTGCCACCAGCATTCCCCATGTCAGGCGAATACTGATCCAGTCATTTGCACTGCACAGCAGATATACCCCCAGAATAAAAACACAGCCGTTTCCGAAATGGAAGCCGTCCTCAAAAAAGCTGAATACTGCCGGGATGATCAGAAACAGTGTCCACCAGCCCGGGAAAAAGATGGAGAAATCCCACCAGTCCATGGCGCCTCCCAAATATCCGATTCCAACTGCCAGAAACAGCAGTCCGATAATTCTTGATTTCATATGCATTGCATATTCTCCTTTCAATCCTGAGCATTCCGCTATCCAAACGCAGGATTTGCTTTTTTCTCTTTAAAATGCAGCTGGCTTTATTTCTTCAATGCCCCGTCCCACTTCACAAGTCTGGCGTGCAGCAGGTAGCGCAGCTCGCTGGGCTGTCCGTCACGTTCATAGGAACAGGTGCTTAACGAAACGATGCGATCCTGTCCTTTGACCGATACCTTTCGGTTAAAATCCGAAAGCTCCCTCACCATATCCACATAGCTCTTGAAGTCCGCATCATCCGCATACTGCAGCCGGTAGGAGGCACTCGTTGCACTCGTTGAATACATACTGAATATTTCGCAGCGGTAATTCTGCTGCTCTGTGAAGATATACAGATACGGATGCTGTTCAAAAAATGCCTGCTCCTTAAACTTCTCCAGCTCGGCAAACATGGTACCGTGCTTGACATTGTGTCCGTAGATGATGGTATTGCGATCCTGAAAGGAAGCATCTGCGCCGGCATCCATAAAAATAGCACCGGCATAATTTTCCTTTTTTTCAAAGGTGTGATTCAGATAATAGGAATTATCACTTCCCTGCACAATGGGATAGGATATATCTGTATCAGGGATCAGAATCCAGCCGACAACCTCCGGATTTTTCTCCTTCAATGCCTTCCAGTCAATCGTGAAATCCTCCTTTTCCGGATTTTTGGGAACCTTGGCAACCTCCTGTACCGCATCCTTTTCCTTCCCCTCCTGATAATTCAGATAGTAGATGCTGATCAGCTTATAGGCGGAAAACAGAAAAACGGCCAGAGCGATGACGAACAGTATATCATATATAATTTTTTTCGTTTTTGACATGGGTTTCTTCATGCGGATACCTCCGTTGCTGGTTTTCATTCTACCATAGTTTATACAAAATTACTATCCATACGGAATTTGTTTGACAATCCAATCGTTCTGTTCTATACTTCATTTAGACAGTTATCGAAATGAAAGGGGCGATGCTATGGGATTTCAGGAAACCTTCAAGGCGCTGTCCGATCCGACTCGCAGAGAAATTGTAAATCTGCTAAAGGACGGCAAGCGCAGTGCCGGAGATATCGTTTCACATTTTTCAAGCACAAATGCCACGATATCCCATCATCTTTCCATTCTTAGAAAGGCTGGTCTGATTACGGATGAAAAACAAGGGAAATACATTTATTATGAGCTGAATACCAGCGTGATTGATGAAATCATCGGCTGGATCACATCCCTGAAAGGAGAAGAGCAATGAAAAAGCAAACCCTGAGTATTGCGTTTTTGATTCTGATAACGTTTCTATTCTGTCTTGTAATTCTCCCCTTCCTGCCTGCGCAGATTCCGATTCACTGGAATGCGGAGGGTGTTATCGACAATTGGTGCGACAAGCTTTTTCTGTTCCTGTTTCCTGTGCTGCAGCTCGTGATCAGCGTCGGTTTCCAGTTTGTCAGAAGCACGGATCCACGCAGGAAAAACGTGGAGCACTTTGTATCTACCTGTAACGTATTTCTAATGGTACTGTGTCTGCTTATTTTCGGCATGTGTCTGATAACTGCTATTTCCGCATGGAAGCCAGATGCTTTGGATGTTCCAATGGCGATCACGCTGGGGCTTGGTTTCCTGTTTGCCGTCATGGGCAATCTAATGCCGAAAATCCGCCAGAATTATTTTATCGGCATCAAAACTCCATGGGCACTGGAGGATGAGGATAACTGGCGCAGAACTCATCGCATGGCTGGACGCTTATGGTTTGCGGCCGGACTGCTCATGATGCTGCTCAGTGTGCTGCCAAAGGAAATTCTGACGGGGTCTATCCTTGGAATTGCATTGGCAATGGCTCTGGCGCCCTATATCTATTCATATTCACTGTTTCGCTCAAAGCGGATGAAAGGAGAAAACAAATGATTGAAATCAAGCATGTAACAAAAATATACGGAGGTACCCACAAGGCTGTGGATGATATCTCTTTGACAATACCTACGGGAGAAATCATCGGCTTTATCGGCCCAAACGGTGCCGGCAAAACCACAACGATCAAAATGATCACGGGTGTGCTCAATCCGGATGAGGGAGAAATCCTGATCAACGGGAAAAACATCGTTAAGGAGCCGCTGGAGGCAAAAAAGGAATTCGGAATCGTTCCGGACAACGCTGATATTTTCCTGCGGTTAAAGGGGCTGGAATACCTGAATTTTATGGGAGATATCTATGAGGTCGACAGCGAGCAGCGCAAGCAGCGCATCACCTCCCTTGCGGAAACCTTCGAGATGAAGGACGCACTCAATGACCGCATTCTTTCCTATTCCCACGGTATGCGGCAGAAAATCGTCATCATGGGTGTGCTGCTTTCCGATCCAAACGTATGGATTCTGGATGAGCCGATGACCGGTCTGGATCCGCAGTCCTCCTATTCTCTGAAGGAAATGATGAAGGAGCATGCCCGCAAGGGAAACACTGTTTTCTTCTCCACCCATGTGCTGGAGGTGGCGGAGCGTTTATGCGATAAGGTTGCCATCATCAACAGGGGACGCATCGTGTTCTTCGGTACACTGGAGGAGCTGAAGCAGCTGCATCCGCAATGTGATTCTCTGGAAGCCCTGTTCATGGAGGTCATTGCCCATGCGTAAATATCTGTCTCTGACACGGGTTCTGTTAAAGAACTCCATGGGGATGATGAGCGATGGCAAATCCAAGAAGGCACTCAACGTGTTCATATATGGCGTGCTTGCAGTCTGTATGATTCCGTTAGGCTTCACGCTGTACATGATGTTCAACACTGCCATGGCACAGCTGCAGCCCCTGCAGCAGGAGGGAGCCGTTCTGGCACTGGGCTTTCACATTTCCTCACTGGTAACCTTTCTGTTTTCCATTTTTCTGATTCCCTCCATCTTTTATTTCAGCAAGGATTCCGAAACCCTGCTGGCGCTTCCGCTGCCGCCGCAGACCATTCTGAGTGCCAAATTCAGTGTGTGTCTTGTGTATGAATATGCCTTTACACTGATCGTCTGCGTACCGCTGTACATCGCCTATGCAAACAATGCTGCGATTGGTATTCCCTATATTCTGCTTGCGCTGGTGATTTTCATTACCCTTCCAATCTATCCCCTCGTGCTGTCCAGCATCATCACGATGCTGCTGATGCGCTTTGTGCCGTTTTTCAAAAACCGCGACCGCTTCAATATGATTGTCGGTATCCTTTCCATCATTCTGGCCTTCGGCTTCAGCTTTGCAATGAACTCCGGTACGATTGCAGAGGATCCCAATGCGCTCATTTCGATGCTGACACAGGGGAATAATTCCATGATTTCCCTGTTCTCCAAAATATTTCCGGCTATCCCCTTTGCCGCAGAAGCACTTATCAGCAGCGATGCACTGCAGCTGGTTTACTATATACTCATCACCTGTGCTGCTCTGGCGGTCCTGGTCATTCTGGGAAAATGGCTGTACTTTAAGGGAGCCATCGGCTTCAGCGAAACAAAAAGCTCCCGCAAGGAGCTGTCCGCAAAGGATTTTGCGCGTGTCAGCCGCCACAGCAAGGTACGCACCTATCTGATTAAGGAGCTGCGTCTGCTTATCCGTACACCGGTGTATGCAATCAACTGTATCGGCATGTGTATACTGATGCCGATCATGCTGCTGGTCATCTTTATAACAGCGGATGCGGATGTCCTGCTGCAGCAGCTTCCGGATATCACACCGTATCTGGACGGCATGCTCCCCTATGCTGTACTTGCCGGCATGGCCTCAGGCTTTCTGTTCAGTAATCTGAACATGATTTCTTCAACCGCCATATCGCGTGAGGGAACAAATATCTCCTTCATGAAATACATTCCCATGTCATTGAAGCAGCAGCTGCAGGCTAAGGTACTCAGCGGTATTCTGATGTCTGTCATCAGCATGCTGCTGACGATGGTCTGTGTATACTTCCTGCTGCCGATTTTCCCGCTTACCTGGTATTTCGCTGCCGCAGCTGCTTCCCTTATCACCATCGTACTTGGCAATTATGCCAGTCTTGCGCTGGATATCCTGCACCCCAAGCTGGTTTGGGAACAGGAGGCAGCTGCTGTTAAGCAGAATATGTCAGGAATCGTGTCCATGCTGGCAGGTATGGCTATGACGGTTGTGACCTGTGTGCTGCTCTTCATCCTGCCGGATGACTATCTTCTTTTCGGTACGGCAGGCATGGTGATTGTATGTATTGCTGTTGATGTGGTATTCTATATGCGACTGGATAGCTTTGCACAGAAGCGCTTCCATCAACTATAGGAGTGAAATGAAATGAAGAGAATACTAATATATTTTGGTGACGAGCAGCAGAAGCAGCCCATTGTGGAACAGGTACTGAAGGACATGCATGCGGATTACCGTATCCTGCAGGATGCTGATCTCAATCAGTGTGTTGCCAATTTGATGGGCCTTCCCGGATTTGATGAGATACCGGATGCGAAGCCTGCTCACCACAGCATTGACCTCATGCTGTTTGAAGATGCTTCGGATGAGGATATTCAAAAGGTGAATGAATGTCTGCAGGCAAAGGGAACTGCCATGCAGCGAAAAGCAATGCTGACAAAGCATAACAAAGGCTGGACTTTTCATGATCTGCTTTCAGAGATCGAACGGGAGCATACCTATTTTCAAACCATGGATGCCATTCGCACCCTGCTTGTCCAAAGCAGCGAGCTGGTGATCGAATCCTGTACCCCCGCTTCCTGGAAGTCCTATGAGCAGGCCTTTTATCAGGCGTATGAATGCATGAACAGAGAATGCTCCATGGAAGAACTCAACGGGGCCTATGAAGCCCTGTCCTCCGCAAAAAAGCAGCTTGAGCCGGCAGAATAAAGCCGTCCGCAAACGGAAGTCTGCATGGAAACGGATAAGCTACAGAAATCCGGATATAAAAATGGTCAATAGATGAAATTGACCATTTTTTATCCTCTGCATGAAAGGATATCTGCATACAGCCAGGAATCCGCAAATTGCGGTTCTATTTCTGCTAATCAAAAATTGTATTGGTATACATATCTTGCAGCTATACGCTCGAATACCGGCTACCCCTTATAAATCCATGCAAATTCGATGTACAACAACAAAATCATCCAGGCCGTATCCAGGCCGATTGTATACCCTAATATACCGATGTATCCTTCCCTACTCTTCAAATCACGATAACCGATAACCGGCATATATATCCGCGAAATTCTTATCAAAATAATACAAATCACCGTCTGGATCACTTTATACCTGCTGTACAAGCACCATTGTGCAAAAAAGCCTGAACCGCGAGATCCTTCCTCATGTACATGGAGCCATGTGAAATTCACACAAAGCAATCACCATTCCGTATGGTATCAAGCATGCAACTGCAAAAGACGATTTGTCAGAATCTCGTGACAAATCGTCTTCTTTATATTTTCTGCTCACAGATTGAAACGTCTGTTTATACTTCCTCAAACTGGGAGTTGTACAGCTTGGTATAGAAGCCATCCGCTTTCATCAGATCCTCATGATTTCCGGCTTCCACAATGTCGCCATCCTTCATAACAAGAATCAGATCCGCATCCCGAATCGTAGACAAACGGTGTGCAATCACAAAGCTTGTACGGTTCTCCATCAGCTTCTCCATGCCCTTCTGAATCAGCACCTCGGTACGCGTATCGACAGAAGATGTTGCCTCATCCAGAATCAGTACCTTCGGATCCGCAAGGAAGGCACGCGCAATGGTCAGCAGCTGTTTCTGTCCCTGCGAAATATTATTGGATTCCTCATTGATCATCGTATCATAGCCATGATCCAGCGTACGAATGAAATGATCGACATAGGCAGCGTCTGCCGCAGCCATGACTTCCTCATCGGTTGCATTCAGACGGCCATAACGCAGATTCTCCATGACAGTTCCGTTAAACAGCCACGCGTCCTGCAGCACCATGCCAAACAGAGAACGTAAATCGCTTCTGCGCATATCCGTCGTTTTAATGCCGTCAATATAGATACTGCCGCTGTTCAGCTCATAAAAGCGCATCAGCAACTTAACGATTGTCGTCTTTCCGGCACCGGTTGGCCCGACGATGGCAATTTTCTTCCCCGGCTTGATATACATGGAGAAATCATTGATAACGATTTTGTCCGGAGTATAGCCAAAGTGCACGTTTTCAAAGGTAACCTGTCCCTTGATATCCGTATGTCCGTTCGCATCAAAGACTTCAACCGGCTGTGCGGTTTCCCTGACCTCTTCCTCTTCTGCCAAAAACTCAAACACACGCTCAGCCGCAGCAGCTGTAGACTGCAGGACATTCATCGTCTGCGCAACCTGAGAAATCGGGTTGTTGAAGTTTCGTACATAGATGATGAAGGACTGGATATCTCCGATTTCGATGACGCCGTTCATCGCCAGCCAGCCTCCCAGAATACACACACCGACATAGCCGATATTTCCGACAAACATGGCAATCGGCTGCATCAAGCCGCTTAGAAACTGTGATTTCCAAGCGGAATCATAAAGCTCGTCGTTGTATTCCGCAAACTGAGCAATGCTCTTTTCCTCTCCATTGAAGGCCTTCATGACAATGTGACCGCTATACATTTCCTCAATGTGTCCGTTCACATTTCCCAAAGAGCGCTGCTGCTTAGCAAAATATTTCTGAGAATGCTTAACAACAGTGGTTACCAGGAACAGGGACAGCGGAATGACAACCAGTGCCATCAGCGTCATCTGCCAGCTAATGGACAGCATCATGACAAGGAAGCCGATAATCTGTACAATGGAGGAAATCATCTGTGCCAGAGACTGACTCAGGGTCTGCTGTACCGTATCAATATCATTGGAAAAGCGTGACAGCACCTCACCATGAGATTGCTTATCAAAATAGGAGAATGGCAGAATGTCGATTTTCGCCGCCATTGTCTTACGCAGATTGAAGGATACCTTCTGTGCCACACCTGCCATCATCCAGTTCTGAATGAAATTACATAAGGTGGAAATCAGATAGATAGCAATCAGAAATAACAGAATCTCCGCAATGCGGTCAAAATTGATGGATCCTGTTCCGTATATTTTAGCGGTAAATCCGCTGACCAGCTCAGTTGTCGCCCTTCCCAGAATCTTTGGTCCGACGACCATAAAGACCACAGACAGTACGGCAAAGAGCATGGATACGATAATATTCAGATAGTAGGGGCGCATGTAGGCAATCAGCTGCTTCATGGTGCCCTTAAAATTCTTAGCTTTTTCTGTAGGAGCACCCGGGCCTCTGTGCCCCATCGGTCCTCGCTTCGCTGCATGTGAAGAACGGTTTTCTTTACTCATTTTCCAGTTCCTCCTTTGATAATTGACTATATGCGATTTCTTTATAGACATCGCATGACTTCATCAGTTCCTCATGGGTACCGATGCCAGCTACCTGCCCCTTATCCAGAACAACGATGCGCTGGGCATGCATGATACTGGAAATACGCTGTGCAACCAGCAGAACCGTGCTTCTGGTTTCCTGGCATAATTCATTCAGTGCCTTTCGCAGGCGGGCATCTGTTTTGAAGTCCAGTGCGGAGAAGGTATCATCAAAGATATAAATTTCCGGTTTTTTGACAAGCGCCCTTGCGATGGACAAGCGCTGACGCTGTCCACCGGAAACATTCGTACCACCCTGTGCAATCGGTGCATCAAAGCGCTCCTGTTTCTCATCAATGAAGTCCAGTGCCTGTGCAATCGATGCGGCCTCTTCCATATCGGCCGTTGTCGCATCCTCATTCGCATATTGCAGATTGCTGGCAATCGTACCGGTAAACAGAGAACCCTTCTGCGGTACATATCCTATTTTTTCACGCAGATCATGCTGAGATACCCTGCGGACATCCACACCGTCCACCAGAATACTTCCCTCTGTTACATCAAAGAAGCGCGGAACCAGATTGATGATGGTTGATTTACCGCTTCCGGTACTTCCGATAAAGGCGGTTGTCTCACCCGGCTGTGCCGTAAAGCTGATATCGTGAAGAACATCCTCCTCAGCGCCCGGATAGCGGAAGCTGACATGATGGAATTCAATACAGCCGCGTTTTGCTTCATCAAAGTGCTCTGCTGTTAACGGATCGCAGATGCTCGGCTCGGTATGCAGTACCTCCATGGCACGCTGTGCAGCCGCACTCGCTCTTGGCAGCATAATGGATATCATTGTAATCATCATGAATGCCATGATAATCTGAATTGCATACTGGATAAACGCCATCATATCACCAACCTGCAATGCTCCGGAATCAATCTGATGGGAGCCGATCCATACGATCAGTATCGAGGCGCAGTTCATAATCAGCATGACCAGCGGCATCAGACATGCCATGGCACGTGTGGTGAACAAATTGGTTTTCAGAATATCACCGTTTGCTTTCGCAAATTTCTCACTCTCACATTTCTGATTATTGAAGGCACGGATGACCGGCATTCCATCCAGAATTTCACGAACGACGGAATTCAGCTTGTCCATCAGCTTCTGCAGCATCTTGAACTTCGGCATAACAAAGGCGAATGCCACCATCATGATACTCAGAATGAGCACAACGACAAGTGCGATGATCCATGTCATGGATACATTGGTATTTACAACCTTGATCACAGCACCGATACCTATGATCGGAGCATAGATGACAATACGCAGAATCATTACCAACGCCATCTGAATCTGCTGGATATCATTGGTGGTACGTGTAATCAGCGTATTCGTGGAGAATTTATTAAATTCAGCACTGGAGAAGTGTTCAACCTTATTGAAAACATCCTTGCGCAGGTTTCTGGATACACCTGCCGCGATACGCGCTGCCAGAAAGCCGACAGCAACTGCCGCAGCCGCAGAGCCAAGCGCTACCGCCAGCATCATAAACCCGTGCTGGAACAGATAGGTATACTGTATGGCATCCACATCAACACCGATGGCCTTGTATTCATTTCGCACATAGGCTGCATTGGCAGTATCTGCGGTTTCTGCCCCCATGGCATCGGTCACCTTATTCATTTCCTGTTTCATATCCATCAGCTGCTTTGATGGCATGGTTTCCAAAACGGTGAAGATGTCCATTCCTTTCGGCAGACTGGATAGCAGCTTCATCATCTTTTTCTGTTCATCCGACAATTCCCTGCTGGATGAGGATTTTCCGCTTTTGGCCTCGGCAGCACTCTGCTCCAGCCCCATGACAGTCGTTTCCGCCTTGCGCAGAGATTCCTTTATGGTATCTCTTGTCGCACTGTCCACATCCTTCAGCTCATATACATTTTCCTTTTTCAGTATCGGATAGGCATCCAGCTGATCGTCAGTTGCTTCTTCACTTATGAGCCTTGTGTAATTGTCTGTAAAGACCTTCTGTTCCTTTTTATCCATGAACAGAACAAGCTTTTTTACTTCACTTTCACGAATTACACTCGGAACACCGTCTTCCACACCACCGGATACGATACCGACATCGACTATACTGGACATATAATCCGGCATCGCCAGCTCACACATCGCCTGCGTGAACAGCAATGCCACAATCGCCAGAATCGATAGGGCAAACGGCTTCAGATATTTACCTAATTTCGTCATTTCTGTTCTCCTTCCTCAAGCTTTTCTTTGCGTTTCTGAGAATATGCCAGTGCCTTTTCCAGTATGCGGACAAACGCATTGGCATCCTCCTCACCGAGTTCCTCAATGAATTCGACAAGACGCTCTGTCATAAAGGCTTCACAGTTTTTCATCATCCGACGGGCATCCTCGCTTACCTGAATATAGACGCTTCTGCGATCTGTATCCAAAAGAATCCGGTCCACCCACCCCTTTTTCTCAAACTGCTTTATAATCTGGGAAATCGCAGCGGGCGTGACCTGAAAATAATCACTCAGCTCGCTCATCTTTACCAGATTGCCGTCATTGAGCTTCATAATGGCATCCAGGACCATGATATCGCGATGCTTCATTTTCGGATGATCATCTTTTTTCAGCAGGTTGTCTCTGCGAAACATGTAAAATAAATGTGTAACCTTCCTGACAATATCCATCTCATCCATTGTATCACCTCTCCAATTAGTTAAGTAACTTAATAATTAACTACCTTAACTATTATATTCAAAAATACAGCGATGTCAACAAAGATACTTTACTTCACACAAAGTTCACAATGTTTCCGCTTTCACCTGAAAATAAAAAAAGAGGATTCTAAAGCGTCCTCTTTCATCTGCATATTATTCCTGTACGGCAGCCTCTGCCTGTTCAATCGTTTTCAGAAAGCTCTGTGCCTTTTCCACGTAATAGATTTTATTACCGTGTGCACATACATAACGGAAGCAGCTTTTCGCTTCCTCCAAGTCCTTCTCAACAAAAGCAATCAGTCCCAGGTAGTATTTGAAATCCACACGCTGAAATTCAAATCCTGCTGTCGGCATCGCTTTTTCAAAAAAGCTGCGGGAGCTGGAGAAGTTTTGATCCATCAGATCCAGCTTGTTCTGAATTCCCTCCAGACACTGTGTTTTAATCATTTGCATCGGTCCGTTGTTTACTCTGGCCCCGGCCTTCTCACACTCATCGTAATGATATTTCACCATACTGCGATCACCCAGCTGGTAATACGCATATGCCATCAGCGAGTGATAGGCGAAGATGAAGTTTCCTCTACCCTGCGCACTGGTTGCCAGCACATCGATTGCCAGATGCGGATCATTCAGATAGACCATGCATTGTGCAAGATGCTGGGGCATCGGAAAGTTCTTTTTCCGCTTTCCTTTTTTTGCATAGGCAAAAATCGCCGTTGCACAGGCCTCGGGATTGCATTGATCATACAGCAGGGAAATAATCGGCTGCATGGACATGTTCTTCCGTTTGGTGAGCTGAAAAAACAGAATGGAATACATCATCATTGCCGCAAAGACCGCTATGAAATTCTCGACATACAGAATCACAAGCAGAACCGCAATCAACCCTGTAAAATACAGCAGGTTCATTTTCAGATTAAAGCTCCAGGCCTTTTTGCCAAGTGCTTCATACTCACTCAGATATGCATGATGCAGGCGGTAAACACGTTCCACCTCCGCAACACTGGTCACATTTTCCTTTGCGAATTCCCTGCGCCTGCCTCTGTTGGGAATACTCAGCATGCCATACAGGCAGACAACAAGTGCCGGAAGCACAGTTACGGTACCAATCAGCTCAACGATGGTGAAGCCGCCCATAAAAAACAGCACCATGATGAGGATAAAGGGAACATTAAAGCGCTGCATGGCATAGCTCAGCAGCATGACGCCGTTGGCAAGACCGGATATGGTCAGACCGCCGATCAGATAATACATATAATCTGCTTTTACAAGCTCTCCTGCCATTTCCGCAGGAATGCTTTGCTGCATCAAAGAAACGATATACTCTCTTTGATAGCCCATAAATCCAAACAGGACTGCACCGGCCGCAAAGCTGACCAGTAAAACCACAAGATGTTTCTTACATTGATATTTCCACATACAATTACCTCTTTTAAATACTGTAACATACTATATCATAAACAAATGAAAAGGAAAAGAAATTTCCCTTTCCTTTCCATAAGTTTTGTATAAATTTACTCGCTTTTGATTTCTCTGCCGTTCATCATCGGTGCACAGACCAGCACGATGATAACCGATATAACGAAGTTCATCGCCAGCGAAATCATCGTCAGCTGCTGCAGAAGCTCCAGTGTAAACTCCCCCCTGCTCAGGAAGAAAATGGTCAGCCCGATACCGGGAGCAGCTGCTGCAACCATGATCAGCATACGCAACATATTCTCCATAATTGCATTGTTACGACTCTTTAAGATACGTACAGACAGCACGCTCGCTGACAGAAACAGCGTTGCATAGCCCAGCAGCATGATGAAATACTGCAGGACACTGGCAATATCTGTCTGATACAGCAAAGCCGCCACAAGAATTGCCGCACTCATCGGCAGCAGCATCTTCAAAAAGGTCGGCAGCAGCACGCATAGCAGCTTTTTCAGCGGGTGATCGGGAATCAGATAAATCTGATAGTTGTTCATATCCTTCATGAAATCGGAATTCTGGACAATGGTGAAAAGCCAGAACATCATCATATACATGAAAAAGCCAAAGCCCATATCCATGATGAGTGTGATAACCAGATAAATACCGATTGTCATAACATCCGTCCAGCGGATATAATCATTGGATTTGCGCAGCAGCAGAACATTTTTGGAAAAGATAGCCATAGCGCCACTGCGAAAGCTCGCCTTAACCTCATGAATCTTACGATCACTCATCCCATCGCGTTTGCCGGCACGCACATCCTTATACAGCGCAGTAAACTCCTGTGCATCCTGCATGGCACGTTCCACAAAGTCCCCCTTATAGCTGCATAGCAGAAGATAGGCTGCAATACAGGAAATCAGAAGTAAGCCGATTCCAAGCAGCATAAGTCCCCATGAGGAAGCGATATAGGATACCAGTATCATTTTGATCCATCCAAACAGCGGCACCAAGTAAAACAGCTCCGTATTCAGAAAAAGTGTTCCACTTCCTGCCAGTGCAAAATCGTTCTGCAGGACGACCATGCCATACACCGCCGCAACCATCAGTACATACAGCAAAGCGGCAACCGCAGGGATATGGCGATAGCTATCCTTTTGAATCGAGAGCAGATACACATAATAATATACAACCAGAAAGACAAAATACACCAAAGAAAAGCAGAGGAATGCAATCAGCAAAAACGGAAATGACAATTCGATCGTGCTACCCAGCAGAATGACCATAAGCAGGGAAACTGCCCCGCACAGAAAGGCGGAAGCAATATTCTGAAGCATGAGAAAGCGCATGGTCTGTACACGGGTAAAGGGGCCGCTGAACAGATAAAAGGCATCCGCCTCCATAAACAGCGCCTTTTTTTTCTGCAGCAGCATGACGCCGACCATCAGCGCAGTAAAGCCGACACCGATCATGATCGCCATATTGGCATCCGTGATATTCTGCATCGACAATGCGATTTCCGGCTTGGAAAGACTCATGACAATCAGTCCGCCGTACAGTAACATCATGAGTATGGCAAAAATTGCGCTTCCCTTACGGGAAAATACATGGCGAATATTCGCCTTCATGCGTGTCAGATACAGCTTATACAGTATGCTCATGTTCATCACCTTCCACAGATGCAAAGAAGATTTCCTTGATACTTTTATCCTTCAGCTCTTCCTTTCGCACATGCGCAACAATTCTTCCGTGATCCATAATATAGGCGCTGTCCCATATCGCTTCGATTACATCAATGATATGCGTGGAAATCAGAATGGCAACCCCCTGCTTCTTCAGACGTACAAACAGCTGCAGCGTTTCTTCAATGCTTGCCGGATCCAATCCCACCATCGGCTCATCCACCAGCAGCGTCTTTGGCGAAATGATCAGTGCCAGCAGCATGCTGACCTTCTGCTTCATCCCTTTTGACAGCTCACGAACCGCTTTTTTGCGTTTATCCTCCAGCTTGAACAGGGTGATATATTCATCTGCAAGCGCACGGTAATTCTCACAGCGGTATGCCTTTCCGATAAATTCCACATGCTCATCTATGGTCAGAAGATCATAGAGCACCGGTGCCTCGGGAATATAGCCAAAGCCCTTTTTCGCATCCAGTGAGCTGTTGGCAACACCGTTGATTTTAATATCTCCCTTATACTGCAGCAGATTGGTTATGCTCTTGATAGTTGTCGATTTACCTGCCCCGTTCGGCCCCAGCAGAATGGTCACCTCACCATCCGCCGCACATAGGGAAACATCATCCACAGCCTTGAATTTCCCATACAGCTTTGTCAGATTCTTTACTTCGATCATAATACACCCTCGTCTTTCTTTTTTATTTGAATTTCTTTTTTATCCCGAAACTGACGATATTGAAAGCACATCCACAGAAAGCCTTCTATCGTACAGACTGTCCCGAGTATCAGCAGCAGACTATGCATGTCCGCAGCCCAGTCAAAGCCACTTGCAAACAGCATACCGGCTCCGGACACAAACAGCAACGCCCCTTTGCGAAAGGTAAGATTCACGATACGAAGACGTCTTCTCTTCATACGCAGCATAATACCGACCACCATCAACAGGCCGACAGCCCCCAGAATCGAACCTGTCATCAAAAGGATCATCGACACCACAGAGCTTTCGAACCACAGCAGGGACAGCAGACAGAGACAGCCGATAACCAGGGCACCGGCGAATATATGCAGAGTCGAACGATATCCCTCCATTCTGGTTTCCACCTCACTGTGCAGGGGTACACAGCCCTCCTCAGCCCAGAAAAAGTAAACATCTTTTCCCTCGGGATTTATGATATGCCAGCCGCTGTTTTCAAACAGCTGAAAGTAGGCTTCCTTTTCATCCTCCTTCAGCTTCTGCATATCGTAGCTGAAGATGCGGTTGACCGGCTCCTGCTTTTGCAGGATGTAGCACATACCGCGAAATTTCTCAAACACCCAGCCTTCCTTTGCATACTGATGCAGCATTTCCATATCCTCACAATCGGAAAAGGCAAGACCACCGCACATCACGCGTTTTCTATCCTTCATATCCGTTTTCCTCCAATATTCGCAATCCGTCCTCCACCATGCGTTTTCGTCGGGCAACCTCATGCAGCAGCACCTGTCTGCCGGTATCGGTAATCTGATATTTCTTTGTCCGAACCGCATCAACTGAGGTCTGCAAAATCCATTCCGCACGGCACAGCTTCTTCAGCAGTGTATACAGGGTTCCCGGCCCCATGGTGATGCTTTGATTGCTGAGCTCTTCGATATATTTCATGATTGCATAGCCATGGCGCTCGTTCATCAGCGACAGCAGAATGTAATACATCGCATCCGTCAGCTGCTCACTCTCCATCGTATTGCTTTTTGACATATTCTTAACCTCCATAATAGATATATCCATTTTCGATATATCTATTACAGATATAATATACCATACCTAAAGATAGGCGTCAACATATTTTGATTTTCAAACTGAAGGAGCTGAAGAAAGCATACAGATGGCGCATGCTTTCTTTATACTACATGCCTTTCAGCGGCTGCAGAATGACCGCGACAAGACAAAGCAGCACAACGAAAACCAGCTTCATTTCCTCATCCCTTCTTTCCTGCACGGATATTTCATATGGTATACGATTTGAAATACCGCTATATTCCTGAAAAAGCATGTAAAAAACAGGTATTTTACGCTTGATTGCACAAAAAAAAGAGCTGTACACAAACGTATACGTTTATGTACAGTGCACAGAGATATTTTATAGCATACTCCCCCATTGCGCAAGAGTCCCATGTAAAATAATGAAATCCTTACCATCCGCCCGTTGCGATTCACCGAGGCATAATGAATCCTCAAGAATACCAAAAAGGTACTACGTTCTTCATGAGGTTACTGCCATACGTTACTGTTTTTACCCTTAATTAAACAATTTCTACCATAAGATTAGTGAATGATAATACTTACCCTTCCATATTGACAGCAAAAATGATTGAGAAGGATACCGGTATGGACAGGCTGTAAAAAAAGACGCGGAATCGTCCTGCAGCTTCCGCAGCCTTCTTACGTTTAATAAAAAATACAGTGCTTTTCCCGTTTATCTTTGGCAGCCAGCCCGATGAAGGTGGAGCCTGCCGGCACATCACTGATCACAACCGCGTTGGCTCCGACCTTGGCATCATCATGAATCGTGATGTTGCCAAGACATTTTGCCCCCGCTCCAATCATCACCCGATCTCCCAGCGTAGGGTGCCGTTTGGCATGCTGTTTACCCGTCCCCCCCAGCGTTACACCGTGATACAGCTGACAGTCATCTCCGATGACGGCAGTCTCTCCGATGACAACCCCCATTCCATGATCAATCAGCAGACCTCTGCCAATCGTTGCCCCCGGATGAATTTCTATCCCTGTCCAATGCCTGGCGATGTTGGAATTCAGCCTTGCCAGAAAAAACAGATGATGCTTGTACAGGAAATGAGAAACCCGATGAAAGGCCAGTGCACGGATATGCGGATACAACAACAGAATTTCCAGCTTGGAATGCGCTGCCGGATCGTTTTGCAGGGAGCGGTTGAGGTTGTGATTGATATCCTTCAACACCCGAAACATATCAGTCAAAATCCAGTATGGAGAGGTATTTTTCTCCACCGTCCGGTGCTACCGTAACGATCTTTTTTCCGGGATAGCGTAAAGATAAACGTTTTGCTAAAGCAATGTTGGCACCGGAGCTGATACCGACCAGAATTCCGGTTTCCTTAGCGAAGCGCACTGTCTCAAAAACAGCCTCACGATCGGATATCAGCAGAATATCATCCGCCAGCTCCCGATCAAAATTAGCAGGAACAAAATTTGCCCCAATACCCTGTATTTTGTGCGGACCAGCCTGTCGTCCACTTAAAACCGCACTCTTTTCCGGCTCTCCAGCCATGCATAAAATCGCGGGATTGTATTCCTTCAGCCGCTTTGCCACCCCGCTGAAGGTACCACCGGTTCCGATGCAGGCAACAAAGATATCCACATCCTGCAGCTGATCCAGAATCTCTTTTCCGGTTGTCTCATAATGCGCATTTGGATTATCGGGATTGTCGAACTGGGAAAGTGAACGATAGTTTGTGTTCTCCTTCATCAGCCTTTCCATTTCATCCATGGCTCCCTGCATTCCCTTTTCCCCCGGTGTCAGCACAAGTGTTGCACCGTAGGCCTTTACCAGCTGACGGCGTTCCATACTCATTGTTTCCGGCATAATGATAATGACCGGGATATGGTAAACGGCACCAAGCATAGCAAGTGCGACACCGGTGTTACCACTGGTGGCTTCAACCAGTACCGTATCCTGTCTGATTTCTCCCTTATTCATGGCAGCGTCCAGCATCCCCAGCACTGTGCGGTCCTTGATGCTGCCACCGATGTTATATTTTTCCAGCTTTACATAAATATTGGTATCCTCTATATGGTACAAAGGGGTGTTTCCAATCAGCTTTACTGTTTCCTTCATCTTTCATGTCCTCCTTTTACAGTTGATATTCTCTATGAACTTGACGATTACAACATCGTTCACGGAGCAGGACGCTTTCGCATTTGAACGTATTCCAGAACAATTTTCCTGCTGCATATGCTTTCATGCGACAAACCTCCTTATCTGCTATAGTATATTCCTTTTCAAAAGGAAAAGACACTATGACGCTTTTATGCTCTTTATTATCCCATACTTATACAAAAAAAGAAACAGTTTGGAGGCATTTTCTGAAAGAAATGAAACTTTGTGTAAGCTGTCATCCAGTGATTGGACCATGCGATTTGCTTTCACTACAGATGGATGGGACTGTAAGGCCACTATGCACAGATTCCCCATGTAGAGGATAACATGGAAATTTGTAAAAAAAATAAAAAATTTAGGAGTTTCGTATGTTTCATACGTATATAAGAGTATATAGGAAAAAAAGGAGGATACTACCTATGGAAAAAGAATATGCAAAGGATTACCCGATCCCCTTTCACAATGATGTTTTCTTCAAATACATGCTGATTGGGGACGATGCAGGCTCTGCATTGCTGAGAAGCAGAATCATCGAAGAAATTTACGGACTGAAGGTCCATGAAACGAAGGTCCTGAACCCGGAGCTGCTGCCGGAAGCTTTTTTTGGCAAACGTGCGGTTTTGGATGTCGTGCTGGAGGATGAAGCCGGCCATTTTTACGATCTGGAAATGCAGGTATCCGGCTATACGCAGAAGGAACAGCTGCGTTTTCAGCAGTATGGCTACCGCCTGGTCGGAAGACAGCTGAAGCAGGGAGACGAATATACAGAGCTGAAGCCGTTTTATCAGATTATCTTTATGAATGATAAGCCCAGGGATGGCGGACGCATGATACGCCACTACAAGGTAAAGGATGAGGATAATCAGGAGGAGCCCAACGGTACACTGAATCGAGCCATCGTGTTTCTACCGATGATCAAACAGCGTGTAAAGGAGGTTGGAGGCGTGGAAAATCTGACAGAGTTTGAAACTTTCTGCTATGTGCTTGCATATAATCCGGATGATGCTATACTAAACATGAAGAGAAGGATGGTGAACGTGGTTATGGAAAAATATAATGAAATGCGTGAGGACGTATCATTGTTCAGCTGGGCGGAATCGGTGGAGTTTGCGGAGCAGGCAGTACAGGCCAATTTGGAGGAGCGAACTGCAGAAGCTGAAAAGCTGGGGCTTGAAAAAGGTCTTGAAAAAGGTCTTGAAAAAGGAAAAAGGACATTGTTACAAACACAGATCATCCATAAGTACGAAATTGACGATAACTGGGTGAATTCCTTATCCGATCAGCAGATAGATGACGCAGTCATCCTTATCCTGAAATGTGATACATATGATGATTTAAAAGAAAAGCTGAAAAAGAACGAACTTAAATAGAAAGAAAAAGGAATGCTGAGTAAATTCGCATTCCTTTTCTTATTCGAAATTCGAACAGTATCTCCAAAAGAAAAAGCCGCAGGTTCCCCTTTGGCTGTTGCATGTCTTATTTCTTTTTTGATTTGCTTTTGGTGCTTTTGGAATCCTTGGCATTTGCCATTTTCGGTGCCTTTGGATCCGGATCATCAAAGTAACGTCCCGGCTTGGATAAGTCAAAATACAAGCGACTGTCTTCACTCATACCGAAGCTCTTATTGCTGCCGTCATCTGTAATTTTATTTAGTGCTTCACAGAACAGTGCATTGTGAGCTTCCTCACGCTCCAGCAGGAACATGATGGTTTCCTTGACATATTTATCATCAATCTGACGATACAAATACTCATATACCACCTTGGCACGCTGTTCACTTGCGATATCCGCAAGCAGATCGGCTGCCAGATCACCTGTCACGGTCACATAGTCAGCAGTCCATGGATTTCCGCTGGAATTTACCAGGGCAGGATTCAGACCGAAGGTAACCATTGTTTCAATCTCACCGGCATCCACCTTCTTATAGTCCACATCACCACCATTTAACAGATTGATGGTTTCTGCCACCATTTCCATGTGGCTCAGCTCTTCGGTACCGATATCCAGAAACAAATCCTTGAAGACCGGGTCCTTTGCGCGAAAGCTTTGTGACAGATACTGCATCGCTGCCTTGACCTCACCGTTGCAGCCTCCCAGCTGTTCCTGCATCAGGACAGCGTATTGCGGATTGGGACGCTCTACCTTTACAGGATGTAATAACTTTTTCTTGTGTTCAAACATATTCTCACTCCTTTGTCACCATTAGTATGGGAAGGAGTGTTTCATTTATACGTGATTTTAAACATCTATTTCTTTGTATTCACTGCCTAGCTGTGCATAATGCGCGGCATTCTCCAGAATTTCCTTTACCTGCTCCTCACTGCATTTGCGTATGATCCGGGCAGGACTGCCCACAGCCAGACTGTTTTCCGGAATCTGCTGTCCTTCCTTTACAAGAGCCCCTGCACCGATGATACTGTGTCTGCCGATATGTGCACCGTTTAACACAATAGCTCCCATGCCGATCAGCACCTCATCCTCAATCATACAACCGTGCAGCACCGCATTATGGCCCACGGTCACCCGTTTCCCTATTTGCAGCAAATGCTTTGGATCCGTATGCAGCGTGCAATTATCCTGTATATTGCTGTCCTCGCCGATATGAATATGATCCTTATCGCCGCGCACCACGCTGTGAAACCAGATGGAGCTTCCCTTCTCCAGCGTCACATCACCGATCACGGTCGCATTGCTGGATACATAGGCGCTTTCTTCTATGAGCGGCTGCTTATCTCTGTATGGTAAAATCATGTTCTACACCTGCTTTCCTTACAGCTATACTATACCACACAAGACACCGTTATCATGAAGGAATTTACATACGAAAGTTAAAATTTCAGATGTCAGTACCTTTTGATATTTCTTCCCCTATTTAACGATAAGTCAAAAAAAGAATTCACATTACTATAAATGACAATAGAAATGTGAATTCCTTATCCATAAACAACCGAAGACCAGGCCTTTTTAAAATTACCTGCTTTTTATTATTCAATTCCAAACACAGGAACAGCAGGTGCAACCTCAGCGAAGCCATAAGCTGTTGGCAAAGCATCCGCACACCTTATTGTATTTCCGCATATCCCATATTTATTCAGGACAGCATACAAGACAGCTCATATATTATTCCTGCTCCTGATCCTTCTTATAATCTTCATACAGGCTGGAAAAGGCAGAGCAGCTGGAGCAGTCACTGTGACAGGAGCCGCAGCCGGAGTCCTTCCCTTTTTTCGGTCTGGTAGCATAAACGATCACCGCAAGTATGGCAAGCAGTACCGCTATTACGATAACATCTGCAATATTCATATTCTCACATCCTGTTCACCTTTAGTATATGCAGGAATACAGGTTTTGTCCAATCAGAAGAACATACTTCCGATCTGAAAGACAAGGAATGCGACAAGATAGGCAACCAGCGTCTGGTAGCCGACAGCTCCCAGCGCCTGCCTGATGGATCCCAGTTCTCTTCTTGTTGCGGCGAAGGCGGCAATGCATGGCATATACAATACCGTGAAGCACAGATATGCAAAGGCGGAAACCGGAGTGAAAATTGTCTGCAAAGCAGCACTCAAACCGG
Source organism: Clostridium sp. HGF2 (assembly GCF_964240115.1). Classification (NCBI taxonomy): domain Bacteria; kingdom Bacillati; phylum Bacillota; class Clostridia; order Eubacteriales; family Clostridiaceae; genus Clostridium; species Clostridium sp. HGF2. Next base: position 259,030 of record NZ_CAXSSO010000004.1, read on the forward strand.
CATCGCTGTTTGTCTGGGTCAGTACACTCAGCGTGGAAACAACACTTTCCTTTGCCGTGATTCCGGTTACAAGCGCGGTACTTGCTCTCCAGTCCTCAAATCCCAGCGGTGCAAAAATATGAGAAATCCAGGTGCCGATGCTGGCAAGCATGGAATCTGCGGAATCCGCAACTGCAGTGAAGGAAAAATCATAGCTCTGTAAAAACCAGATAACGATGCTGGCCACAAAGATGATCGTGAATGCCTTGCGCAGAAAATCCTTAGCCTTCTCCCACATATGCAGCACTACACTTTTTGCACTCGGTATACGATAGGAAGGCAGCTCCATTACAAAGGGCACGCTGTCTCCCTTAAACATTGTGCTTTTCAGCAACAGTGCAGACAGGATCGCCACAAGGATACCAATCAGATATACACTGATCAGGATCAATGCAGTATGCTCAGGAAAAAATGCAGCAGTTATCATACCGTAAATTGGCAGCTTGGCACTGCAGGACATAAACGGAGTGACAACGATAGTCATTTTCCGGTCACGCTCACTGCTCAGTGTACGGGCGGACATGATAGCGGGCACACTGCAGCCAAAGCCAATCAGCATTGGCACAAAGCTTCTGCCCGACAAACCGATTTTACGCAGCAGCTTATCCATAACAAACGCCACCCGGGCCATATACCCGCTGTCCTCCAGCAAAGACAGGAAGAAAAACAGCGTTACGATCACAGGAAGAAAGGACAGTACGCTTCCCACACCGTTGCAGATACCGTCTATGATCAGCGCCTGCAGCCAGTCACTGACCTGCAAGGACGCCAGCAGGTTAGCCATTTGATCACATGCTACGGCAATCCCATCCTCCAGCAGCGTCTGCATAGTGCCGCCAATCGGACCGAAGGTCAGATAGAAAATGCACAGCATGATCAGAATAAAAATCGGTATGCCAAGATATTTATGGGTCAGCAGCCCGTCAATTTTCTCGCTGCGCACCTGTGCTGAGGATGCATGCCGTTTCACAACACAGTCAGCCACCAGCTCCTCTATATAGGAATAGCGCATATCTGCCAGTGCAGCCTCACGGTCTGTCTGTAAGGCATCCTCCATGCTTTTTACGATTTTTTCTATAATATCGATATCATCCTGATGCAGCTTCAGCTCCCTTTGCATTGGTTCATCTCCCTCCACCAGCTTGGTAGAGGCAAAACGCATGGGAACCTTTGCCTGTTTCGCATGATCCTCTATAATATGGGCTATGGAATGAATGGCACGGTGAACCTCTCCCTTGCAGAAGTCCAGATTTACTGCCTGTTTTCCATCCCGAATCTGCTTTTTCACCACACGGATCAGCTCATCGATCCCCTCATTTTTGCTTGCGGAGATAGGCACGATCGGACAGCGCAGATGCTCACTCAGCGTATGCACATCAATGCTGTTTCCACTCGCCGTCACCTCGTCCATCATATTCAGCGCAATCACCATCGGCTTCTGCAGCTCCATCAGCTGCAAAGACAGATAGAGGTTTCGTTCAATATTCGTAGCATCCACGATATTGATGATCAAATCCGGATCATCCTTTAAAATGAAATCCCTTGTCACCACCTCTTCACTCGTATAAGGAGACAGGGAATAAATTCCCGGCAGGTCGACCAAGGCAGCTTCCTTAAACGATTTGATCTGCCCCATTTTCTTTTCCACGGTTACTCCGGGAAAATTCCCCACATGCTGGTTGCTGCCGGTCAGTCGGTTGAAGAGTGTCGTCTTGCCGCAATTCTGATTACCGGCCAGTGCGATTAGGACATCCTTCATTTCGCCCCCTCCGCATCTACCTCAATCTTTGCGGCATCCTCCAGACGCAGCGTCAGAACATAGCCTCTCAGATTCAGCTCCATGGGATCACCCATTGGCGCCACCTTGTTTACATGCACGTTCGTGCGCGGCGTCAATCCCATATCCAGCAGCCGTCTGCGCAGCGCCCCCTGTCCGCCAACTGCCCGTATAATGCCACCCTGTCCGGGTTTAATGTTATCCAATGTCGTCATAATCAACTACCAACTTTCTAAATGTTACCCTTGGTTAATATCCATATATATCATACTCTAATTCCTTACTTTGTCAATGCTTATCGTGCAGTTTTTCACAAACGCAAACATATTTCCACCACTATTTTCCCCTCGGTGATGATTTTCCACAGACAAGCTCTTTCAAATGCATCATCCACCACCCTTGCCCAGCCGCCCTGAAAGCCGCCAGCTAATAAAATACGATATGAAATATTCTTTCATTTGTTGATATTACAGGCATTCTTTTCAGCAATTTAAAAGAATGCATACTGAATTTTCTTTTCTTATGTGCACTACGCCTTTTTGTGATAAAATGAACATAACAGATATTTCTTAAAACTCAACTTTTATGGTGAAACCAATGAGGAGGTTCCATATGAAACGCAGTTTATTTAAAAAGCATCAGCTGTGGTATGTCGCAGGCTTTCTGATTATCAACCTTGCCGCCTGCATCATCATAGGCAATCATGCCTACCGGCAAATCCAAGCGGATATGAATGCGCATGCTTTGCAGTCACAGGAGGAAGTACAAAGTGTTATGGATGATTACCGGCATTCCTTTCAGCTGTTCACTACCATGCTTGAAAGGGAGGTGGAAGCAGAGCCAAAGCCGGCAGTCATCTGGAAGTATCTGAAAAAGCTGGATAAGCAGCTGCAGGCTATTGAGGGTGATACCTTTGACGGCCTGTATATGTATTATAGGAACTCCTATTTATACAGCTGGGATACGCCCTATGAGCAATATGAAAAAAGCGGATATGATGCCACAACACGTCCGTGGTACCGCAATGCAGTGGATGCGAAGGGTGAAATCGTGTTCACTCCGCCGTATATGAGCTTTGCCAATCATTATATTCTATCCACCATTTCACAGATGCAGCCGGATCAGAAAACCGTGTTTGCCTATGATATAAAAATGGGAAACATACAGAAGCTTATCGCCTCTTTACAGGCATATGATAAGGAGCAGCTGATCATTTTTGATAAAAAAGGCACCATCATTGGCAGCAGCGAGGAGGATTATCTCGGCGGAAACCTAATGCAGAGCACTGAGGAAAACAGAGAACAGCTGACAGAGGCAAACAACAAGCTGAAGCAGGCCGATTCCTCAATTTCAAAGGAGGATCGAAAGAAGCTGGAGGATGAGGCTTCCTATGCACAGGCCTTCTATGATTTTCAAAACAGCTTTTCCACCGACTTCAACTCGCTTCTGAAGGATAACGGTATGCAGCTGGTTGATTATCAGAATCAGAAATACTTCGGACTGATCCAGCAGGGAAACGAGTTTGATTATCTTATTCTCGTACCCGTATATTCCATGCTGTCCGCAACCCTGCAAATCTGGCTGATTCCTCTGCTCATACTGGAAATCATATTGATTTATGTGCTGAGCCAGATCAGCAGAGAGCTGAAAAACCGTGAATTAAAGGGGGCCTATGTGGAGCTGGGTCAGACACAGAAGCGTTTGGAAATTGCATTACAGGCTGCCCAGAAGGCTGCAGCCATCGATGAGCTGACCGGTATGATGAATATGAAATCCTTCCGCAGTACAGTTAAGCATCACATACAGGGAATGGAGGAGGATGAGAATGGAATCCTGATTATGATTGACGGCGATCATTTCAAATCTGTCAATGATCAATATGGGCATTCCGTCGGTGATGAGGTTATCCGTCTGACGGCACAGATGATTGTCGGTCGAATCCGTACGGTCGATTATGCTTCACGACTCCATGGAGATGAGTTCGCCATCTTCGTATCCAATACGCGTGACTACTGTGTAGCGGAAAAAATCATGGAGGATATCAATCTGTCACTGGCGAAGGAAGCCCAGAAACGAAATATGCCCGCAATCACCTTATCCTCCGGTGCTATTATCGCCTGCCCCAATGATAATTATATGGAGCTGATCAAGGCTGCCGATGAGGCTTTGTACAGAGCAAAGGAAACGCACAACGGTGCCTTTCGTCAGGCTGAGGAGAGGTAAAAAACATACAGCCTGCGTTCTTACGTGCGATACAGTAGGCACGCAATGCATTTGAGACAAAAAGGATCAATTTCATCTTTACGAACCTGATGAAATCGATCCTTTGCTTTTCTATTTCGTACACGGGCAAGCGCCTGTTCTGTCGCAGGGCATCTCCTTTATGAATAGCCGGGCACCGCAATTTCTGCATACCTCTTCCTCTATTTGTTTTGATTACCTTTCTGCGTACATAGGCTAACGCCGCAAACCATGCGACTTTATCTGCACAGGTAGATTCCCGGACAGCATCCCCCGCCAAGACACATATTGCATAAGATCAGCTGACAGCAGAAATTTGATCCTCCACCGCCAAAGGGACTCTGCATACTCTGATAGCGGGTTCTTCCGGACTGCATCTGTGCATATAGCTGACGGTATTGCTGATTGGACGGATCCATTTGACATGCTCGCTCTGCCGCCTCCATCGCCGCAATCTGGTTCCCGATACTATAATTGCTGATGGCATACAGATAATACCAGGATGCATCCCGATTCTGAATGCTGTTCAGCACCTGAATCGCCTCCTGAAAACGCCCCATGTTTATATAGCTGACAGCTGCCTGGTAATCATTGGAAAATGACTGCTGATAGGTATTCTGCTGGTAGCCGTTGAAATTCTGTCCGAATGCTCCCCCGTTCTTTTTATAATCCAGTGCCTGCTGATAAGCATTCTGTATCTGCTTGAATTTCTCTTCAGCGTAGGGTTCCTTGTTTACATCGGGATGATATTTCTTCGCAAGCTGGCGATAAGCACGCTTGATTTCATCCTCACTGGCATCCCTTGACACCCCTAATATCTTAAACGGATCATCCATCTTTTTCACCTGTTCTTTTCTTTCTTACCATTTCATATTTCGTCCAGACTCCCGCATACAGGATATTACGCAGTATATCCGCATGCCGCAGAATCGGCAGTGCTTCAAATGCATCGGCGCTGTTGGAAATCATCAGCTCCAGAATGACCTTGACACGTTCATCAAAATCCGTTTGCCCGCTTTTTTCAAGAAACGGATTGAACTGTCCCTTCCTTCGATCGTCTTCCACATCATCATAGGCATCCATGATGTAGATGAACCTTCCCAGATAATCTCCCAGACGATATAGTGTATCATACCATTCATCATGCCGGTAGGTAACGATTTCCGCCATCATCACACCGCTTAAGGAGGAAAGCCTGTCCAGATCACGGCTTTGCGCCTTCTCCAGCTCCGCTGTCTTTTGCAAAGCCTCACGGATTGCCTGTATCTTATGGGGATAGGCTTCTTCCATACGCTTCATCGGACGCTTTAAAAGCGATAGCATGCTTCTGGCCTGCAGCCGATGCTCATCCTTCCAGTCATCCTCACACTTCAGATAGGTCAGAATAATCGTCATATCCGCAGCATAGCGAAGATAAGCATTCTCCCGCTTTACATGCCGGTGCATCGGATGAACGACGCATCGCTCCCTGACGAGCTGATCCTCCGGCTCATACAATGCCGTAAGCAAAATCGCCAGAAAGGTGAGATCAAAATTTAAGGTCAGCTGTCCTCTGCGTCCGAAATCCTTATGGAGTGCTTTGCATAAACCGCAGTAAAAGGACTGATAGGTATCAAAATCTTTTATTTTTAGCTCTGGTTTATTGACAACTACATATCCAAACATTCACAATCCCTGCCTTGACAAAAACTTCATGTGATAAGTTTACCCTTATTATATGGAAATTTCAAGAGTAGCGAACAAGATAACATAAAAACACACGATTGCAAGCCGCTTATCAGCCTGTTGTGCGACTATGCATAATGCACATAATTCAAAAAAAGCTGCATTATTTCCAAACGCTTACTCAAAAAGAGGATGCATTCAAAGGATATTCTAAAAAAGAAAATACTCAGTCTGGTGAAAAAGGATCCTGTGTATTATAAGAAAGCCTTTTCATATCAGGAAAAATCTTAACACACCTAAATGACTGCTCTGTATATAAAAAAGCCAGGTGTGCAAACGTAAATCCAATACCTGTCTTTTCATCGATCAAGTTCATGTTTCATTTTACTGTTATCCCTAAGCAGACAAAAACTCATTTCTATTCTGTCCGATTTTCTTCCATGAGCTCTCCATGGATACATACTCTGCCGCGATCCGGGCATTTTGCATGAAACTGCGTTGCCCCTGTGCTCCATAATCCAGCGATACAGCATTCCATCATGCATAAACACTTGGATATATTGAATTCCAGAATTCATGACATAGAGAGGATATAAGTCCTTCACAACAAAGCTGTCCCCTGTTTACAATACCCGCTGTGGCATGCACTCTTTGTTACGGTCAACCTGACTGTTCTCATAGCTGATGTTCCCTTCATCCTACAAAGTAGGATATGCAATCGACATCCACTCTATGGTCATCGTTTTTCATTTATAAAGCGAACGCTTATTATTTCACACTCTTCACTGCCGCAAGAAATGCACGCACCCTTTGCGCGCTTACAACCTCGTAGTCGGATGCATGCGGCTGCGGTGCATAGGAGAAGCTTACTGTTTCACCAATCGTAGTCACATACTTTTTCCAATCCTTGCAGGAGGAATGAACCTGATAAATTCCAGTTTCCACCAGAAACTGCTGTACGTTATCAGCATGCAGCCCACTTCCTGCCAGCAGCTCAATGCGGGAGCCATAAATGTTTTGCAGCTTCCTCAACAGCGTTAGCGCCTGCATGACTTTGGGTTGCTGTCCACTTGTCAGGATGCGGTCTACGCCAAGTGCAATCAGCGTTTCTATCGCAGCGAACGGATCCGGTGTACAATCAAAGGCCCGATGGAATACCGCTGTTTTCCCTGCTGCATGAGCCATTGCAACCAGCCGGGCACTCTGCTGCTCGTCTATAGTTCCATCCGCATGCAGACAGCCGAATACAATACCATCCGCTCCATTTTCCAGCATTTCTTTAGCTTCGTCCAATAGCTGTACAAAGTCTGCACTCTCATAACAGAAGCCTCCTCCACGAGGGCGAACCATTGCCATGACGCTTAGCTGCGTATGCTGTTTAACCAGCTTTAAAGAGCTGACACTCGGTGTCAATCCTCCCATATGTAAAGCACTGTTTAATTCAATACGGAGAGCACCACCCTGCTCTGCCCGCAGTGCATCATCGTAGCTGCCACAGCATATTTCTGTTTGTATTTTCATTGTAATCTCCTTTTTTAAAAGCTGATTCCAAGCACACCGGTGTCAGGGCCTTGCGTAATGTATCAATTTCTGTTCAATTCCCGTTTAAAACACCGTCATTCTTAAACAGCTTTGTATTTGCTTCGTTTCCAGTCCGCTTTGCGCACAAAGTGATACTGCTTATCATCTGAGACCGTAGCATCAAAACGATAGCCCAGTCTGCAGAAGCGCTTTACATCATCAAACTGCTGAATATTCTGTTCAGCCAGCCAGCGCACCATTTCACCTCTTGCCATTTTCACATAAACACCCTTTTCTCTGCGCCTGCCCTCTTCTTCTTCCAGAAAGTAGACGCTGACAAAGTGTACATCCGGATCCAAGTGCCGTTTTATGAGCCTGCCGTACTGCTTGCTGGATAAATCCAGAATCTGCTTATCCTCTTCAATCAGCCGTTGATAGGGCTTGCTTCCCCAGAAATCATATAGGCTTGTGCAAAAGGGTGTACGAAAGGGACTGTCCAGTTCAAGACGATAGGGTACGACGCCGTCAAAGGGCTCCAGAATACCATATAAGCCGGATAAAATGCGAATATGCCGTTCTGCATAAACGAAGTATTCATCTGAAAAAAGATCCGGTGCCATATAGCTGTATTGTATACCGTCAAAGCTGAGCAGTGCCGGCACACAGGAGACATTCACATCCATGTGCTGATAGCTGTTGTATGTCCATTCGGCAATGGCATCGCTGCAGTTCAGCATGGCTTTTAATTCCTCCTGCTTCTTTGTTTTCAGATATGTAACAAGCCGTTCACTTTCCGACAGGAAGCAGGGCATGCGTTTGTGATCCATAAAATCAATTGTCGGACGCATACGTTTTGCCGGAGCAATTAATATCAACATGAGGTATCACCATGAACAAGATATCATACTTCAAAGGAAAAAACAACTTTTAAGTAGGCTTGCGGCAGCTAACATACATAGGTCTAATTATAAACTGCTGGACACTTCTGATTTAGTTCTGTTCGCCAGGGAATATGCTATACTTCAAGAAATGCTTCCAGTGCTTTGATAAAGATGACTGCATCTTCCTCTTAACGTTTTGTTTTGAAGATGCAAAGCGATCGTGCTATTTTAGGCAGATTGTTTATCCAGACAGAGGTGGTAATGAAATCATAATGCGCAAGTTCCCACTGTAGCTTCTCTTTATCTCCCGGCGTTGATAGCACACGGACATGATCAATATACAGCGACTGCAAATCATGATCGACCAGCTGCAGTTCATATTCCTGCTCCTCATCGATCCTATTCATCAGATCTTCATTCGCATCTGCGAAGACTACCTCATACCAGAATGCAAGCAGGCGTTCTCAATAAACAAACCCTCGTCCGATACTGCCGGCTCCAAAATGCACAGCCCTTCTCATTGTTCTCCGTTTTTCATTTTTCTACGGTTGGTACCGTTCACCCTATTTGTTAGCAACCAGCGTGCCGCAGCATATGAAAATGTCCTATTTTTATTGAATTTCATTATTTACTCCAATATTTATATATAGATAATGCAACGTAGATCTTAATCATAAAAAAGAATGCAGAATTTTAATATCAATGGAATTCTGCATCCTTCTATTTCTATTCTGATTTATTCTTTTCCATTTTCTCTTTTAAGGCATCATATGTAGCACAATCCAGAATTTGAATAACAACGTCATCCAACTGCTGTTTGCTCAAGGTATCCACCCAATCATCATCAATACCGTACTTTTGGATAAGCAGTGCTTTTAACATTGTTCTTTTTCCTTTTTCGAGACCTTTTTCCAAACCTAGTTTCTCAGCTTCTGCAGTTCGTTCCTCCAAATTAGCCTGTACAGCCTGCTCCGCAAACTCCACCGATTCCGCCCAGCTGAATAATGAGCCGTCCTCGCGCATTTCATTATATTTTTCCATAACCACATTCACCATCCTTCTCTTCATGTTTAGTATAGCATCATCCGGATTATATGCAAGCACATAGCAGAAAGTTTCAAACTCTGTCAGATTACCCACTCCTCCAACCTCTTTTACACGCTGTTTAATCATTGGTAAAAACACGATGGCACGATTCAGTGTACCGTTGGGCTCCTCCTGATTATCCTCATCCTTTACCTTGTAGTGACGTATCATGCGTCCGCCATCCCTGGGCTTATCATTCATAAAGATAATCTGATAAAACGGCTTCAGCGCGGTATATTCATCTCCCTGCTTCAGCTGTCTTCCGACCAGACGGTAGCCATACTGCTGAAAGCGCAGCTGTTCCTTTTGTGTATAGCCGGATACCTGCATTTCCAGATCGTAAAAATGGCCGGCTTCATCCTCCAGCACGACATCCAAAACCGCACGTTTGCCAAAAAAAGCTTCCGGCAGCAGCTCCGGGTTCAGGACCTTCGTTTCATGGACCTTCAGTCCGTAAATTTCTTCGATGATTCTGCTTCTCAGCAATGCAGAGCCTGCATCGTCCCCAATCAGCATGTATTTGAAGAAAACATCATTGTGAAAGGGGATCGGGTAATCCTTTGTATATTCTTTTTCCATAGGTAGTATCCTCCTTTTTTTCCTATATACTCTTATATACGTATGAAATATACAAAACTCCTAAAATTTTTTAAAAAATTTACAAAAATGCTTCGTATACCGGAAAACGATGTTCTGACTACCCTGGAAATACAGGAATTCACCTGTGTCCAGTCACAAGCGCGCAAAAAAAACCGCGCAACCCTGTAACGGGTGTACGCAGCTTTATCAATTTTCAGAATGGGTTATCTCAACTGTATATTCCCTATCTCTGACATCCACACGGATGGTATCGTCCTTACCTGCATTTCCTTCAATCATCCTGCGGGCAATCAAAGTTTCAATATTTCTCTGGATATAACGCTTCATCGGTCGTGCACCATATAACGGATCTACACCCTGTGTGGCAATAGCTCTGTATACAGCATCACTAACCTGTAATGTGATATCCTTATGCTCAAGACGCTGTGTAAGCTCCCTCATGAATTTATGAGCAATCTTACCTAGCATATCATCATTCAATGCATTGAAGACAACGATTTCATCAATACGGTTAATAAACTCCGGTTTAAAATAATTCTTCACTTCATTCATATAATTAGTATCACGATCAGCACCATCAAAGGCGAACTGACTTCCCAGATTGCTGGTCATGATCAGCAGGGTGTTCTTGAAATCCACAGTCACACCCTTGGAATCGGTAATGCGTCCATCATCCAGTATCTGCAGAAGAACATTAAATACATCCGGATGTGCCTTTTCAACCTCATCAAACAGAATAATGGAATACGGATTGCGACGCACAGCCTCGCTCAGCTGTCCGCCCTCATCGTAGCCGACATATCCCGGAGGCGCTCCTATCAAACGGGAAACGCTGTGCTTCTCCATATATTCACTCATATCAATACGGACGATATGGGATTCACTGTCAAACAGCTGCTCCGCAAGTGCCTTGGCAACCTCCGTCTTACCGACACCGGTTGGTCCCAGAAACAGAAAGCTTCCAATCGGGCGATGCTCATCCTGAATCTGAGCCTTACTTCGCAAAATGGCATCACTGACAAGCTCCAGTGCGTTATCCTGTCCTATGACACGTTTCTGTAAGGCTTCCTTCAGATGCAGGAGCTTCTGACGTTCACTTTCCACAAGACGGCTGACCTCCACACCGGTCCAGCGGGATACGATTTTCGCAATCAGCTCCTCGTTGACGGTTTCCTGAATAAGGGCATCCTCCTTCTGTTTGTCGGATTGTTCGCGAATCAGCTTCTCCAGATGCGGTATCGTCGCATACTGCAGCTTGGCGGCATCCTCATAACGTGCTTCATTCTGTGCCTGCTCCAGATCCAGCTTTGCCTTCTCCAGACGAACCTTGGCATCCTTGCTTTCCTCCAGCTCTGCCTTTTCATCCTCCCACTTTGTATACAGGGAGTCCTTTTCCGCCTGCAGCTGTGCAAGCTCTGTACGAATATCCTCCAGACGCTCCTTCGCCTTTTTATCTTCCTCTTTCTTTAATGCGGTTTCTTCAATCTGCAGCTGCATGATTTTTCTCTGCAGCTCATCAAGCTCCTGCGGCATAGACTCCATTTCCACCCGCAGTGTGGCACATGCCTCATCGATTAAATCAATTGCCTTATCCGGCAGAAACCGGTCGGTTATATAGCGGTTGGACATCGTTGCTGCGGCAAGAATTGCCTCATCCAGAATCTTCACACCGTGATATGATTCAAAGCGGTCCTTTAAGCCACGCAGGATGGAGATGGTATCCTCCACGCTGGGCTCCTGCACCATAACTCGCTGGAACCGCCGCTCCAAAGCCGCATCCTTTTCAATATACTGCCGGTATTCATTGAAGGTGGTTGCCCCGATACAGCGCAGCTCACCTCGTGCCAGCATCGGCTTCAGCATATTTCCGGCATCCATACTGCCCTCTGTTTTACCGGCACCGACCAGATTGTGAATTTCATCGATAAACAGAATGATATTTCCTTCTGCCTGCTTCACTTCCTCCAGAATGGATTTCAGACGCTCCTCAAATTCACCACGGTATTTCGCACCCGCAATCAGAGAACCCATATCCAGCTCAATCAGCTTCTTTTCCTTCAGAGACTGTGGAACATCGCCCTTCATAATACGCCATGCAATACCTTCCACAACCGCGGTTTTACCAACACCCGGTTCACCGATCAGCACCGGATTGTTTTTTGTCTTACGGGACAAGATCTGAATGACACGGCGGATTTCATCATCCCGTCCGATAATTGGATCGATTTTACCGTTTTTGACTTCCTCCACCAGATCACGTCCGTATTTACTCAACGCCTCCAGATTGGCCTCCGCATTCGGTGAATCCATCTTCTTACCGCCTCTGCGCTTCAGCTCCTCATCCTTGCAGGTCTTTTCATTCAGATGGAATTCCTTAACCAGCTGCTTGGATATATAGGACTTATTAAACATCAACGCAATCCAAACACTGGCAACACTCAGATAGGTTTCCTGAATACCGGCACTCCACTGCTCCGCCCTGGAAAAGGACTGAGCAACCTCGTTTGACAGCTGTGGATTGACATTGCTGCTGGTTGCCACTCTGTTCATTTCCTGATCGATCAGCGTCAGGGCTCTTGTCTTATCTATATTCAGGCGCTTGAATAAGCCATCCAGCACATCATGTTCAAAGATGGCCTTCAGCATCTGGATGGTGTCAACGGTTGTATGCTGATACGATTTGCAGATTTCCACTGCCTGCATGATAATCTCCTGCAGCTTTTCACTCATTTTATCAAAGTTCATACGATCACGCTCCTTTTTAGCACTCTCACTATTTGATTGCTAATGCTATTATAGCACAGTTTTTAGCACTGTCAACACTTGAGTGCTAAAAAAAGAGAAAGTATAGCAAAAAAGTAGGAATATCTGAGCTTTCGTATTCTTTCTTCTGCTATGTATCTGCGGTAAACTGCAAATATAAAATTGCAATCGAAAGAAAATGAAGGTCAGTGAATTCTGATTGCAGAAATCATAACTATTCGTTTTGTATACTCCTTTCGTAGCTGCGACTCTTTCCAACAGATATTCTCTTGTATATTATATTTTTATATGCTCACCCTGTGCCTTTAAGTCACTTCTAAATATGCCAGTCGTTTGATATAAGATACAGGTATTGAAAAAAAGCAGGAAATATACCTGCTTTCAACATCATCAAAAGATATATAGGATAGCGCTGCGCATTTTCTTTTAAAACAGGCCTATCAAACAAACCACCTGTTTTCTTAATCGTTAAGATATTTCTTGATTTCCTGCATGTGATGGATTCTGGCATAAGCCTTGCTCTGATCCACGCCATAACGATCATCTGCATAGGCAAGCACGCGCATACCGGCAGCATTACCTGCCGCTATCCCATAGCTGCTGTCCTCTACAGCAATGCATTCCTCCGGCTTCACCTTCAGCTTTTTTGCGGCTGTCAGATAAATTTCGGGATTAGGCTTACTTTCATGAAACATCTCACCACTCAGCAGCTCATTAAAGCAGCCAACCAGATCACAGACATTCTCCATCGTCTGAATCTGATGCATGGCCGAGCTGGATGCAACTGCCGTTTTATAGCCGTGCTCCCGCAGCCAGATCAGCGTTTCCTTTACTCCCGGATTCAATACCTCATCATACCCAAATGCATGAAGCTTACAGTAATCATCCAGCTTTTCCTTAAATTTTTCCATCGGCCAGTCCATATGCATGACCCGCATGCTTTCAGTATATGTATACGTATAGGAGCTGCCAACCAGAGAATGCATAAAAGCATCATCCACCTCTGTCCCATAGCTTTTATAAAATCCTCTCAGCTGCTCCAGGTTTTTTGGTTCACTATCCACCAGCACCCCATCCATATCAAATATTACGGCTTTGATCATAATCTACCTTCTCCTTTTCCTTGCTAATCACCAGTATATCGGGACAATTCTGCTTATTATGCATCGTAATTCTGCACACGCTGAAGCAGCGGCTTTGCAACGCAGCACTCCATGCCAGCAGTGCTTCACTTTCTTCTCTGTTGCAGGCCTGTCCCCAATACAATACCAGAATCAGAATACCATGCTTTTTCAACAGATGCAATGCTTTTGTGGCCGCGCAAAGAGACGTTTTTCGCCTGGTCATGATTTCAGGATCCCCATGCGGCAGATATCCGAAATTAAAAATGCCGAGATCCAGCGGCTCCCGGATATAGATATCACAGCATTCATGTGAATCCAGAATCAGAGTGGCCTTCCCTTCCAGCTGTGCACTCTCCAGCTTTTCTCTGGTCTGCACATACGCCTGCGGCTGAATATCGAATGCATAAATATGAGAACAGTTTTTCTGCTGGGCTAGAAACAGCGTATCGTACCCCTGCCCCATGGTAAAATCCGCACAGATGCTGTTTTCTGTTAATTGGCTCTTCATGATATCATGAACGATTTCAACAACTTTTTTCATGTAATCTCCTTTTTTCATCACTGCATTCATTATATAATAGCAGTAAGGAGAATGCTATGAAAACAATAAACGATTCCCAAATACAATCTGTATTACAGCTCTTTTCGACCATTCATAAGGAAGCATGGCTGGTGGGAGGCTGTGTGCGTGATATGCTGATGGGGCGGGAGCTGCATGATTATGATATCACAACGGATGCCACGCCGTATGAGGTGATGGCGCTGTTTCAAGAAAAGGGCTACCGCGTCATACCAACCGGACTGAAGCATGGTACCGTAACCGTCCTTGTACAGGATGAGCCCGTCGAAATCACAACCTATCGTACAGAAAGTGCCTATACCAATCACCGCAGTCCAAAAGCAGTCCGTTTCACCCCGGATATCGATGAAGATTTAAAGCGGCGGGATTTCACAATGAATGCCATCGCCTGGCATCCGAAGCGGGGCTTTCATGACCCTTACCATGGACAGGCAGACATCGCCAAAAAAACCATACGCTGTGTCGGAAAGGCTTCCGAAAGAATGCAGGAGGATGCTCTGCGTATTCTTCGTGCCATGCGCTTTCACTGTACACTGCACTTCACCATCGAGGAAGAAACGGTGCAGGCCATACGCACCCATGCCCATCTGCTGTCCTATATCTCCAGAGAACGCATTCGGGAGGAATTCAACCGTATCCTGCTGCAGGATTATCCGGATACGCTGCAGCTGTTAAAGGAAATGCGGGTGCTGGATACAATTGCGGCAGGCTATACGAAGCTGATGAACAAAGAACAGAACAATCCCTGGCATATATATGATGTATTCACGCATACCGATGTGGCACTGAACCATACGAAAGGGATGGCGTTGGAAGGCAAGCTGGCCATCATTTTCCATGACACGGGAAAGCCGGCTTGTGAAACTCTGGATGCAGACGGCATCTCCCATTATTACGGACATGCGCAGAAATCTGTTGAGCTTGCCCGCTACTGGCTGAAAAAGCTTCACTATGACAATCGGACCATACAACGCGTTTTACGCTGCATTGCATATCACGATTACAATCTCACACCGAAAAAAAGCACTTTGCGCAGATATCTTTCAAAATTTGATAATCAGCTGGAGGATGCCTTACTGGCCCTGGATGTACAGCTCGCAGACCAGCTCGCAAAAAACCCGGAGCCGGCCGCAAACGGTGTCCGGATCATCCGGCAATGCAAAGAGCTGCTACTGCACATGCACGCGGAGGAAGAGCCTCTCAGCTTACAGACACTCGCGGTAAACGGCAGAGACATGATGGATTTCGGTCTATGCGGCAAACAGATCGGTATCGCACTGCATATGCTTCTGGACTACGCGATGCAGGATCCTACGCGTAACACAAAAAAGCAGCTGATTGAGGAATTAAACAGGAAATACCAAAGCCTGCACAATGCATAACCCATATGGAAGCATAGTTTTGCTCTCTGCTTATGCACATATTTCAGTATGCAGAGCTTATCAGCGTTCCCATCCAAAAAGGAGGCGTCCCCATCGGAAAGCCTCCTTTTTCAAGCCTGACAGGTATTCACTACCTGTGCTCATTCACTTAAACGCTTCAGATCATCCACCAGCTTTTCACAAATCTCCTCATCCAGCTGTGACAGGATATACCCCTGATACGTACAGTATTTGGTTTTGATATCCTGAATGGTCTTCAGCTCGATCTCATTGCGCACCTTATCCTGTAATTCACTGAGGATTTCCGCAGTAAGGCGAATCGGCTGATCGTATACCATCGTGATATCAGCCAGAGAACTGTTC
Source organism: Clostridium sp. HGF2 (assembly GCF_964240115.1). Lineage (NCBI taxonomy): Bacteria > Bacillati > Bacillota > Clostridia > Eubacteriales > Clostridiaceae > Clostridium > Clostridium sp. HGF2. The sequence continues at coordinate 275,052 of NZ_CAXSSO010000004.1, forward strand.
TTCTGCCCCCGTACCTTGTTTACCGCCTGATTGAGATAGTATTCTATCATGACGGCCTGTTTGTGAATCTGTAATCCGCAACTCATATAGCATCATCCTTTCTGACAATGCTATCGTACTGCTGATTGTTACATCATGCGTGTAACAATCACTAAAATGTAAGACTTCCGCTCAGCAAACCATAACCAACTGCCAGTACACCGCACAGCAGCATGACGGTAATCGGACTTTTTTTATATTTTCTCAACAGAAAGAAGCCCAGTGCAAACAGCAGCACACTTTCCAGATTAACATCTGCAAGCGATATCGCTTTTCCTCCCCAGAAGGCATCGATTCCCAGAGACACCCCTGCAGATGCAATCAAAGCAACCACCGCCGGACGAAGCCCCTTCAGCACTGCCTGAATCGCATCCAGCTGCCGGTATTTATAATACAGAAAGGACAGTGTCAGGACAATGATAAAGCTGGGCAGCACCACACCAAGAGATGCCACCAGTGCTCCCGGCAGCCCCGCAATCTTTGTCCCCACGAAGCTGGCGGCATTGATTGCAATAGGTCCCGGTGTCATCTGAGATATGGTCAGGATATCCGCAAATTCACGCATGCTCAGCCAGCCATGCATGGCGACGACCTGATCCTGAATAATCGGAAGCGCCGCATAGCCGCCGCCAATGCTCAAAAGCCCGATTTGCAGAAAGCTGAACAACAGCTGTAACAGTGTCATTGCAGACCACCCTCCTTCTTTATCGCTCGCTCAATCAGATAGCCCAGTGCACCGCATACGATTATGATGATAAGCAGATTGACATCAAACAAAACATTGCATACAAAGGCTGCCAGCATGATGAGCACATACACCTTCTGCGGCTGGCTCCAGACCTCCCGGCCCATCGTCCATACCACATCACAGATGGTCGCAACCACACCTGCCTGCATTCCAAACAGCATGACCTGTATCCAGCGTATCTGGATAAACGCCTCATAGCAATAGGATATCACCGTTAGGATCACAAGCGGAGGAAGTACTGTTCCGATGACTGCAACGATTGCCCCCGGGATACCGGCACAGCGATAGCCAATACTGATCGAGGCATTGACAGCGATTGCTCCGGGTGAGGATTGGGCGATAGCCACCAGATCCATCATCTCTCCCTCTTCGATCCAATGCAGATCCTCAACAAATTTCTTTCTCATCAGCGGTACGATCACATAGCCTCCACCAAAGGTACAGGCACTTAACATAAACACGGAAGAAAATAAAGTTCCGTACATTTTTGCATTTTTCTCCAATTTCATCACCTTCCCTACTATTATAGTCCTTGTCATTTCATAATGAAAATAGTATTATTATATATATTTAATAACATTTTATTATGAAAGGAGAATTTCATGACACTACGACATCTCCGCATTTTTGTTGCGGTATGCACATGGGGAAGTATCACCAGAGCCGCAGAAAAGCTGCATATGGCACAGCCCTCGGTATCCCTTGCCATACGGGAGCTGGAGGAGTATTATCAGCTGCAGCTGTTTGACAGAATCTCGCGCAAATTATATCTGACAGGTGATGGAGAGCGCTTTCTCAAATACGCCAGTCACATCACCTCCCTGTTTGATGAAATGGAAAACAGCATGGAACACTGGAGTGATATGGAAAGCATGTCCATCGGCTCGAGTATTACCATTGCCAACAGTCTGCTTTGTGAATGCCTGCACAGCTATAAGCTGGAGTATCCGAAGCGGCAGATACAGATTCTCATTGAAAATTCCATGATTCTTGAGGAGTCCATCGTTTCCAATCAGCTGGATTTGGCGCTGATTGAGGGAATTCCGACACATGAGCATATTCAGAAACTATCGTTTTTCAAGGATGAGCTTGCCGTCATCTGTGCCAGAGAGCATCCGCTGGCAGAAAAACAGAAGCTGTGTCTGCAGGATATTGCACAGGAACCGTTTTTGCTGCGGGAGAAGGGCAGCGGTACAAGAGAAATTCTGGATTCCATCATGAAGGTGCACGATATTCAACTGCATCCCATATGGGAGAGTGCCAGCACCCGTGCACTGGTTAAGGGGGTGCAGTTCGGCTTCGGTATCTCCATCCTGCCCTATCAGATGGTAAAGGCAGAGCTGGAGGCAGGCATTGTCACCCGTTTGTATTTATCGGATGTTTCCTTTCAGAGGGATTATTATATCATCTATCATGCAAACAAGCATCTGCATGCCGGCTTGTTGGATTTTATCGCAACCTGCCGCCGGGTCTGTGCGAAGATTCAGGCAAAGGAGTAAGCAATAGACATACAAAAACAGGCCTTGCAAGGGCTGCATGAGGTATACAAAAGAAGACTTCACCTTATTGTTTCGGGAAGTCTAACGTGTGTATCTATTCGATTTGAATGAACGCGTAGCAGCATGCCTGTCGCGTAGTTTCCATCATGCCTGCATCCAGGATCGTAATGCTTCCTTCACCTCAGCTACAGCAGAAAATACAGCATTTGCTCCTGTGAGATACCGGTATACATAATTCCATTCCTCAACGGAGAATTTCGTATCCTCTATTTCCAGAATCATATCCGCATATTCCTGAAAAATCATCTTCTGTCGAAGATCAGAAATATAAGCAGCATCACAGTTATCAAATATATAATCCAGCAGTGCATCCTTCATGGCTTCGCCCCATTTCTTGTGTATATCTATAAAATTATACTTTATGAAATAGGCGTATTTTTCGCGAAAAGGGTCAATTTTTCAAGAAAATAGAGGGAAAATCATAAAAAAACACACTGTCTATTTACGTATGCTTTTTTATATACATCCATTGATATTATAAAAGAATTGCACCTCATTTACAATATTTCCAATACAAAATACGAAAAAAATAGCAATTTCTGGCTTGGATACGACTTTTTTACAGCTTTTTCTATTTTACACAGCTACAGCCAAAGCAAAAGGAAGCAGGGAAATCCTATATGACGATATTATTTAATGATTTCATATGAAGAACAGCCGTTTTGATTATCAACTGTATTTCCATAAACTATATAATGAAACTACTGCAGGCAACTGCACTTAACAGCGGCTTCTTACTGTTCGCTGACTCCCCAAGCGCTTCTCCTGTTTTTGAAACAACTGATTATTCAATTTCATTGCTGAAGAAGAAATCATGCAGTACATATACCATAGCAGGTGATACATAAAAACGCACCATGCTCACAGAGGAACTGCTTATGATTCTGCTTTTTTAATGACTGCATCATCGTTTCCTAGTAATTGCTTTAACCGAATTTCCGATCTGTCTGAGCTTTCATATACAAAAGGAGCGCTTTTGGCCTTAACAACCGAAGCGCTCTTTCCTATATCGAGATTACTTTTATGAATGAACAGCCTATGCCTTCTGATAAGCGATTTCCCCGTTGATAATGGTATAGCGGATAACGTTTTGTGTATCCAGCAAAGAGCTGTCACAGATGATGATATCCCCGTCCTTGCCCTCTTCAATGCTGCCGATGCGTTTCTCCAGTCCAAGGATTTTTGCAGGATTGATGGTGATGGCTTTTAATGCCTCCTCTTCCGGCAGACCGTCCTTCATGGCAAGTGCTGCACATAACGGCAGATATTCCTGCGGTACGACCGGTGAATCCGTCGTAATGGCGATCAGGATTCCTTCCCTGCACAGAACACCCGGCGTTGTAAAGGATTTGTTTGCCAGCTCGAATTTTGATTTATGGGTCAGGGATGGTCCGACGATAGCCGGATATCCGCTTGCCTTCACCTGTGCCTTGATAACCTCCCCATCCGTGCAATGATCCAGTGTCACATTGACATCGAATTCCTTAGCGATACGAATCACCGTCAGGATATCGTCCGCACGATGTGCGTGACATTTTAACGGCAGCTCCTTTTTGATAACCGGAATCATCGCCTCCAGCTTCATATCATAGGCCGGCATTTTCAGTGGATCGTTGTTAGCGGCTTCCTTTTTTGCGATGTATTCCTTGGTCTTTGCCAGCGTTTCCCGCAGCAGCGCTGCAATGTTCATTCTGGTTTTGATGCGGCTGTCCTGATAGACACGCTTTGGATTCTCCCCAAAGGCACACTTCATCGCCACCGGATTCTGTATGACCATTTCATCAATGCTGACGCCGTGTGTTTTATAGGCCATGAAGGTACCACCGATGACATTGGCGCTTCCAGGACCTGCGGCCACCGTGGTGATTCCGGCATTGCGGGCATTGATAATCGTTTCATCCAGTGGGTTACAGCCGTCGATGGCACGCACCTGCGGCGTAATCGGATCACTCATTTCATTAACATCATCACCTTCGCCGCGAATGGCGCTTTCCTCCATTCCCAGATGACAGTGGGCTTCAATCATTCCAGGGAACACCTGTTTTCCGGATGCGTCGATGATCAGTTCTCCGGTTTCCTCTTTCAGATTTTCACCGACTGCGGCAATTTTTCCATTTTGCACGCGAATATCCGCCTGTATGGTTCCGGCAGCGGCCATTGTATGAATCCTTCCATTCTTAATTAACATCTTGTCTGCTCTCCTTTGCACTTCCTATGCGTTTGTTATCAGTTTCGCAATCGTATCTCCCATCTGGGAACATGTCCGGTATGTTTTTCCATCCTCCATGATATCCTTTGTGCGATATCCCAGACGAAGTGCCGCTTCCACAGCCTCTTCGATTTCCGCAGCTTCCTGATCCATGTCAAAGGCATATTTCAGCATCATGCCTGCGGCCAGTATCGTGCCGATTGGATTGGCGATATTCTGCCCTGCGATATCCGGTGCAGAGCCGTGAATCGGCTCATACATACCACGCTTTGTTTCCCCCAGGGATGCACTGGGGATCAGACCGATGGAGCCGGTGATCATGCTGGCCTCATCACTCAGGATATCCCCGAACATATTCTCTGTCACAACGACATCAAACTGGGATGGATCCTTCACAATCTGCATAGCGGCATTATCCACCAGCATATGTGTAAGGGTTACATCCGGATACTCTTTTGCGACTTCACTTACGATTTTACGCCATAAACGGGAGGTGTCAAGTACATTCGCCTTATCGACGGAAATAACACGACTTCCCCTTTTACGCGCCGTCTGAAATGCCGTATGGGCAATTCTTTCGATTTCATGCGCATAATAGCACATATTGTCACTGGCATACAGTTCTCCGTTTTTTTCCACCGTGCTTTTTTCTCCGAAATACACACCGCCGATCAATTCCCGAACGACCATAAAATCAATTCCGTTTGCGACGATATCCTTACGCAGCGGAGAGGCATCGGATAGCTCCTTAAAGATTTTCGCAGGACGCAGATTGGCATACAGACCAAGCTCCTTGCGAATGCTTAACAATGCTTTTTCCGGACGGATAGAAGGATCGACATGATCCCACTTCGGTCCGCCGACTGCCCCCAGCAGCACGCTGTCGCTGGCAAGCGCCGCATCCAGGCTTTCCTTTGGCAGTGAGGTTCCGTATTTATCAATGGCGCAGCCTCCGGCATCCACTTCCGTGTAGACAAAGCTGTGTCCGTATTTCTTTGCGATGACATCCAGAACCTTCACCGCCTCTTTGACGATTTCCGGTCCGATTCCATCTCCCGGTATTACCGCAATATGCTTCTCCATTTACTTCCCCCCCTGCTCTTTAATGGCATTTAACAATCCGTTGTGCTGCATGATGTTTTGAATAAACGCAGGAAACGGCTGTGCCTGATAGGTTTCGTTTTTTGTTTTATTTATGATTTCTCCGGTATTGAAGTTGATTTCCACCTCATCCTTATCATCAATACGCTCACTTGCCTCCACACATTCCAGGATTGGCAGACCGATGTTGATCGCATTGCGGTAAAAGATACGCGCAAAGCTTTTTGCGATCACACAGGAAATACCGCTTGCCTTAATGGCGATCGGCGCATGTTCACGACTGCTTCCGCAACCGAAATTAAAGCCTGCCACCATGATATCGTTCACTTTGATTTTCTTTACAAAGTCCGCATCGATATCACACATGCATTTTTCTGCCAGCTCCTTAGGATCACTGGTATTCAGATATCTTGCGGGAATGATGACATCGGTATCGACATTATCCCCGTATTTATGTGCTGTTCCATTTGCATTCATGCTTACGCTACCTCCTTTGGTGCTGCGATTCTGCCCATAATGGCACTGGCTGCCGCAACAGCCGGGCTTGCCAGATATACCTCGGAATCTACATGCCCCATCCGACCGACAAAGTTCCGGTTCGTTGTCGCTACACAGCGTTCATTTTCCGCCAGTATTCCCATATAGCCGCCCAGGCATGGACCACACGTTGGTGTGGATACCACGCAGCCTGCATCGATGAAGATTTCCGTATAGCCCAGTTGTATGCACTGCTTGTAAATTTCCTGTGTTGCCGGAATGATGATGGCACGCACTCCTTTTGCCACATGCTGTCCCTTCAGAATCTGTGCAGCCTCTGCCATATCGGACAGCCGTCCGTTGGTACAGGAGCCGATGACAACCTGATCAATCCTCACAGGCTCTTTGATTTCATCCATCGTTCTGGTGTTTTCCGGCAGGTGCGGGAAGGCTACTGTATGGGTGATCTGGCTCAAATCCAGATGATACACATTGCAATAGTCTGCGTCCGCATCTGCTTCATAGGTAACATATGGACGGCTTACACGATCCTTGACATAAGCCTCCGTAATCTCATCGAAGGCGAAAATTCCGTTTTTGGCACCGGCTTCGATTGCCATGTTTGCCATGCATAAGCGATCATCCATGCTCAGACTCTGTAAACCGATACCGCTGAATTCCATCGATTTATACAAGGCGCCATCCACACCGATCATGCCGATGATGTGTAAAATGACATCCTTTCCACTGACATGCGGTGCGAGCTTTCCACGCAGATCAAATTTGATAGCTTCCGGAATTTTAAACCAGCATTTGCCGGTAGCCATGCCTGCGGCCATATCCGTACTGCCCACACCGGTGGAGAAAGCGTTCAGCGCTCCGTACGTGCACGTATGGGAGTCCGCACCGATGATGCATTCCCCAGGTCCTACGATACCCTTCTCCGGAAGCAGGGCATGCTCGATTCCCATTTCCCCGACATCGTAAAAGTGCTCGATGTTCTTCGCATAGGCAAAGGTACGGCATGCCTTGCACTGCTGTGCTGCCTTGATATCCTTGTTTGGCGCAAAATGATCCATAACCATGCTGATTTTTCCCGGATCAAACACCTGTGAAAAGCCGTATTTTTCAAATTCCTTGATAGCAACCGGTGATGTAATATCATTTCCCAGTACCATATCCAGATTCACTTCGATCAGCTGTCCTGCCTCCACGTGATCCAGACCGGCATGTGCTGCCAGAATTTTCTGTGTCATTGTCATTCCCATAATGGTTTTCCTCCTGCTGTTATTGTTTAAGCCTCTGCTTCTTTTTCTGCCTCGCGGCGCTGTGCGACTGCCCGGTTGATGGCTGAGAATAATGCCTGTACACTGGATGCGATGATATCATCATGCAGTCCCACACCCCACTGATTCTTTTTGCGGCAGTCGATGATTTTCACATAGGATACCGCTCTGGACGAGGACCCCTTGCTTAACGCATGTTCCTTGTAATCCAGTATGTCAAAGGTCAGATTCATATTGTCACGCAGGGCATTGCTGACGGCATCCAGACGGCCGTTTCCCGTAGCGGTGATAAACTGCGTCTTTCCCTCATAGGTGATGTTCATCGTCACGGTCACGATATCACCCTGACGGACAAAGTGATAATCGTTGAGTGCATAGGGTGCGTTCACGTTCATGTATTCCTTCTGGAACAGATCGTTGATCTCATTTGGCAGCAGCTCCTTGTGCTCATGGTCGGATACATCCTTCATATAATAGCCAACCTGCTCGCGCATATCGGATGGCAGATCATAGCCGTAGTATTCCTCGAGCATGTAGCCGATGCCGCCCTTACCGGATTGCGAGTTGATGCGGATAACATCTGTTTCATAGACACGTCCGACATCTCTTGGATCGATTGGCAGATACGGTACCGTCCAGTGATCAGGATCCTGGGCATCACGGTAATGCATGCCTTTGGCAATGGCATCCTGATGAGAGCCGGAGAAGGCTGCGAATACCAGCTGACCGGCATAGGGCTGACGCATGTGTACCTGCATACGGGTACAGCGCTCATAAACCTCGACAATGTGCGGCATATCCGTGAAGTTCAACTCAGGATCGATTCCCATCGCATACATGTTCATTGCAAGTGTAATAATATCCACATTTCCGGTACGCTCCCCGTTGCCAAACAGCGTTCCCTCGATGCGGTCCGCACCTGCCAGAATACCCATTTCCGTATCAGCAACGCCACACCCGCGGTCATTGTGCGGATGCAGGGATACGATAACATTCTCACGATAGTTCATATGCTTGCACATGTATTCAATCTGCTGTGCGTAAATATGCGGCATACTCATTTCCACAGTCACCGGCAAATTGATGATGACCTTGTTGTCCGCAGTTGGCTGCCATATATCCAATACGGCATTGCAGACCTCCAGGGCATACTCCACCTCTGTTCCGGTAAAGCTTTCCGGTGAATACTCAAAGCGGTAATTGCCGCCGTCCTCCTCTGTCAGCTTCTTTAACAGCTTGGCACCCTCCACAGCGATATTCAGAATTTCTTCCTTTGATTTTTTGAACACCTGCTCGCGCTGTGCCAGAGATGTGGAATTGTATAAATGAATCACTGCATTTTTTGCGCCCTTAACAGCTTCAAAGGTTCTGCGGATGATATGCTCTCTTGCCTGTGTCAGTACCTGAACCGTTACATCCTCCGGAATCAAATCCTCATCGATCAGCTTGCGCAGAAATTCAAATTCCGTCTGACTGGCTGCCGGAAAGCCGATTTCAATTTCCTTAAAGCCAACCTCTACAAGCAGCTGGAAAAACTCGATTTTTTCATCCAGACTCATCGGTATGATCAATGCCTGATTGCCATCCCGCAAATCCACGCTGCACCATTGGGGTGCTTTTTCTATATATTCTTTCCCTGCCCAGTCCATGCATGGCTCCGGTGGTAAAAAATACTGTCGTTTGTACTTCTGATATCCTTCCATCATCCTGTCCTCCTTTTTGTAACAAAAAACTTCCATCTCTATACTAAGAGACGGAAGTTTATCACCAATTCCGCGGTACCACTCTTGTTGAATGATGAAAAGCATCATTCCCCTCACATATCCAGACTTCGAATATGTTCTCACGATAACGTGTGAGCAGACGGTAACGTTTACTGACATCGTGTGATGTGTTCAGGTTACAGCTTACGGGTGAGTGGATAAGATTTCTGCGCCGCTTTTCACCAGCCAGCGGCTCTCTACAGCAGAAGGTTCCTATGCTGGTCCCGATCCTTGCCTTTGGTTTTGTAGTCACTAACAAAAGGATATAGCATTTTTTGTAAATTGTCAATGTATTTCTGTAATTCCGTTACATTATTTTGTGAAAATATTTTCATCCCTTTTTCATCACGGCTTGCTGTTTTATCACAGAAGACAGCTGTGCTCCTATCATGGAATCACAGGGATACTAATATTCTTCCGGTATTGCGATATAACCGCTGTGCTTGAAGGCCTCCGTCTGCAGCTCCCTGACAATGGATACCCCTGCACTTGTCCCAATACGCAACGCTCCACTGGAAACCATTTTTTTGAATGTACGTGCATCCCGTATTCCTCCGGAGGCTTTTACCTTGACTGCGGTACCGACACACCTGCGCATCAGTGCCACATCCTCTGCAGTAGCTCCTGCGCTTCCAAAGCCGGTTGAGGTTTTCACAAAATCCGGTTTGACAGCCACCGCAATTTTACACATCTGTTTGATTTCATCCTTTGTCAGATAACAGGTTTCCAAAATGACCTTGCACAGCTTTCCATTGTTTCTGCATACCGTGACGATTTGCTGCATTTCCTCTTTTACATACTCCCAGTTTCCGGCCTTAACTTCAGTTAAATTGATCATGTAATCAATTTCATCCGCTCCGTTTTGTATGGCATCCTCCGCTTCAAACACCTTGGCAGCGATTGTTGTCTGTCCCAGCGGAAAGCCGATTGCAGCTCCCACATGAACATCACTGTCCCGTAAGTATTCCGCACATAATGCGGTTTGTGAGGAATTGATGGCTGCCATCGCGAAATGATATTCTCTGGCTTCCTTACACAGCTTTTCCATCTGTTTGCGTGTTGCATCTGCTTTGACATAGGTATGATCAATCATCCCTGCCAGCTCTTCTACTGTCCATCGTTTCATAAGTATCTCCTATCCAGAAAAGTCCTGCCTTTTCTTATTGATATATCACACCCCTGTTGTTACCCAGAAGGAAGGGGGATCCTGTAGATGAAATGCTTACTTCAATGCGATATGCTGATTTCAATTCTTATAAATCTAAGCATTTTACTTCGCCAGCATAATTACGCAGGTTTTCTTATAAAAAGCAATCCCATATCCTATAATATCCGTATATCCTCTTTCCTGTAAACCATCGATATAGTTCATTTCCCTGATCTGATGACATGCTTTTTGTGCGGTTATTTCTATATCCTTTTCTTTTGTTGCAACCTTAACTTCAAGCACAAGTCCTCTTTTTTTCTTATAAGCCGGTAGTACCATGATATCACTACGGCCATTACCGGTTTCCTGATTGGATACGATTTGATAATCACTGAGCATACCGACTAACATTCCATGATAAAATTTTTCATCATAATCGAAATAACTTATGGATTTAAACAATATGGTATTCAAAACTTCATTTGCGGTTTCCACATCTTCTTTCATGAATGCATCAACCAATGTTCTGCTCTTTGCTTTAACCTGCTCCTGAAACCATTCTTCAAATATCAAGGTATAGATTCGGTTGATTTCCTTATTCGGTATCATAAGCTGATATACTGCTTTATCTTTATCGACACACGCTATCGCTTTCAGATAGCCTGTGAACAGCAGAAAACTGTAAATGTTGTTTATCTGATCCATCTCACGATAGGTTAGTTCATATCTTACCGTTTGTGTAATCCTTCCACCAGATGTCAGCGTATCAAAATCCGTTCTCATTTGTGAATCGGCTTTCTGAATGTATTGATATATAATATCATTCCCACTCGTATTCGCCCAGAAAGATTCCGGTACATCATTTCCCTGCAGGATTTTCAGCACATATTTCAGTACGCTCCATGGATTGTATATCTCTTTGTTTCCAAACAGATAACCGTCACGCCATGGGCGGGCAGCGCCTACCACTCTTTTACGGTTTGTTCATATGATTTTAAATGATAGTACTCTAAAAGCTTTAGTGTTTCTTCCGGTGTGAACCCAAAGCAGGTACTGGATGGTTCTTCCGTAATGGAATACCCATTGAAATTATTTACTCCTGTGAAAATACTCTCTTTCGCAATTCTCAAGCATCCGGTAAGGATTCCCTTCTCCAGAGCATCATTTGTTTTTAAAGCAGCACTGAATATACCGCTTAAAAAGTCTGCCATTTCATCATAATATCCGTTTAAATATGCACTTTGTAATGGAACATCATATTCATCTATTAAAAGAATCACATTCTTATGGTAATGCTGCTTCAGGCATACACAAAGAAATTTTAATGCATTCTGTAAGTCCATATCACTCTGTGTGCGGCGTGAGTAAGCGACAAGCTGCTCTTTATCGAAGGTGCTTACTTCCTCACTATCGAGTAATTCCTTATTATTTCTGACAATCTCCTGAATCAGGATTGCGAACATTGCTTTTTGATTTTCGAAAGAGACTTGTTTCATATCTTTCAGAGTTATGAAGATGACCGGATACTGATTCTGATATCGTAGAATCTCTGCATCCTTTGTGATATGCAGACCATCAAAAAGATAAGCATTCTCCTTCTGCTTTAATGAGAAAAAATAATAAAGCATATTCATATTCAGAGTTTTACCAAAACGTCTGGGTCTTGTATATAATGCGACCTTTTCTTTGCACACATCCTTTATAAACAGTGTCTTATCTACATAATAATATTCACCATCAATCAATTCTTTAAAACTTTCAATGCCAATTGGTATATGCTTCATAGGTATCAGCTCCTGTAGCTATATTATATCACGGCAGCTGTGACAGATAAAAGAGAATTACGTTCTTTATGTTGGTACCACTATATTCTGATAGTAAGATATGCTACAATCTCTGTAGATATGGAAAAGTTAGGAGGTTCTTGTTATGTATATTGTACGTCCCATTACAATGGAAACCCTCTGGGGAGATACACGTCTGCATGCCTATCAGGGAGATCGTGCTGCTCAGACGATTGGCTGTGTGTATACACTGAGTGGAATCGATGGAATCGACTGTGAAATTTATAATGAAAAGGAGGAAACAACCCTTCGCAGGGCAGTCAAGAAGAATCCTGCTGTCTTTGGTCTTGAAGATGGTGAGGAATTTCCTTTGATCATCGCTTTTGATTCCTGTGCACAGGATGTCAGCTTTCAGATTCATCCAACCGATACCTATGCAAAGGAGCAGCTGCAATTGCCCTATGGAAAAAGCGAGGCCTGGTATTTCATAGAGAAGCCAAGTGAAGGTTGGGTGTATGCCGAGAACAAAGCGGGTCATCGAGCAGCTGTTGAAGCTGCGCTGCAAAAGAGGGATTTTCATGGTGTCATCGATCACATACCCGTTTCTGAAAATGACCTTGTGTATATCCGAAGCGGCATGATGCATGCCCTTACCGCAGGGTCCTTGATCTATGAGATTCAACAGTCCACCAACATCACCTACCGCTTATATGATTATGAGCGAAAGGATATGCATGGTCATACAAGACCACTCCATGTGAAGGAAGCACTTGCGAATCTGGATTCCTCCCTGCATGTCCAAAAACAGAGCTTTTCAGAAGGAAGCAGCTTCGACCAGCGGGAGTTCTCTTTGCGACACCTCACCTTATCCGGCAGCTATACGAATCCGTATTCCATCGCATCCGTGATATCCGTGGTTTCCGGCAGTCTTCAGGTAGATACCTTTACCGTGTTACGGGGTGGTAGTATCCTTGTTATGCCAGAGGAAAGCATTCAGCTTACAGAAAGTGCAGAATGCATCATTGCGGCAGCCCATCCGTATTGGAGAGCGCAGGATCAGGAATGAAAGGAGCTACAAAAAACGTGTATATCAGAACTTTGGTTCCAGTATACACGTCGTTTTTTATATTAGACCTCTTATAGCTTTCGCAGATAATAATTCTGATAAAGTGTGCCATCCCAGCCGACCAGCGACTCCTTTGATGGGGAAAATCCCATTTCCAGCAATACAGCCCTGCGTTTTTCTGCTTCCTGTACACATTTGGTTATAACCTGTGTACACTGAAACAAATCACGGATATGCGGCAGAATCAAAGAAAGGATCTCTTGAAGACAGGATTGTTCTTCATATTTGCTTAAAAGATCAAGACGCAGTACAGCTGTATTGTCATAGGCGTCATTCGCCGAACGTTTAAAAAGCTCCATTGTCCCGATTGCAGTCGAGGAAGTACAATCCAGAATACTCCAGCGAACAAACCCTTCTCTATGGTATTCCATAATCCAGTAATTGATTGCCTGTTCCATTGGTATTCTGCTCGTATAATAAAAATCATCTTCACAATTATCACAATTGCAAAGAGCAACTGTTTTTGGATCGCTGTATACCTTTCATAAATCATTCACATCACTCTGTTTTACGAATCGAATACGATAATTTTCATTTTGATAGATAGGACATTGTCTATATGGATTCATTGCATTCTCCTTTCTGTCACATAATTGTTATGCTTGTGACAAAACCATCATAACAAAAAAACTGCGACAGCGTTATGTCTCAGTTTTCATGAACTTCAGATTATTCACACATTGCATAGTAAATAAACATTATGGAAGTGCTACAATCAAACATGACTTCTTATAAAATGCAATTCCATATCCTACGATATCTGTATATTCTTTCTTTTGCAAACCCTCCAGATACTGCTTTTCCTTTATCTGCTCACATGCCTGAACTGCTGCATGTTCCATCTCTTCCTCTTTTGAGGCTACTTTTAATTCCAGCAGGAACCCCCGTTTCTTCTTATAGAACGGAAGCACCGCAAGATCGAACCTTCCCAACCCGGATTCCTGATTTGAAAGAATCTGATAGTTGTTCATTTGTTTTCAATGCTGCACTGAAGATACCGTCAAGAAAATCAGTCATTTCTTCATAATAAGCATTTAAATACGCATTTTGCAAAGGTACATCACGCCTTGGGCGGGCACTATTCATCTATCAGAATAATTACTTTCTTCTGATAATGTTTATATAGACATTGACTTAAAAAGCGCAATCCATTTTTTAAGTCAGCAATGTTCACATCACCTTCCTGATAGCATATGAGAAGTTTTTTATCAATATCATCCAGTCGCTCACTTGTAAGTAAATCCTTATATTTACCTATCAGCTCCCGTATGATCACTTTGAAAATATCGATCTGATTCTGAAACCTGATATCCTTCATATCCTTAAGTGTTATCAGGATAACCGGATACTGATTTTGATATTGCACTGCAATCTTGTATTTGGTAATGTTTGACCCGTTGAAAAGGTACGCGTTTTCTTTTTGTTTGATTGAGAAAAAATAATAGAGCACGCCTGGGCGGGCAGCGCCTACTCATGTTCAACGTTTTCCCGAATCTTCGCGGTCTAGTATACAGAACAACTTTTTCTTTCAGTACATCCTGAATAAACATGGTTTTATCTATGTAATAATATTGATGATCGACCAATTCTTTAAAGTCTTCTACACCGATCGGCAAACGCTTCATGTCATCAGCTCCTTAATGGTATTATACCAAGTAATTGGAAAATCTCAATCCTGTTACTGGCCTATAATGTACCAAGCACAAGATGAAAGCTCACACTCCCCTGTTCCTGTGTCATAAAAATATCGCCATCCATTTTCTGCATCAGCTGTTTGCAAATATACAAGCCCAGACCGTTTCCTGCATGGTTGTTAACATTGTTTCCCCGGTAAAAGCTTTGAAAGATAGCACCGGCATCACTTTGCTCAATATAGGAGCCGGAATTTTCTAGTTTCAGTATACTGTGATGATCTTCTTCATAAAAGGATACGTGAATCCATTTTCCATCTCCGTATTTCATCGCATTATCAACAATATTGCCAATAACTTCACGTAACCTTGTCAAGTCTGTATAGACCAGCTGATCCTTACAGAGGGATTGCTCATAGGATATCAGTGCCAGTTCAATGCGCTCCTGTTCCCGCCTCAGCAAGACTTCCACATCATGGAGATAGACCTCTTCCATATGTACATCAAAATCAAACAAATCTTCATTGCTCGTATGCATGATTTCCTTTACATACTGATCGATTTTATCACAATTTTCATACAGACGCTCACAGATCAGCTCTTCCGAATACAGGTGCTCCTTCATTGCGTCCGTATACAGGCGGATGTTGGAAAGTGGTGTCTTAATATCATGGGAAAGAGAGGCAATCATTGTCTGCTTTTCCTTCATCAGCGCTGTTTCTTTTTCCTCATGATGGCGCAGCTCCTCCTTCATCACATCAATTGCCCAGATAAATTTGCCGAAGAATCGATGCTTTTGCTGGGGCAGCTCATACGTGAAATCTCTGTTTTTCAAAGCTGTTGCCATAGCCTCCATATTATGGAAGGGCTGTATGATCTGCCGGCGGATATAGAATAGAAGATAGACAACAAGCAATATGACACCAAGCAGGGTGGTATTGATAATCCAGAAGATTGAGGACGGTATGCGCTGTACGCGATAGGTAAAGCGATAGAAGCTGCCCTCCTGCTTTGCCGGAAGAAACACACTTCTTGTACGGGAGCGGTCCATATAGGATTGCATGGAGGTCTTCTTCAGTTCAAGCAGTTCAACCTGAATTTTTGATGAAGCAAGCTCATTCATCCGCTTTCCCTTCTCCAGCTCTTTTGCCATGCGATTGATTTCTACCAGTGCTTCATCCGGTATTGTTTCATCCCGCAGCTGTAAGAGTAGTCCGTTTAATCCTACCAGAAGCAGCAGAAGCAGTGCCGGGACAAGCACGGTCAGCCTATTCCATGCCTTCATAGCGGTAGCCTACTCCCCATACAGTAATCAGCCGCTTTGGATGACGCGGATCGGTTTCTATTTTTTCACGCAGTGTATTGACATGTGTCGTCAGCGTGGACAGCTCACTTTCAGAGGCATCTGTCCAGATTGAGGAAAATATATAGTCCTTACGCAGCGTTGTATGCTTTTTTCTCAGCAGCAGAATCAGCAGCTCAAACTCCTTTACCGAGAGGGCCAGCTGCTTTCCTTTCAATGTCACATTGCGACGCTCGATGTCTACCAGAAGATCATCGTCCTTCAGCACATTGCGCTCCTCCTGCATTTCATAGCCTCTTCTCAGCTGAGCTTTAATTTTAGCCAGCATAACAGCCATGGCGAAGGGCTTTTCTACATAATCATCCGCTCCCAGCTCATAGCCCAGCAGCTGGTCACTTGTCTGTGTTCGTGCACTCATGATGATTATGGGAAGATTGCTGCTTTGTCTGGCCTGCGTACAAATGCGAAAGCCGTCCATGTCCGGCAGCATAATATCTACGAGAAGAAGACGCACCCTCTCCTGCTGTAAAAGAGTAAGTGCGTCATTTCCCTGCTTTACACAGCGTGTCTGATATCCCTCATGCAACAGAAAACGCTCTAATACATCACGCAGCTCATCATTATCCTCAACAACAAGAATATCAATCATACACACGCATCCCTTCTACCAGCCTTTTTCCATCAGCCAGCTGTATACCTTCTTTTCCCGTTCCTTCAGCTCATCCGCATGCCTCAGCACACCGATATCGAGATTGCTTTCAATCTTACCATCATTGATATAGCAGATGCGTTGTGCATAGGAAGCCACCTTCACATCATGCGTTACCATCAGGATTGTCGTTCCCTGTTCATGTACCCTTGAAAACATATCCATGACTTCCTTTGCATTGGAGCTGTTTAACGCGCCTGTCGGTTCATCCGCAAACAGAATCTGCGGTTGGTTGATCATTGCTCTGGCAATACAGGCACGCTGCAGCTCTCCGCCGCTTACCTCCTGAATGCTATGTCCTGCAATTGAGGTGATCTGAAACTTCCGCAGCAGCTCGTCCGCATAGGCATTGATTTCCTTATGCTCCCTTTTCTTTGCCATATAGCCGGGAAGTATCACATTATCATAAATGTTCAGGTTATTTAGAAAATGCATCTGCTGGAAGATAAAGCCCATTTCATGCAGGCGCAGCTTCGCCATTTCCATTTCATTATACCTGCTGATTTCCTTATGGTCAAATTCCACGGTTCCCGAGTTGATATGATCCATACCGCTAATGGTATACAGCAGGGTGGATTTACCGCTGCCGCTTGGTCCCATGACGGCGATGAATTCTCCTTTGTGAATGGAAAGATCCACATTGCGCAGGACATGATTCTGCTTTTTATTTACGACAAAGCTTTTGCATAGCTGTCTGACCTCTATTATTGTTTCCATACATATTCTCCTCCTTATGAATCACTCCGTTGTATTTATATGCTTTTGATACGGTACCGAAAAATTTTATTCCTCACTCAAATCTTTAATATTCCATGCCGGTATGGTACGATTGACAATCCATTGCGCTGCCATGGCTGACAGAATGAACAGCAACGGATACAGAACATACATGTTGAGTGTAGCACTTCTCAGCGCTACGCTCCCCATACCCATGGATTCCAGATAGGCCTCCAGCAGTCCGTTCGTGCAAAAGGTGTGTAACAGAATTCCCAGCACTAGACCGCATAGTATCTGAATCATACAACGAGCAAACAGCCATTTGCGGATATTGCGTTTGGCATAGCCCATACTGCGCATCAGAGCAATCGCTTTTTTTGCACGCAGCATGTGCAGCTTGGAGAACAGTATTGTCAAAGCGAAGGTAATGACCAGAATAATCGCAATAATCAGATTCGACATCATGGTGATCTGCTGCGGCATATTTCCGCTGAAGGATTTCGTCATCTGCCTGCTGTCAATCAGCTTCAACCCCTTATACTCCTTTTTGATAGTTTCTGCGACCTGATGGTTGGTTAATTCCCCCTGTGATAGGTGAATCACCAGATAGCCGGTATAAGCATATTCATATTCAATATCACCTGCGAGGATGTTATTCCCCAGATTCATCATACTGCTGTAAATACCGCTAATGAGGTAGGTGTTTTTCTTCCCTTCGTATTCCATGCTGATGGAGTCGCCGACAGTTTTCCTATAACGCTTAGCCAGTGTAGTAGTCAGGGCAAGCTCATTGGACAACTTGGGAGCCTTGCCGTAATCAAAGGTGATCGTATTCCCATCAGCGCGTTTCATGAGAAATACCGAGGTATTCAGACCATCATCGCTGAGGGATGCACTGGTCATGGTTTCAATATCGACACGGACATGCTCATCGTAGACTTTCAAATCGCGAAGCACCATAGCACGCTTTTCTTCCAGATCCTTTATGGTGTTGCCTCCGTTTTGCTGGGAGTAGAGATCTCCAGATGATATTTTCAGAATCTGCAGAAAGGTATCCTTTTGAAAAGCATCCTTGAGGGTTAGAGGGACGAGTATCAATACCATGCAGAAAGCGTAGATGATGACCATCATGAGGAAGTGCTTTCTCTGTGCCATTAAATCGTTGAAGGCCAGAAAGCTGTGAAGTTGATGAAGGCGGGTTTTGGCAAGTGTGAAATGCGTGTGTTCTTTATAGGTCTCTCCCTCATTCCCTTTGCGAATGGCATCCATCGTGCTTTGTTTTTTCAGCTTTCTCAATACCAGAGTTGTCACGGTATAGATAAGTGCCGGTATCAGGATAACAATAATCAGGGAGAGATAGGTGCCTGTGTTCCCCGGCATAACGGGAACGATGCCAGCCTGCATACCTTCCAGCAGATTAGTAAACGGGATAGAGATAAGGAATCCGATAAAAACACCGATAAGTGAAATACTCATATATTTCATTAGATAGAGCGGTTTTATTTGAGAGTGCTGGAAACCGATTGCTTTCATGATACCGATTTCTGCATAGCTGCTTTCAATCTGAAAGAGGATGGTGAAGCGAATGATCAGAAAGGACATGCATAGCAGAATGATGCCACTCATGAGAAGCATGGCACTGGTGCCGAGGCTGACTCCCATAAAGGAGAGCTCTGCAGTTTCTTTGTCTACGAGAATCGCATTAGGTAATCCGGCCTTCTGCATTTCATATTCCAGCTGCTTTGTGTTTGGCCCGTCGTTTACCGAGAGTACCACAGCATGATCAATGTCCTGCGTGACATCATATTGAATTTGATAATCTGCAGGGTGCAGGATGATGCGTTTTTGTCCCATCATATCAGAACCGTATACGGAATCACGTACAAAGCTGGTGATTTTATAGGTGTAGGTCCTGGTACCGCGCAAAATCTGGAAGGTGTCATTGAGCTGTAGATTCAGCTGATGCTTCATAGATAGCGGGATGCCGACCTCACCCGGTTGGATGTCCGGGGTTTTGTTGTTTTCATCGAATAGAAAATTATAGGTCTTTGGCAAGGTTGTCGCAAAGCAGCCGGAGCTTTCCAGGTCGTTGGTGCCATTGAAGCGCATAACACTCAGCGGCAGGGTGATAGCATGCTCGATTTGATATGCATCAATGTCTTTTGCTTTCATGAAGGCTGTGATTTTCTGTACATCTTTTTTTGTAATATTCATCATGGAAAAGTTATAGTCTGCCACCTTTCCCATATCGTCCATGAAGTAGGATATCTGGTTTTGTGATGAGTAGATCAGGGATATACTGGCACAGGACAGCATGGTGGATACGGCAAGGAATATCATTACCATGAAGTTGGTCAGCTTGCCATGCAGCAGGTCGTTTTTTAGTAGTCGCAGCAACATTTTGATTACCTCTCATTTCTGTATGGTCAGTATATCGCAGGAATTCTAAAGAAATCCTAAAGTGAAAGAAATTATGAGTGAACATGGGTATTATTATACAGGAATGTAGGGATGGATGCTATAAATATGGAAGATGTGATGAGTTCAGAGGTTTGTAATTTATGTAAATTTCTGACAGAATAATCAAGCAAGCGGTCTAAAATCAGCATATGTTCAAAAGAAGAGGCAGATACGCTGGATTAGGTATCTGCCTTCTTTGCTCTACATGATTTCTGCACATCCTAGTGCTATGGCATTAGTCATTCTATCTCATATTTACCTTCCTCTTCTATTTTCGGGAGTTACTATAATAGATAATTTAGGTAACGCCTTGGTATCAAACTGTTTTTCTTAAATATTTCTACTAGGTTGTTCTCGACTGTGCTACTTTTTTCACCATTCACACCTATTAGCATATAAATATAAGCTTCTGACTGTCTTCTATCTGATTACATATCAGTTCCAGTTAATTAATGTATATTTAACCCCTTCCATCATTTTACATTTATGGATTCAATTAATTTTATATCTTATATAAAGGTATACCTTTTTATTAATAAAGGGTATACAAATGCTTATCTCATTCCATTCTACACGCTGCTATTATCAAGATTTAGGAAAGAAATAAACTGTTTACAGAAACTGCTTTCTATCTCTCCAGGAAGAAGTTCAATCCACAGGCTATATGTGTCATGAGTAATGAGTTCATTGCAAATTATCACGATAATGAAGCAGATAGTTAAAAAAATGGAAAGGGAATCTTGTATTGGCTGTCAATGAATCAAAAATCATTCTTCTCAACACAAAGGAAAATGCATCTGCATTCGGAAGAATCTCTGCATCTACAAATCCAACAAAAAATCAATCAAAACCTGTAGGAGGACTTTTATCTACCTTACATGACTGTCTAAACAATACGTTTTTAGATATGCAATTCGGTTCATGTATATTAAGTGAAATGGCACTAGCAGCACAACATATCAAAACTTATTGTGAAAATTATGTTGAAAAGCAATCTTTACCTTTGATTGCGGGTATCCGTCTATGCGACTCATAGATCAACTGTTACAACAAAAACAATACTTTCTATTTCGTGTATCTTCTGTTTTTTTTAAAGCTTATTTGGATCAGGTACAGGATGGTGAAGACAGATAATTTGAAGTAACATTCGATAAACGACAAATCACTATCGAGAGGAAATTGGATTTCGCCAGGATCTAATGAATACCACATATCAGCTTCGGTTCACTAAGATCATCATAGGAAAAGACGAATATGGAGAAGACATTGTGGAATTCCTGATATCTGACCTGCCAATGGATGAATACAGCATAGATGACTTAAAGGAATTGTATCATCTGCGCTGGACGATAGAAACATCCTATAATCGGCTTAAGAACAGGATGAAATTGGAGAAATTCAGTGGATTCAAAGAGATACTCATCTATCAGGATATTTATGCAGATATATGGTTGTATAATTTGATATAACTAAAAAAAATAGAAATTAATGAAAAAGCAGCTATTGAACAAAAGGAAGATGGAGAATGCGTAATCAAGCAAAATTTCAACAAGACAGTGGACATTATGAAAAAAATGTTTATCAAATCATTGGTAATGATAGATGAAGATATCAATAATACTGCAATGCAAGTGATTGAGGAAAATATTATGAACAACGTCATGTGGATAAAAAAAGATCGATCCTATAAAAAGCATATTGATATATATAGCATAGTTGCCCTCATATTTTTTCATAATGCTCTTTTTACTATGTTTCAGGGGTTAAATATGTTTATAAAAAGATTAGACATCTACATTTCATCTCTTGTGCAGACATCTAATCTATTTTTTATTTTGTCAACTTCCTTAACTTATTGGCATTGCTTCTTTAACTACATTTTTTTCTTATTTATTTCTTATTTCATATCTATTAAGGTAATCGTCCGACATGTCCTTCTGATGCGTTATCACGAAAAATTATTTCTGCAGGATTACCAATAACTATAGAATTACTTGGCACATCAAAATTTACGAATGTATTTGGTGCAATTAATACATCATCCCCGATTTTGATATTGCCAACCACTGTTGAATTAGCTCTAATAGCGACTCTATTTCCTATTGTCGGCACACCTTTTCTTTTTCCCCTAATGTCTCTTCCAATAGTAACTCCGTGGGTTACCATAAACTGATCTCCAATTTTTGATTCACCATTAATAACAATTCGACCCCAATGTCCAATAACAAAACCTTTTCCTATATTTTTATTTTGTATTTCTAGTCCATATTTATATTGATATTTTTTTAATCTTAAAGAATAAAAATATCTCCATATCGTGTCATAATTAGATTGATATTTTCTAAACAATTTTACTGCCTTCAATTCAACCATCATTTTCTCACGTACAGTTAAATCGCCGTCTTTATCTCTGAAAGTAGAAAATGCATAACTATCATTTGCAAATAACTCTTTGTACATTTTAAAATTTGGTATCCAAAATTTGAATGAAATCATTTTTTTTATTCTCATGTTATTAAACTATATATTGTATAAATTTATTTTAGTTTTAACAATATACTTTTTCCTTTCAACATAATCTTATTTTTTTATCTTTGATTGTATGCTAACAAACATTTTTTTGGTAACACCTAATGCAAAAGTGTCTTTTAATACGATTAAACCAAGATAATAAATGATTACTCCTAAACATATTTCAATTATTAAAGATAAAATGCTATATACTAAATATTTAGATATAACAATTATAGTCATGAGCATCAAGATTCCAGATATTAACTTCTTTGATATAATTTTAAACATTTGATTAAAGGAAATATACCCATCTGATTGTTTAATATATAAATAAGTAATTATAAATTCTGCTATAACAGACGCTATAATTGCACCTATTCCAGAAAATAATTTTATTAAACAAACATTTAATATACAATTAATCAATGTTCCAAAAATCAGTATTTTTGCACTTTTTGCTCTATTACCTGACGGATTATAATATAAATATCCGATTGTATTACTTATTCCCATAATAGGAATCAATAGTGACATTAAAATTAAAAATATTACGACTCTAGAATAACCTTCTCCAAAAAATACTGGTACGAAACATTTTGACACTGCACACAATCCAAAAAAAGCGCCAAAACTAAGAGTCATTATAAATTCAAGTGCGAAAGATAAGTTAAATTGAATTTCTTTTTTCATATTTTTGCTAAATAAATATGACATTCTTGAACTAAATAAAGTATTCATTGATGTAAATGATATTGTTCTAATGATTGAAATTATTTTTGTTGCTTGTTCATAGCAACCATTCTCTATATTATCTTTTGTTATTATTCCTATCAATGTTTTGTCAACAACTGTGTAAATTGTCGCTGCGATTGTTGGAACAAAATATATAAGCGTGCCTCTACAGTGGGCCAATAGATCCTTTTGTGTAACCTTGGATTTCACTATATATTTTGGCAAAAAAATCCACATACTTGTATTGCCTAAAAATGTTGATAAGGCTAATATTAAAATGTATATAGATAGATCATTAGGAGTTTTTACAAATAAAAATATAAAAATAACTCCCATAATTTTGAAAAATGAATTAATTATTACAGTATGTTTTAATTTTTCTATACCTAAAAAGAACCACGATATATCAAAAATAATTGCTAAAATATAAAATGTTTGAATAAAAAATATAAAACGATATTCGTCATAAAAAAGAACAATAAAAAACCACAAAATCAAACTAACTACAGAAGTTATTACAGTAATTAATTCAATTCCCCAAAATGTTTTACTTCTATCGTAAGTAGAATCTCTGGCCTTAGCGATTTCAATAATTCCATACGAAGCTGTGCCAAGACCTGCTATTAAAACAAAATAAGAGTTAATAGACAAAGTATAACTATAAATTCCAATATTATCTGGACCTAATACCCTTGAAACATATGGAGCAGTTATAAGAGGTGCAATTGTGGACAATATTTGTAAAAAAGTATTAAAAATAAAATTAACCTTCAACGAGGTTTTATTCAACTGCTTTTCCATATATTTATAGCACTCCTAAAGAAATAAGTAAAAACTTAATTTTAGTTTTAAATGAAAAATATGTATCTGGATTAAATCTTATTCTACCATTACATTCTAAACTATCAATTATTTTCATATCGTCTTTATCCAGATTTATTAGTTTAATCTTGTCTAGTTCCATTTCTTTTAGATGATGTTCTTTTGATGTACTTGGAATAGGTATATATCCTTTATTTATATTCCATTTCAGTATAATATTTGCTATAGATGTATTTTCTCTTTCGGAAATATTTATTAAATTAGTATTCTCAAAAAGTCTTTTATCAATTCTAGCGAAAGGTGAATAACTAATAATTTGAATATCATTTTTTTCACAAAATTCAACAGTGTCTTTTTGTTGAAATAAAGGATGAAGTTCGATTTCATTATACATTGGTTTTACCCTACAATTTTTCATTAACTTCATTAATTGTTTTTCGGTAAAATTACAAACACCTATTTCTTTAACTTTACCTGACAAATACAACTCTTCCATTTTATACCATAATTTTTTATATAAAAATGGATATGGCCAGTGAAGTAAATAACAATACAACTCAGTACCATTTTTTTCAATTTTTATCTTAGAGTCATTAAAATGTTGCTCAAAATTTTTAAATTGATCAACGAAAGAGAATTTTGTAAAAACTTTAAAATTATTGTCTCTAACATAGTCACCAACATAATCTTCATTAAAATAGTCATCACTTGTATCTACAAAATCAAAGCCTAATGTAGACGCCCTTGGTAAAACATTTTCCAACTCTTTTTTATACGGAAAACTACCTAATCCAATTATAAATTTTCTCATAATTAATTACTCCTATTTATAACTCTATTAATTTTACTGATTAATTTGCCGAATAAATTATCATTCGACAAAATGTCAATCAACTTAATATTCTTATATGTCATTTTTGTTAAACATTTTCTTAAAAAATGTTTTTTTATTGATTCATTATATGCAGGATTACCTGATACTATATCTTCAAAACTATATTTTTTATGAACAAGTTGTCGCTTTATTTTTTCTAGTTCACATTCCCCATGTTCTGTATTAATAATTATACATGATAATCCTTTATTGTCGTTTAAACTTAAATCAGTTTCCGCTTTACCCCACGCATCAGCAATAGTTATATCTGAGTTACGTCCATCAAGACCTTTAAACTTACATTTATAACATGATGGTCTTATATTCCAAGCATTGATATACGAAGCCATGTATGCATCATCAGTTCTTTCTTTTTCATATAACGCATTTTTTGACTCTATTCTTACTCTCCATAGTTTCCATCCATTAGACTTGTCTTTAAACTTTATATCAATTATTTCATCAATTTTAAAATTATAATTAAGATATTTGTTCCAAATACCTGGCGACGGAACACCGTGGCAGATCAAATCAACTGCAACTAAATTTGTATATGATTTTCTTAAATATGCTTTTAATCCCACTATTTGGCATGGAGTCCCTGAAAAAAGAACTTTCTTACCTTCGTCCAGATCTTTCTTTACTTGAACAAAAATATCACCTACATTACTTTGAGGATATTTTGATCCCTGCAGTAGCTTCAAATCTTCATAATTTGTTACTCTTCTATGCTGAGGAGAAAATTTATCATCAAATGCAACTCCATATACTGATCCACCTTCTAAAATACAATTTCTCCCTAATTCAAAAAAAATGCCACCAGATGTACTATTGAATCTAGATTTTGTATCACGAATATAAGCAATGTATGATTCGATAGGTTTATTGTCATTAAAATAATCAATATTACTCATATTTCTTCATTTCCTCATTATTTAAAGAATAGTTTAAAAATTCATTAGAATTCTCAACATATTTATCAAGTAAATCAGTCACACTCTCCCAATTTATTGGATTTTCATCTAAACCGTTGCTTATATTCCTATTCATTAATTTCAATTTTTTTGCCAAATCTAACAATCTTTCGTTATTATTGTATGATTTTTCAGGAATCTCGAAATAAAATTCTTTTTGAAAATTAATTGAGAAAGCCATTCCATGAAAAGATGTCGTAAATACCACCTCAGCATTTTTTACTAGATTCAAGAATTCTTCAATAGATGCATAACTAAAATCAATATAATCATCTTTTGTGTTCAATCTATTTAAACTTACTACCTTATAACTATTTTTCTTTGCGTACTCTAACGCTTTTGAAACTAATTCAACTGGTTGATTAACATGATAAACCAGAACGTATTTTTCTTCTATCAATCTCTTATTATTTATTAGTTCTGACCATTTTTTCATATTTAATAAAAAAGTAGGATCTAAAACATTAGTTGAGTCAATATTTAGATTATTTTTTAGGTAAACTTTCAAGTTTTCTTCTCTTACTGAAATATTATTAAACTTGGGAAGATACTTTTTATAAGCATCAATTGCAAACTCATCCACATCAGACACTTTAAAACTTGCAGCATACGAAACTCTTCTAACATCATTTGGAAAATCCAACAAATACGTTGTATCATTTTCCAAAAGTTCTAAATTCCACACTTGATCACTTCCCGCAATGATAGTATCAAATGTGCTTATTAATTCAGAATCTACTGTTTCACTAATTTTTAAATACTTTTTAACAAATTGTTTTAATTCAAATTGTTTTATAGAATTGTTTCTTTGTTGCCTAAATCTTAAGAAGACTTTAATTAAAGATTTCAATTTATTTTTTGTTCCAATTGCTTCCCATGGCTTTAAAGGGTCGAAAAAAACCTTATTAAAATATAGAGGTGTATAGTCTATTACTTCCACATTATATCCTCTTTGTTCTAATGCATTTTGCAATGCATAACATTGCAATATAGCACCATAATTTACTGCATTATGAAATGTTAAAATACCAATTTTCTTATTCATACTTTCTCCCTTCAAAACATTGCTTAGAACATATTAAAAGCGGTTTTACATATTTACTCTTTCCAAATCACATTATTTTTAATTATTCTATTAAGAATTAATAATTGAGTTTTCTTCTGTATTTGAGTGCGAAATTACACTAGCAGCAGCAACTATTGTGTTGTTTTTTAATTCAACCCCCTTCAAAATTAGGCTTCGACAACCAATCCAAACGTTACTACCTATAATAATTTTTTTAGGATTATTAATTTGGTGTTCATCATCTATAGAATATATCTTATGAAAATCTGTATCTAAAATTAAAATATCCCAAGACAATAAGACATTAGATCCAAAATTTATATTAGAAACACATACTATTGCAGAATTTGCCGTAACACAAAAATTATCTCCAAAAACTATTTTCCCACTATTCGAAATTCTAGTTCCTTATCCAAAATGAGCTGAACCTTCAAATTGAAATATACCGTTATTATCCCAAATACTTCTTTCATATTTTTTGTCAAATATACCAACATCTACAAATCCAAAATATACACGACATTTTTTGTTTTTAACAAACACATTACCTGATAAGCGTTTTAATTTAGTATTTTTTGATATAATAATGATAGGATTAACCAACCCCTCCCATCCAAAATATCTATAATTTACTAATAATGTTTTGCTTATACTAATAGATAAGACTTTTTTTATTCTTCTCACTGTAAATGACCTTCAATTTCTGATTTATTGTCATAATTTTCCATAATTTTCTTATAGTCATTAAAACTCATTAAATTTAAATCTTTATCGCTAATAATCAAATTATCTTTTCCACCAATTAACTCGAATGGCCATTCAATCCCAATATCAGGATCATTGTACATAATTCCTGAATCACCTTCTTCAAAAAATACTTCAGTTGCTTTATAACTTACAATTGAATTTTCAATTACTAAATATCCATGTCCAAAATAAGCTGGAACCAGTAATGAATCCATATTTTCTGCTGTCAGATGGAATCCTCTCCATTGACCATATGTTGGAGAATCTGGTCTCAAATCAACAATAACATCATATACATGACCACTTACACAACGTACTAATTTAGGTTGTTGTTTAATTAATTGAAAATGTGATGCTCTAATAACACCCTTCTTTGAAAGAGTATAGAATACTTCTTTCAACTCGTGATTAATGCCATGGTCTTTAAAGACATCAATGTTGTAATCTTTAATTAATCCACCTCTATCATCTGAAGCAAAAAATGGTTTAATTAAATATGCATCTTTTAAATCTAATTCTTGAAAATTCCATTTCTGTACCATACCAAGTCTCCTTAATAATTCTCTAATGTATATTTTAATCCTTCTGTAAAATCTTTTGTTACAAAGTCACCAATGTCATTTAATAAATTTTTAGTGTCAAACATATCGAAAGTGTATTTAATTCCATCATCTTCTCTTACACCAATTCGTATTAAATCACTTTTTTTACACTGTTCACCAATTTCAGCTAAGTATTCTTTTAAAATTCTAGGTTTACCAGAACCAATGAAATAAAAATTTTCATTGAGTTTTGCCTCTCCAAGTCTATATACAGCTTCAATTAAATCCTGAACATAAATAAAATCATATGGTTGCATTGCAGGGCCAAAAGTCGCTTCATTACCTTTTACTAATTCACCTATTGTATAACTAACAAGATTTCCCGTTTTATTTTCAGGACCATATATATTTGAAAACTGCATCCAAACATACTCTAAGTCAATATTCTTACAATATGTTTCAAGAATTAAATGTGCTGATGTTTTTGCAACACCATACATCATCCCACCACTTGTTTTTTTTAGCTTGTTTAATGATTCTGTAGCTCTTTCAGCTATTGTTCCTGCGCATAAGAATCTTTTACAATTTATTTTTTTTGCTATAGTGGCACAATTCAAAGTCATTTCAATATTTTTTAATTGCACATATGGATTAGCTTTATCACCGCCATTTACACCTGCCCAGGCAAAATGATAAAAACAATCATATTTTTTTGAGGAAATTAATTTTTCTATATCTTCTGCATTATCTAAAGATATTTCGATAGCATTAATTAAATCAGACTTAGGTAATTTAGAATTCTTAAAAGATATATCAATTGCAACTACAAAAATATTATTTTGAATTATTTTTTTAATTAATGATGAGCCAATAAATCCATTGGCACCTGTAACTATGACATTTTTCATTCTTGCCTCCATTCTCTCGCTATGCGTGAGCACAAATTTTTATGAAACACCAGCACCATTACAATGCGTTATAATATAGTTAGAGAAGAAATATACTATAGAGCACGTGGAGGTGAGTGATGTTTTCTGTTTTTTAGTTTAACTCGTATTCTTATCTGTGCAGTCATCTGTCCATGCACAAACTTTTGTTCCCTTTGAGGACATACACTTACCAATAAAGTAATCTTGTTATTTGAATCGATATATTTGAGAACACAGATGGCAGTCAATGCTTTTTCTTTCTTTCAAAGGAGGCGGTTTTCATGAGCAGAGTGATGTACCCCATTGCTTGTGGTATTGATGTCACAAAAAGAAATTAGCTTGCACAATCATCATCGCTGAAAGTATGCAGGTGGAACCTGTTTACCATCACCGCAAATTCTCTACTCACAATTATGACCTTGTTAAACTCGTTGACTGGCTTGATCATTATGACTGCCACTGCGTCTGTATGGAATCTACAGGCAAGTATTGAATTCCTGTATTTAACTACCTTGAAGATCGTGATTTTGATATTGTTATCACTCATCCAAAGTATGTTAAATCACCGAAAGGTAAAAAAACTGATTTCTTAGATTCTATTCATATCGCAGAATTATTTCAAATGGGCGAAGTACAACCTTCTTACATGCCCAATTAAGAGTTTCGTCAACTTCATGACTATCTCGTTATCGTTATAAAATTACAAACTTTATATCTTCAGAAAAGAACCGTGTGCAGAATTGTCAAACTGTTTCCAATATTTCTTTGGCATTCGTTGTTTCTGATCCTTTTGGTGTCAGTGCTTCTGCCGTGTTTTCTGAACTTCTCACTTCCAGTGATGTCGATGAAGTCCATATCAGATCTTTACTCCGTGGTTCCTTGAAAAAGAAAAGTGAGGAAATTCTCAACTCCATCAGAGGTTTTCACCTTGATGATGATCAGTCATACAAAACCCTATTATCACTTGGTCACATGCAGTTTCTTGAAGATATGAAGTCCGCACTTTCTATTGAAATAGATAAAAGAACTTCGAAATACCATGTGTATATTGATTTTGCAACTCAATTGCCTGGTATTGGTCACCTTTCTGCGACAACGCTGGTTTCAGAAACCGGTGTTGATATGAGTGTTTTTTTTCGACGTAGAACATTTTACTTCTTGGATTGGTCTTACCCCGACAAATAATGCGAGTGCCGATAAAAAGAAATCTGTCTGTATCTCTCATGCTGGAACATACTTACCAATGCTTATCCAATGTGCACTTGCCGCACTTAAAGATAAGTAATATCCTTACTTCAAGATCAAATATAATAAAATCAAAAAGCGCAGGGGTCATAAACGTGCGGACATCGCTGCTACCAGATTGATGGCAGTCTGCCTTTTTCATATGTTCAAATACTTGAAGGATTTCCATCCATCCGATTATGAGGAACTGATGTACCCTAATCCCCCTAAGCCTCGTAAGCAGGATATTTAATATGCTTTAGAGCTTTTACAATCTATAGGAGAATATAAAATTACTCCTATTTTAGCCGCAAGCTAATAATTCTGTCATTTTCGAGCTAAATATAGTTCGCTTTTGTGTTCTTTTTAAGTTGCCCTTTTCTTATTTTATTGCTTCACACTTAAATACCTTCCTTTAAAAATTCATTAATTTCTTTATCCATACATGCTCGAACATCTTCATTATTAATCCAACATTTAGACCACTCACATACTTTTTCGATAGCCGTATCTAGGTTCCAATGTGGTTTCCAATTGAATGTCGCTTTTAATTTTGAACAATCTAATTTTAGAAAATCAGCTTCATGAGGACCGCCGTCATATTGATTGATCCATTTCATGTTATCTCCCCATTTTGAAACAAAAACATCCACAATTGCTCCAGTTTGATAGCAATCAATATCATCTGGCCCTACATTGTAATATCCAGCATATTTGTTATCTTCATATTGCATAGCTGCTATCATTAAATATGCATATAATGGTTCTAATACATGTTGATATGGTCGAGTTGAGAATGGATTTCTAACTACGATATCATCATTCTTAATTGCAGCTCTAACGCAGTCAGGAATAATTCTGTCATTAGCGAAATCACCACCACCAATAACATTACCTGCCCTAGCTGTACTCACTGCAATTCCCATCTCATTAAAAAAAGAATTGATGTATGAATGAGTAACTAATTCAGAACAAGACTTAGAATTAGAATATGGATCGTATCCATCTAATTCTTCATTTTCTCTATATCCCCAATTCCATTCTTTATTTAAATACACTTTATCAGTAGTCACATTTAGGAATGATTTTACAGTTTTAGATTTTCTGACACACTCGCAAATATTGACTGTCCCCATAACATTGGTTTCATATGTATATCTTGGATCATTATAAGAATCTCTTACAATAGGTTGAGCAGCTAAATGAAGAACAATTTCAGGTTGAGCTTCATCAAACACACTTTTAAGAGAATCTAAATATCTTATATCACCTATTACTGAATGAATATCATCTTCAATTTTAGCAATTTCAAATAATGATGGAGAAGTTGGAGGATTTAGAGAATAACCCGTAACTTCTGCTCCAACATTAGTTAAAATTTTACATAACCAAGATCCTTTAAATCCTGTATGTCCAGTAATAAATACTTTTTTTCCTTTATAAAAATTAATATCGAACATGCCTAATCCTCCCATGTTTTCCAAGGTGCTTTACCTGAACTCCATAATTTTTCTAACTGCTGCTTTTCTCTAAGAGTATCCATACATTGCCAATAACCAATATGTGTTCTTGCAATTAACTCATTATTCGCAACCAAGCTATTTAATGGTTCTTGTTCAAAAACAGTATTATCCCCTTCAATTCTTTTGAA
This sequence comes from Clostridium sp. HGF2, assembly GCF_964240115.1. Classification (NCBI taxonomy): domain Bacteria; kingdom Bacillati; phylum Bacillota; class Clostridia; order Eubacteriales; family Clostridiaceae; genus Clostridium; species Clostridium sp. HGF2. The sequence goes on from NZ_CAXSSO010000004.1 coordinate 307,186, forward strand.
AATATCAGGATTCATAACCATAAATCCAATATTGATTAAATCTCCATCCAGATCAGACTTCTCTCTAAATGCATTTACTTTCCCATCTTTAGCTATATCAAGAACCCCTTTATTTTGACCGAAGTTGTATACAGATATTGTTCCAATTTTGCCATGTGCTTTATGGAATTTAATTAAATCGTTAATATCTACATTTCCAACAGCATCTCCATAAGTCATTATAAATGATTCATTTCCAATATAATCCTGTATTTTTTTAATTCTACCACCTGTCATTGTATTTAATCCAGTGTCTACTACTGTTACTTTCCAAGCTTCTGCATGCTTATTATGGACAATCATTTCATTTCCTTTGGTGAAATCAAAAGTAATATCTGATGTATGTAAAAAATAATCTGCAAACCACTCTTTAATAACATGCTGTTTATAACCGGCACAAATCACAAACTCATTGAATCCTTGTTCAGAAAACCCTTTCATAATATGCCATAAAATAGGCATTCCACCAATTTCAATCATGGGCTTTGGCTTGAACGCTGATTCTTCTGAAATTCTTGTTCCATATCCACCCGCTAAAATTACTACTTTCATTATAATATGTCCTCCTTAGACACAATTTTTTCTGCATCCAAATTTCTTAAATAATAGTTAATCATTTGTTTGCTTTTAAATAATAAAAACTTTATTCTTGAATACTTTGTATTAAAATCAAACATTCCTTTATCTCTAATAAGTTCTTTTGTTTCATCTATGTTTCGTTTATAGTTAAACCAATATATTTCATTATAAAAATATTTGTTAAACTGTAATTCCGATTCTTTCAATAAATATTGATTATATTCATAAAAATCTAACTGAGTAAATTTATTTTTTGTAACTCCAGATTCTAATCTATATACTGCCGTTCTATTTTTCATTATGTATACGTTGAATTTTTTTGAAAATTCATATAAAAACACAAAATCCCACGCTTTACCGAATACTTCTTTAATTTCTCCATATTCTTGCAAGCTATCATGTAAAAAACAAATACCGCATGTAGGAGCTAGAAAACAATCTCGCCATGACAATAGAGCATCCTTATAATCTACTTTTGTTAAATATTTTTTATACACTTTTCTTACACAAAATAATAAGCTTAGAGTATTTTTTAAAGCTTTTTTTAAAGATGAATATGATTGTGATAATACATAGCGTGATGGTATAAAACAATCAGCATCTAAGTTATTTTTCTTAGCATATTCAATAGATTTCATCAATTCTTTAAGATGATTTTTTAATAGATAATCATCATCATGTAAAAATAAAACATACTTACCTTTTGCTAAGTTAATACATTGGTTACAATTACCTAACATTCCAACATTTACTTCATTAGAAAAAAAGTAAACATTGTTGTTATCAATATACTGCTCACAAAGTTCCTTCATCTCATCTTGTGGATCATTATTAACCACTATTACTTCATACGAATATTTCTCAATATCATCTTGCATCAACACACTATCTATAGCTTGTTTTAAATATTGATTTCTCTTATATGTTGGAATGCAAATTGAAAATTCTACTTCACTTCTTTTTCCGCTGATTAATGACTTTGAACTTGTTTTTTTGCACATAACATATCCCCCCTATAAGCAAAAATAAATATTAAAGTTGTTTGTACTATTGTAGATATAAACACGTCGTACATTATCCCAAACACTAATAAGCCTATGCCTAATAAAATTAAAGACATATCTTTTGATTTTATTAACTGAATATACAAATACAAATAAACTAACATACCTATAATCCCATTACCTAGTAAAATAGATGCAAAATCACACTCTATTGCCCAAGCACTAGTCAACATTGTTCGATTGAAATCAAAAAAAGATGCTATGTATTGGCTGTGGTTAAAAACTAACCCTTCCGTTCTAATTCCAACACCTATTAATCTTTCAATTATGTTCAAATCAAAAAACCACGAATAAATAGATAAGAACGGATAACTCATATGTCTACCAGTTCCATAAATATCAGCATCACTATTAAATATAGTAAGAATTCTCCCGAATAATAAATTGATATAATTTTGTACAGAAGGACTATTGTTATACACAACTATCACAGGAAAAAGTAGAATAACAACACCGATAAATGATCTAATAATAACCTTTTGCTTGATTCCATGTCTGTGCTTAACTAAGTATAAAAATAATTCTATACACATTAGCATTGCAATTGAAAACATCCCTACTCTAGATACCGCAAAAATCGTACTTGCAAAATATAATATTTTATATACTTTATTCTTATCAAAACAATAACCAATAAGCATTAGTATTGATAAGAATGCAGCATCACTATTCAATCCAGTTATTCTTAAAAAAATCTGAGTACCAGTGTTTCCATACGCGACTCCATAACTACCAAATATATGTGAAAACATTTGATTAATTAGAATATCTGTTATATTAATACTAATTGTGTTCCATAGCACAAATTGAATGAGAACGTAGATGGCATGAAATCTACATATCTTTATCATTATACTTTTAAATGATGAAAACAAAGCCTTCTTATTACTATATGAAAAAACGAAGAAGGCTATTGGGAAATATATAAATAAATATTGAACCGCATTATTAACTAATCGATCTTCCCATTCTAAAAAAGATATATAATCTCTAAAAGCTAACGATAAGATTGATCCTATTATCTGAATCATGTATAAAACTATAAAAGCTTTAATATATCTGTTACCTTGTATTTTCCCCTTTTTTACATGAAAAATATGATATAAACCATATAACTCTAAAGGTAATAGACCTATTTTATTAAGAGAAATACCAAACACTTGTAGACCAAGCATACTTGAACAAAACAAAGCAAAAGCAATACATAAACTTAGTATAAATGGAGTACTCATACTTAAATTAGATTTATAATTATTTAATTTTAAACTAGACTTTTTTATTTTCATAATTATATCCCTTCACATTGATTGTTATACACTTTGAATAAAAGTGCTTTATGTAAACTTAAATCATATCTAGAATAATCAAAATCAATTTTTCTTTCAGTACTTTTACATTTAATTTTATCTACCCATACTTTCGCAGGTTCATTTAAACTAACTACTTTAACATTTTTTGATAAAATTGCCTCTTCCGGTATTACACTTGAGCAAATACATGGTAAACCATTAATCTGCGCTTCAACAATCGTGATACCTAACCCCTCAAATAATGAAGGAAATACGAAATAATCCATTACATTGTAGTACAATTCAGGTCTAGAATTTGGAGATAAAAAAATCACATTTTCACTTAACTTATAATCATCGCATTGTTTTTTTATCGTACCAAGCATTTCACCATCTCCACATAATAAAAGCTTAGCATTACTATTTTTTTTACAATATTCTTGAAAAATATCAATTATAAACTTATGGTTTTTTTGATCTGTAAAACGTCCAATATGCCCTAATACAAAATCAGTACTTTTTATACCAAGTTCTTTACGGGTTATATCTCTTGTTGATCTTCTAAATTTGAATTGTTCAATATTTATAGCATTTGGTAATACTTGTGACTTCTTCGTAGTTTTACCAAAATAATCAGATACCTTCTCCGAACAAAACAAATTACAAGTCGAATACCTATCGCATAAATTGTTGCATACCGAATATACAATTTGTTTTAGGTGCTTGCCGTTAAAAACATTATGATAATGATTAATTCTGATTTTGATCCCATATTTTCTTGATAAATACAGAATATAAAAATTCATATAACTCATATTTGAATGGACAACATCGTAGTTACCATTTTTTAATATTTTTCTTATTTCAAAAATATTCTTGAGTAAATTTTTCCTTTTATGAGTCACAAACTTGATATTGAATCCAATATTTGAGAAACGTTGTATATCTTTTTCTACGGATATTTCACGTTGTGCAACTATATCAAAAACATATTCGTCTTTATCATAATTATTTAAATAATTAAACAATACTTGTTCTACACCTCCATAGCTCAAGCCGTTAACTACTAAACATACTCTTTTCACTATTAATACCTCCAAATAATGTTTTACTTTAGATTAATCAAGAAGTGCATTAATGAGTTTGTCTGTTTCTAATGCAACTCTTTTTACATCATATTTTTCAAACACATCTTTATATCCCTTTTTGATAATTTTTTTCCTAAATTCATCATTATTTCTTATTTTTGATATAGCATTTGCAGCTTCTTCCTGATTATCCACACTAACCAAAAGACCATTTTGCTCATTTTGAATTAAATAAGATAATGCATCAACATTCGTAGCAACTATTGGCTTTTTGCAAATCATATACTCTGGGATTGCTAGTCCAAATCCTTCCCATCTGCTTAGTAAACAAGCAACATCAAATGTTCCTACATAATCTATCGGGTTGTCAACCCAGCCAGTTATTTTCAATTTGACGTTATTTTCTTTTGCGATTTTTTCAATTTCTTTTCTTTCTTCGTAAGAACCTTCCAATACATCTCCAACTATTAAAAAATATGCATCACTTATAAATTTTGATATTCCTACAAAAATATCAGGTGCCTTTTGTTTGCAAATTCTGCCTACCATACCAATTACGTATGCATCTTCAGGTATACCAAGCTCTTTTCTACTTTTTTCAGGCACTATATTTGTTTCTATTCCATTATAAATTATATGTAATTTATTTATATTTGAAATATTGTTATCTAACGCAGATTTCTTTTCTGCTTCTGATATGCAGACAATTGCATCGCAATACTTTGCCATTAGTCTTTCTAACGCCACATAAATCCAACTTTTTTTACTTTTAATGTTAAACGACCATCCATGAGGATTATATATGACTTTACATTTTACACCCAAGCAAGCAATTCTAGTTATAGCGCCCGCAATACTTGAATGTGCATAAACAACATCTGGGTCATATTTTTTTATAATACTACGTATTTTTTTTGATGATAATATAGTTTTTATTCCAATATCATGAGGTATATTCAATTGTTCAATATGATTGGATATATCTTTATATTCGCTAGCATTATAAAGATGAGATAAAACAACAATAGTTTCATATTTATTACGTTCCGTATATTTTAATAAACTGTGGAGATATTTATCCACACCTCCAATACATTCAGCAACATGTAAAATTTTAATTTTACTTTGTTTTGTCATATACACTCTCACCCTCTTCTTATAAATGTTTTTTAGGTCCACAAGCTAATCAGAAAATCATCTCTAATACTGCTTTTTTACCCAATTGTTTCAAATTGTTTCTTAATCTGTGACAAATTCTTACATGCAAAAAAGCCCGTATTTAAGGCGTTTATTCCTAGCTTGCAAAAATTATAACTAGAATTCCATAAATCGTTACTACAATCCCTTTTCGAAATAGCTTTGGCAACCAACACATAATTGAAGGACCTTCAGCATGATAATGTACAATATCATATCTTCCAAAAGATGCAAAGATTTAAGCAAAAACAGATGACGTTATAGCTGCAAAACCTTTTATTGTAGGTACTGATTTAAAAAGAACTTGCTTATATTTCCTATCATTTTTTCCTTTACCCACTTTTTTGTTTTTGGGATTATAGCAAGTTACATCATTTCCTAAAGCAACCATCCGAACGGCAAGTTCTACTACAACTACTTCGATTTCACCTTTTTTTTTACAAATATAGTATAAAAACTATTGATTTTTAGCAGTGTTTGCTAGAATTGTTATTATGTTTTAAGTGGACAAACCTTAATACATTTTAGACACCTTATACATTTTTTTTCATCGATAATAGGGTATTGAAAACCTTCGTTATCCGATTTCATTTGTATAGCTTTAACCGGACAACATGCATAACAAGCACTACATCCACAGCAATCTTTTTTTTGTTCATATAATATTGGCATATTTATTTTATTCATTTTTTATCCTTTCATAATTTTCTCAATAAAATTTGGCAGATAAGACTTTAATTTACTTTTAAAAGATATTTTTTTGTATATACTTCTACGTATCCATCAGTATTCAAGGATGAATAGAATGTATTTCTTATTTCAGGTCGCTTTACTGCTGAAGTAAGGGTTTTATTATATTTTTTTATAATTGCTAAATCTAAATTTATAATCTCAAAATAATATTTAGTTTTAGAAGACAGATTTTCTCCCTTACTCGTATTGAAAATAACATATAATACGCCTTTATTATCCATAAAATCTGGGTACGCAATTTCCACTCCATTAAACTCCCACAGTAAAATCTGATTTATGATACCTAATTTGAATAAACATCTATAACAGCATTCTTTATAATTACACCCCCTTAAAAAAATCAGAATAAAAAGGGTCTGTTCTTACATAGCAATCATGATTATTAAATCTGAAAGTATAAGACATATGTCTTCTATAATATCATCCAAATTTTTTTACACAAAACGTATAAGAACCCCAATGTCATTATTCAGGTAAGTCCTTTTTGATACGTGTGAAAGATATACACTCGATTTCCAGTTTTTTATGAAATTACAATCAGCCAGATGAAGAATTTGATTTGGATTTACATATTACATTGACAAGAAAACAGACCAAAGATATAAAATCTCAACAAGAGAAATATCGTTTCTTATCTACTACATCTACATTTGATTTTATTGATGAACATAATCCTGAGTATGAACTTCATTTCCGTGTAGTTCGCTTTAAACTGGATGGTAGTGAAGAATATGAATCGATTATCACAAATTTAAACCGGGTTGAATTTAGTAAGGATGAAATATAAGAAATATACAATACTCGATGGTTTAAAGAATTATCGTTCCGTGACCTTAAATATTCAGCGGATCTGTTGCTGTTCATGCAAAAAAACGAGAAAGCATCCAACAGGAGATTTAGGCAAGGATGATACTATATAATATATCTTTTATTATGGCTCATCATATAGTAAATAAAAAGCCAAAGGAAAAGGGTAAGAAAAAAAGTATTCTTATGCGATAAACAAAAAAATGGCGATACATCATTGTCGCTATTTTATCCAGCATCATAAAAGAAAAGGCGGTCACCCGCCTGATCTTGAAACTCTCATTTCACAAGATATCTTACCAATCCACCCAAATCGAAAATGTAAGAGGCATGTGAAATCACAAGCGCAAATATGTTTCAACTACCGCCTTTCTTAACACGATATAATTAAAACTCAAAAGTTTATAAATTGCTTGAAAAATCTTCTTTTTGTCATGCATTTTTTCAGAATACTCTTAATCCTATCAGGATAAGATTATATAAAATCGCATCCTGTTAGTTTTCATCTTCTTAACTTAATGACATTGGATATCATTATCCCTTTTTTATCATAATAATAAATCGCTTTTAAATATTTATGCCGTAAAAATGTTTGTACTTTACAGAAAAACTCTATAGTTTCGATATTCATAGTAAATTCCCTTCTTTTGCATAAATAAACATAGAATTAACATTTATATACGCATCTCATATTTTTTGCCTTAGGATTAGAATTAATCACCTTATTATTTCAGTTAAACTTCCAATAAGAAACAGATATAATTTCCTAATAATCACTTCATGAAAATATGATTGAACTCCCGTGATATAGTCCTCGAAATAATTTCATGTTCATAATATGTTCTTCAATATCTTCTTTATATTTACGATTGCGTTTTCCTTAGGATGCATAACATACAACGGCTGACTACCAAACGAATACGTAGGCAACATATCTCCTGTGCCATCTGCACTGATACTTGTGACCTTCCATGTAGCCATATCATCAATTTGCATCTGTATGAGTGCAGTGATTTCATCCGTTGTCATATTGGTCTGAAACATTCCCTGTACTGCATTCATGATGCTTTCATAATTCTTGATGACATTTGACTTTGTGAATTTCTTCAACATCGCTTCAATTACCTGCTGCTGGTTCTCTCCACGATGACGATCTCCACTTTCATAAGCATACCGCTCTCTCGCAAAAGCTAATGCACAAGCACCATCTACATGTTGATTTCCTTTAACATAGCTGCAATTCTTATTTGTATATGCAGTTAATTCTTTATCAGAATAAATATCTATTCCATCCAATGCATCCACCATGGTCGTCAGCGTATCGAAATTCAGTCGCACATTGTAATTAATCTTAATATCAAACAGCTTACTCAATGTTGCCTGTGATGTTTCCACGCCATAGAGTCCAGCATGTGTCAATTTATCCATCGCACCTGTTTCACAACTGCCATTCGGGCACTGTAAGGGTACATAATAATCACGTGGTATGAATACCAGTAACAACTCTTTCTTTTGCGGATTCACTGCCGCCAGCATATTGACATCACTTCGACTCGTTTTAGATATCGAACCATTCGTATCGATTCCTGAGATATACACGATGAATGGATCCTTTGTGATGTTGTTCGCTTTTAAGTTTTTCAAAACTTCCTTACGATCCAGCGTATAGATAACTCTGGTTTCCTTCTCAAAGCTGCCATCGATGATGTTGAATGCATCCCGCATCCCTTCATTCATGATAATGGCATCCGTATTGCCATCCAGCAATCCCTGCATCTCATCCTTGAATTCCTTATACTCGATTTTGGATATCTCATTTGAAAATTGAGAGCCTAGGCGGTTCAACATAAAGTCCGTATTCTCACGATCAATTGTTTTTAATATACCAAACTGTTTTCCATCCAAATCTTTAACATCCTTATAGCTGCTGTCTTTTTTTACAAGCACAGAAATCTCTGTCGTCTTAATATCGCCGTTACTGACAGCCTTCACTGTTTCCTGTGCCTTATTTATAACCTTAACGTTCATAAACAGGATACATATACAAAGGACTATTGAAAATACACATCCCAGAATCTTGGTAATTTTGTTAGCCTTTTTTCCAAGGATACAATAGATAACTGCACCGACAATCAATAAGATAACAACAAGAATCGGTATATAATATTTCAATGGCAAAATATGGAACCTGTACAGACTCCATAACAAATATGCCGCGGCCAGAACCATCACGATCCAGTATACATGCTTTCCATACTTTTTAATATTTTCCATCTTTTCTCAGACTCCTCTCCAGCTCCTGCTGCTTCCAGGAATCCTTCAGATCCTTGACAAATTTAAAATAGGTAGAACGCTTGAAACCTAACTTCTCCCGATAATCCTCATGCTTCATTTCTTTTCGCATGATTTTTTTGATATTAACTTCAAAATCAGCAGGCAGCGTTATTTTAGGTCGACCGTAATCACCCTCCCCGTTTCGCTTTTTCTCCAGAGCTCTCTGGATTCCCTCCATTTGCTTATCATATATCTGCTTGCGCTGTGTATCTCTGACAAAATCAATCAGAGTCAGCATCTGTTCAGTATTCAAATCTGAATCATCCAAAAGCTTTATCGTTATATCCTTATTCTTTATATATGTTAGATGGACAAAGAGTGTATTTCCATCCGCTGCGATTGACGAAAGCTTATAAACATAAAGTTCATCCTTCATTTCCAGATTAGCAATCAATTGATTCCATGCATCGTACCTATTGTTATCTATGTAAATAGAAGTTTCCTGTATATTCAAATCTGAATGTAATACAATCGTGTGTATGGCTTCGCATTCAGCCTCCGTTGTAGCGTATGCATAGAAATACTTCATCGACTCACCTCATCCCGATCACATGTTTCATTCTTCCATCACTTAGCTATAATTTCCATAATAGCTGTAATAAGACTTCGATGTGATATCAACCTTCGTCAACACACACCCCAATACATTCGCACCATTTCTCTGCAGCATCGTCAACGCATTTTTTGCCTCCTGCTTTGCTGTATCCATTGCGGATACCACAAACAGTGTTCCATCTACAATACTCGAAACCGGAATTGCATCCGCTACCGCATTCAATGGCGGACAGTCGATGATGATGTAGTCAAACATCTCTCGAAATTTTTCAATCAGCTCCTTGAAGCGGTCGCTCGCCAGCATCTCCTGCGGATTCGGGACAGATTTTCCACTGGTGAGCACATACAGCTTGCCGTCCGTACTGTTATCCTTGAACTTCTGAAAATAACCTCCGATCTCCAGGTCGATCTCTGACTTCTCTTTCATCAGATTACTGATCCCCAGCTTATTCGAAACCTTGAAGATCTTATGCTGTACGGGCTTTCGAAGATCACAGTCAATCAACAGGACCTTCTCGTACTTTGCAATCGCCACCGTTGCCAGGTTGCTTGCGACCGAGCTTTTTCCCTCTGCTGGATTCGAGCTGGTCACACAAATCACTTGGATATCCTTATTGAAGGATGAATATTCTATATTCGTCCGCAGCTGACGATATACCTCCATATTGTCAAACTGACTCTTTTTTGTATGCTTTTTCGGATCACTCCGCTTTGGTGCTATCTTTCGTTCCATTTCATCATCTCCTCCTCATTCGCTGTAGCCAGGATCTTTTCCTTACCGCCATACGTTCCACATCCTCGTCTTGAAGGACATGCTGTGGATTGATGGTACAGAGCAGCTCTGCGCTCGCCGTATCAGTTACCTTTACGATTTCCTGATATACATCGCTCAGCCTGCAGATACGATTTCCACCGGTACGATGTGCATCACTCGCAACGATATGCACCAGTCCTTCCTCCAACAGCCGTCTGGCATTCTTCTGAATCTGCGAACCATGCATTCCCAATAGACTCGTCCGATTCATCTGAATCACATATCCGTTGTTTATCCATTCCTTTACTCGATTTACATCGATATCCTTATGAAAGTACCGCTCCGCATGCGCTATCATGGGAGTCAGTCCTCTGATCGACAATTCATACAGCTGCTCATCCGCATAGCTGTTCTTTTCGATATCCTTGCGGACATCAAACTCACACAGCAGATAGCGGCTCTCATTGATCGTGTTATAATATTTCCCATCGACCATATCCAGATAATCATCATTCAGAAACATCTCACAGCCACTGTAAATCGTGACGCCATATTCCTTGCCAAGCTCCCTCAGCTCCCGGATCCGCTGATCCATCTCTCTTACATCCGCTTCCTTTTGAGCTCCTGGTATGAAATGCGGTGTTGCCGCCAGCTTTACGATTCCATCCACCCTGGCCTGCTGTAACGCCTGTTGTGCTTCTGCACGGCTATCGATACCATCATCGATATCCCATGCCATATGGCAATGCAGATCAATGAAGCTCATTCGCTAATCCTCCAGAAACGGAATCTCTGCCAGTACCGGTATCTCCAAATACGATTCCGCATCTTCCTTCGTATGTAGCCTCTTATCCAGTAGGAACTGTACAGTCACAAAGCCACAGGACACCATGATTCCAAGCAGCGCTCCGATCAAGAGGTTCATCTTTAAGCTCGGCGATACCGGTGTCTCATTCACCTGCGGCGCATCCAGGATCGTCATATTCTTGATATCCAGCTTGTCCTTCATGCTCTCAAAAAACAGATTCACCGTCGTATTCACGATATCCTTCGACATCTTCGCATCCTTCGTCCTAGCACTCACCGTGATGATCTCACTGTCTGCTTCATTGCTGACGCTCAAGGAATTCTTTACCAATGCCTCATTCTCCAGCTTCAGCTTCTCCGCGACATCCTCCAGCAGGCTGTTCCCCTGCAGCATCAGGACATAGTTGTTCACCATCTTGGAATTGGCGGTCAGTGTATTGTAATCGATCATTCCACTTTCCGTGATATTCGGCTTCAGATAGATCCTTGCCATGCTTTCATATTTCTTTGGTATCAGAAACTTCGTCACCAATAAGGATATGATGATCGCGATCACCGTCACTGCGATGATAAAGGACATCTTTTTCTTCAACTGCCGAAACAGTCTTCCCAGATCGATTTCTATTTCTTCATTCTGTTCTATGCTCTTCTGTAAATCTTCCACTAATTTCTCTCCTTTGCTTTCTTCTTTTGAGGCGAGAATCTTACTACATAAAAAGGATACACTCTCCCCTTCCCCCACCTGCAGTGTTGAATGGTTGGCTGTATCCTGAACCTCTCCATAAAGTGCCTCAACAACTATTACTTCTGAGATTCGATCTTTTTCACTATTTCCAGAGAAACGTCCACCTGCATCTCCCGATCGTTCATTCGGACATTCAGGATGGCACGACGTTTATGTCTGTCGATTCGTATAATATTGCTTTCATAGCCCTTTAACGGACCTTCGGTGATGATGACCTCTCCATCCAGGATCTCACCCTTTGATATTCGGACATTGTGTTCCTCATCCATAAGGCCTTCCAGATACGCTCTTTCTTCCGTGCTCAATGCACTGACGTCATCCTCATACCTCAGTTCCTTCAAGATACCGCGGATCTGTGAACGGTATCGAAGCAGCGCCTGCTGGAACCCGTTCGGATTCAGCTCTGTTTCCACAAACACATACGAAGGAAACAACGGTTTCTTCACAATCACTCGCTTCCCCTGTATGCGGTGCACCACTTCCTTTAAAGGAGTGAATGCTTTTATACCATCCTGTTGACTCAAAAGCTCCAATATCCTTTTTTCTCTGCCACCCATCACATACAGCACGTACCACGGCTTCATCATCTTGCCCCATCCCCGTGAAACACGGTCTTGATCGTCTTGACGAGGATCGTCATATCCAGCTTCAGGCTCCAGTTTTTGTAGTAATACTCATCCATCTTCAACCGGTCCGAAAAGCTGATATCGCTTCGTCCGTGTGTCTGCCACATGCCGGTCAGTCCGGGCTTGCAGCCGATCACATAGTCATAATAGATTCCCATATCTTTACGTTCCCCAGGCAGGTACGGCCTTGGTCCTGTCAGGCTCATATCGCCCTTCAGCACATTCAGGAACTGCGGGAATTCATCCAGACTCTTCCGTCGCAGAAATTCTCCGGCCCTTGTGATTCTGGGATCCTTCTTCAGCTTCTTATTCGTCTCGTACTCTTCCCTGATCACGGGATCCTTTTCCATAAGCTCCTGCAGTATGCGCTCCGCATCGGGTATCATCGTCCTGTATTTATACAAAACGAATTTCTTTCCGCCCTTCCCGATTCGCACCTGTTTGAAAAATATGGGATCATGATCATGATTTTTGCTGTTTGATCTCCACACATAGATCGTCAAGGGGATCAGCAGGATACAGCCGGCTATACCGCCGAGAATATCGATGGTCCGCTTGACCACTTTATTGAAGGTCGATATCTTTCCCTTTGCTGTAGATACGAGCAGCTGACCGTCAAAATCCTCGACCCTAGTATCGAAGGTCAAAATCTTGACGGACGGCATATAGCGAATCTTTTCGACTGTCCTAAGCTTCAGCAGGATATCATCGAACTGTGCATTAGTAAGATTCGTTGAGGCGATGACTGCGGAATTTATCTGCAGTCTGGAAACGGCCTGTTCCAGCTCACCCAACGCAAACACATCCTGTTTGATATCCTTCAACACATGACCATCCTGTGTATCTATGTAGCCCTTTACCTTCATCAGCGCAAACCGGTTTTTCTCACAGACCTCTGCAAATGCAAGAGCCTGCCTTCCTGCACCGATGATCAGTACATTGTCCGCACAGCTGTTTCGAAACCAGATGCGCAGATAACGCTGTAATAGGATACTGAAGCAGAGCATGATGCATGAGATCACTGCATTCAGCAAAGCACAATGAGCATTGAAATCCTGCATGGGGTCAAGCAGGATACTGACGATAAAAAAACAGATATGACTTTTTACAAGCAGCTCTATCTCTTCCCAGATCAGCAGCGTCTTCGTCCGATAATGACCAAACAGATACTGAATGACAAAATACAAGGCACAGATGCGCACTGTATAATCACCTGTAAAATCAAAAAGAAAAGAAAGATTGCAAACAACGATTTCCTCCAGCAAACATGCTGTTATTCCTATTTTTTCCCTCATGTACTTACATTCATTAATGAATTCACTACCCTCCCTTTTATAAAATGGAATTTTAAATCTCAAAACGTATACCTTTAAAGATATACTAAATAAAACGAGAATAGTGTTATAAAGTATATTTATATAGACTGAAAAACGTAAAAAAACAGATGATTTCATATGAAATCACCTGTTTCATTAATTATAAGTATATAGACAGAAAGGTATACCTTTATAATCATAAAGGGTATGCAAATGCTTAATTCATTCCATTCTACACGTAGCTATTCTACTACAATAGGTCATTACAATCAATGATTTCATGCAAAAAAAGTCCGAATTATTAGAATTTTATTTATTTTACAAAGAAATCATTTATCTCAAAACTGTCACGCTCAAAAATGTTAACGATTACAAAACAAATAAAAAAGCGACAGCATTACTGAAATCAGTAACAACTGCCGCAATATTCTTATTTAAAAGCCTTCTTAAATTTATCAAACGGAGACTCATGAGATTTCTTATTGCGAATTTTCTCATACAGCTCCTTTTCGTCGCGTGTAATCTTGGTCGGTACCTCCACCTTGACCTCGACATACTGATCACCCTGATTGCCGCGAGAAGAAGCAGACTTGACACCCTTTCCCTTCAACCGGAACTGCTGTCCGAACTGCGTACCTGCCGGAATCGTCAGCTCCACATCACCGTAAACAGTCGGAACATCCACCTTGCAGCCCAAAATTGCATCCACAGCACTAATCGGTACCGTGATACGGATATCATTGCCATCGCGTACAAATTGCTTGTGACGGCTTACCAGAATCTCGATATACAGATCGCCGTTCGGCCCGCCATTCACACCGCGCTCTCCCTTATTCGGTACACGCACCTGCTGACCGGACTGAATGCCTGCCGGAATCTTGATATCCAGCTTCACACGCTTATGCTCATAGCCCTTGCCATGGCACTTCGGACACTTGTTCACAATCGTCTTACCCGTTCCGTTACAATCCGGACACACCGACTGACTCTGGAACACACCAAACGGCGTTCTCTGCTGAGTCGTTACTGTACCGGTACCATTACAATGCGGACAGGACTTAATATCGGACTTACTCTTCGCGCCGCTTCCCATACATTCATCGCACTGCTCATCCACCTCAATCGTAACTGTTTCCGTTTTTCCGAATATAGCATCCATGAACTCGATGCGCATCTGCATGAAGCGGTCATTCCCCTTACGCGGTCCGTTGCTTGCGCGACGACTTCCACCACCGCCAAAGCCTCCGCCGAAAAAGGAACCGAAGATATCTCCGAAGTCCTCAAAACCGCCAAAGCCTCCGGCACCGCCGCCAAAATTGGCACCATCCATACCTGCATGACCAAACTGATCATACGTTGCCTTCTTCTGCGGATCACTCAGTACCTCATATGCTTCGTTTACTTCCTTGAACGACTCTTCAGCCCCCGGATCCTTATTGACATCCGGGTGATATTTTTTCGCCATCTTCCGATAGGCTCTTTTTATTTCATCATCGCTGGCACCCTTGCTGAGTCCCAGGACCTCATAATAATCTCGTTTGCTCATGTGGATCACCCTCCTAACTTTCCAGACTGTATATGAACTGCTGTATGTCTGCATCTCCGAAAATACGCACTCTCGGCAGCTGCAGCTTATCCATACCGGGTTCTATTTTACCATAATTTGTCGTAAAAGCCATATGCACACCTGCATCTTTCATAATCTGCAGTGCACTGTCTGTAACATCACCATACGGATAACAATACACATTACCTCCGCCGATGATGGAAAACGACTTTTCTGTGTCCGCAACACCCTCATCATGTGCCACACAGCGCAATGCACCGCCATGACCGCCTTCACAGCCGCCGGTATGCATGTCATAGGAATGCGACTGCAACTCCATGCCGTTTTGCTTCATTTCCTGAAAGCTTTGTGGCAGCTTATCATCATCCAGATGATTCCCGATCAGAAAGAGCGTTGCACTATTACCATATTTCTTCAGCAGCGGATATGCATATTTATATATGGAAGCTGTCCCATCATCAATCGTAATGGAAACACTGTTCTTCGGCAGTTGTACCTTTCCATCCAGAAAATTCTCCACGTCCTGCATGCGCAGCGTCACATAGTTATGCTCCTTCAAATACTTCAGCTGTGCTTCAAAATCATTGACCTCCAGCCAGTTTCCGTTTTTCGAGACCTCACCGTTTTCTCTGGAATAGAAATAGTGATACATGAAAACCGGAATCTGTTTTGCGACCGGCTCACTGGTATTGTCAGCCTGCTTTGTAGCTGCTATTGCGGATTTTGGAATATACACAAGGGTATTCCCCATCTGTACACCATAGCGTTTCTCATCCTTAACATAAATAGGATAAGATGCTTTCCGTGTTACCTCCACCAGCTTATCTCCTGCATCATTCTGAATGATATAGCTGTCTTTTGTCACAATATTCTCATTAAACGGCAGATACACACTAGCCTTTTTGACATTGTTTTCTTCTGTTTGTTCGGGTACCACATGATCAGCCAGGATGTAGCAGTCATCCGTTTGCAGCCTGAAATACTTTTCCTTCATGTTCTGTGCGCTTTGCTTGTCAAGCTTCAGCATTGTCCCCTTAAAGATACGGCCAATCTCTTTGTATTCTCCATCCTTCTTCTCAAACAGCGGTGTTTCCTTATCCACACGCACCGTCTGTGCATAATATGAGGAAACATCAACAGCAGTCTTTTGTCTCTGCATGGGATACATCCAATAGATGACCAGCATCACACAACATACAAAACCTAGCGCAAGCACTAGGAATTGTAGTCGTTTCGTTTTCTTACTTCTTTTCTTCAAATTCAGCGTCTACAACGTTGTCATCGTTGTTTGCGTTGTTTGCACCTGCTCCTGCATTCGGATCCGCACTCTGCTGCTGATACATCTGAGCACTAGCCGCCTGTGCAGCCTTTTCCAGTGCCTCCAGTTTTTCCTTTACAGCATCCATGTCATTTTCATCCAGAGATTTCTGTAAATCGTCGCGCAGCTTCTGTGTTTCTTCCTTCTGCTTTGCATCAATCTTGTCACCGCTATCTGCCAGCATGGAATCAATCTGAGCAATGAAGCCCTCTGCACGGTTGCGCAGATCAATTTCTTCCTTGCGTTTTTCATCCTCAGCCTTGTGTTCCTCAGCCTCACGAACCATACGATCGATTTCCTCATCGCTCAGTCCGCTCGTATTCTGAATCGTGATGGACTGTTCCTTACCGGTACCCTTATCCTTTGCAGATACATGTACGATACCGTTTACGTCAATATCAAAGGTAACTTCAATCTGTGGCACACCACGGCGAGCCGGAGCGATACCATCCAGCTTGAACATACCGAGCTCCTTATTGTCATTTGCCATCGGGCGCTCACCCTGCAGAACACGGATATCAACCGCAGGCTGGTTATCCGCAGCAGTTGAGAATACCTGAGATTTGCTTGTTGGAATCGTTGTGTTACGTGGAATCAGCACGGTCATGACACCACCCATTGTCTCAATACCGAGGCTCAATGGTGTAACATCCAGCAGCAGAACATCCTTTACATCACCGGCGATAACACCACCCTGAATAGCAGCACCCATAGCAACTACTTCATCCGGGTTTACGGATTTGTTAGGTTCCTTGCCCAGAACGCTCTTAACAGCTTCCTGTACAGCAGGGATACGGGTAGATCCACCTACCAGCAGTACCTGGTGGATATCGTTTTTCGTCAGTCCGGCATCGCGCAGTGCGTTTCTTACCGGCTCCATCGTACGATCAACCAGAGATTTTGTCATTTCATCGAATTTTGCACGTGATAATGTAGCCTCGAAGTGCAGAGGTCCATCCGCACCTGCAGAGATAAACGGCAGAGAAATCTGGGTCTGTACAACTCCACTCAGATCCTTCTTCGCTTTTTCTCCAGCCTCTTTCAGACGCTGCATAGCCATAGTATCCTTACGTAGGTCAACACCGTTTTCCTTCTTGAAGGTATCTACCATCCAGTCAACAACAACGTTATCGAAGTCATCTCCACCCAGACGGGTATCTCCGTTTGTAGACAATACCTCAAAGGTTCCATCCGCAAGCTCCAGAATAGAAACGTCGAAGGTACCTCCACCTAAGTCATATACCAGAACCTTCTGTTCTTTTTCAGTTTTATCAATACCGTAAGCCAGAGCTGCAGCTGTCGGCTCATTGATGATACGCTCTACTTCCAGACCGGCGATTTTCCCTGCATCCTTGGTAGCCTGACGCTGGGAATCGTTGAAGTATGCAGGTACGGTGATAACTGCTTTTTCAATCTTTTCTCCAAGATAATCCTCGGCATAGGATTTCAGATACTGCAGGATCATCGCACTGACTTCCTGCGGCGTATACTGCTTACCTTCCAGTTCAACCTTTTCATTTGTACCCATCAGACGCTTGATTGAGCTGATAGTGTTTTTGTTTGTAACAACCTGACGCTTTGCGGCATCACCGACGATACGTTCACCGTTCTTGTATGCGACTACAGATGGTGTTGTACGATTTCCTTCCGGATTTGTGATGACCTTGCATTCACCACCGTCCATAACGGACACACAGCTGTTTGTTGTACCTAAGTCAATACCAATAATTTTACTCATAATCGTTATCCTCCTTTTATCTATTCGCTAACCTTTACAAGTGTTGCACGTAATACACGATCCTTCAGCATATATCCCTTTTGCAGGACCTCAATGACCATACCGCTTTCCACGCCATCCTTGGCCTCCTGCATCAGGGCCTGATGGAAGTTTGGATCAAACGGCTTGTCCAGCGCTTCGATTTCCTTTACACCCTCCTGATTCAGGATGTGTACCAGCTGCTGGTAAATCATCTCAAAGCCCTTGGCGTAGTTTTTGACATTCTGATCATCGACCTTAACATCCAGCGCACGCTCCAGGTTATCCAGAACCGGCAGGATTTCCATCGCAAAGCTTTGAATGCGGTACTTGCGCACATTGTCGCTTTCACTCTGCAGACGCTTCTTCAGATTTTCTGTATCTGCATACGCCTTGAAGTAGGCATTCTTGTTTGCTGCCGCCTCTTCCTTCAGCTTTACGATTTCTTCTTCCAGTTCCTCGATTTTTTTCTTCTTACCG
Organism: Clostridium sp. HGF2; assembly: GCF_964240115.1. Lineage (NCBI taxonomy): Bacteria > Bacillati > Bacillota > Clostridia > Eubacteriales > Clostridiaceae > Clostridium > Clostridium sp. HGF2. Next base: position 326,260 of record NZ_CAXSSO010000004.1, read on the forward strand.
AATTTTGCGGATTTCTTATCTTCCTTTTCCGCTTCCTTCGCATCCTTTTTCTCTGCCTTGGCAGCATCCTGCTCTGTCTTTGCTTCTTCGCTTTGCCCGGCAGCCTTTGCTTCCTCGTTTACAACTTCTTTTTCTTCCTGCATGATGACCTCCTTATCGATTTTCACTTCTGTATAAATCTTCGATTACTTTGCTCATATATTCCATAAGGGCAACGACACGGCTGTACTGCATGCGGGTAGGTCCCACGATCATCAGTTCCCCTTCTTCATCCTCGTTCAGCTTGAACTTGCTGGATACCACTGCAACATTATTGACCTGAATCAATTCATTGTCACCGCCGATTTCAATGGCGACATCACCCTCGTGATTGGCCAGCTGGCGAAACAGACTGCTGTCCTCCAGCATCTTCATAAGCTCCTTCAGCTTTTCGATATCTGCGAATTCCGGCTGATACAGCATATTGCTCTGTCCGCTGCAGTATACATGGTCGGTTGCAAACCGCATGAATGCATTAACGAAGGCTTCAAACAGCACCTCGTGACGGGCAATATGGCTGGCCAGCAGCGGCTCAATCTGCTGCATGCGCTCCACCACCTCATTGATCGGTGTGCCGCTCAGCTTGTCATTGAGCAGATTACAGCAGGTTTTGATATCCTCAACGCTCACGGCTGTATGGAAGTGAAATGTCTTATTTTCCGTATGCCCGTGATCGGTGATGAAGACTGCAACCGCACTGGTGTCACTGAGTGGAAACAGCTGTATGTGCTGCAGTGTCTGGTAACGGCTTTCCGGCCCCAGCACCACGGAAGTCAGCGAGGTCATCTGAGATAGAATATCACAGCTTTTCTTAACGATTTCATCCATTGAATAATGACGCTCCTGAAATACAGCCTGCAGAGAATGCTTGACTCCATCATCCAGTTCACGCTCCATCAGATTTTCAACATAGAACCGATAACCGCGACTGCTTGGTATACGACCGCTGGAGGTATGTGTTTTCTCCAGCAGACCCAAATCCTCCAGTGCAGCCATCTCATTGCGAATGGTGGCACTGGAACAGTTGAAATCCAGCAGGTCCATCAGTTTCTTGGAACCGACAGGCTCGGCAGTCCGGGTGAACTCATCTACTATCGTTTTAAAGATCGCCGTCTGGCGTTTTGTAAGCATATGGTTCACTCCTTTCTAGCACTCAACCTCTATGTCTGCTAATAGTATATTCCAATATTTTAGCACTGTCAACACTTTAGTGCTAAAATCCATAAAAATTGTTATCATTTCTGGAAATATTAGGAAAGTGCTCTGTTTTGCCCAGCGTTGGAAAAATGCATATATTCACGCAAATGGATTGCCAAGAGCCGCAGCTTGCTATATACTTTTCCCAGGGCAAACCCGGATACTCACACATATACTATAAATATATAAGAAAGAAAGAAGGAATGATCATATGAATTATATACAATGGAACTACGAGGATGATTTGCTTGCAGGTACGACGCTGCGCGACCCATCCCTGCCGGAAAACAACAATATGGCACTGCACGCCTGTTTACGGAAAGAGGATGTTTTAAATAATCGTGATACTCTGTCAAAAGCACTCCATATAGCATCGTCACAGTGGACCTTCGCTATGCAGACGCACTCCGATCATATTCATGAGGTAACCGCCGCAGATGCCGGCAGAGGCTATCGTGTTTATGAGGAGGGGATTGCGGACTGTGATGCCCTTTACACAAAGGAAAGAAACATCGCAATCGGTGTCTTTCATGCAGATTGCGTGCCGGTACTTCTATATGACCCCTTTACCGGTATCATTGCCGCTATTCACAGTGGCTGGCAGGGAACCGTGCAGGAAATTACACGCAAAACCGTGACCCTGCTCATGCAGAAGGAGCATGTCGATCCTGCTCACCTGATGGCTTATATCGGTCCGGCTATCGCATATCGCAGCTTTGAAATCCAGCAGGATGTCATTGACCGCATCCGGGCAATGAGCTTTGATACCCGTGACTATCTGACAATGCTGCCAAACGGCAGGGCAATCGCAGACAACAAAGGGCTGAATATGCAGATGCTGCTGAATCTCGGTGTTGAACGCGATCATATCACAGTGAATCCAAACGATACCTTTCTGAAAAACGATGCTTTTTTCAGCTATCGAAGAGAGCCTGCATGCGGAAGACACCTCAGCTTCATTCTACGCAAATAATCCAAATAAAAAGGCGGAGTATTCTGATCCTGTTTCATTTGAACAGTTGATCATTCCGCCCTTTTTTATTTCCGGATGCATTATGTGCATGTTCAGACACGTGTTTCCTCCATATGAATTTTGTCAGACAGCATTGCAATGAATTCGGAATTTGTAGGTTTGCTTCGTTCCATGGAAATCGTATAGCCGAAAATCTTATGTATCACATGTGCATTTCCGCGATTCCAGGCCACTTCGATTGCATGCCGTATACCACGCTCCACTCGGGAGGGTGTTGTCTGAAACTCCAGCGCAATCTTCGGATATAATGTTTTGGTAACCTTACCAAGCAGATCCATATCACGGTAGGTCTGCATAATTGCACAGCGTAGATACTGATACCCTTTCAGGTTTGCAGGAACTCCAAGCTCGTGCAGCAGCTCGGTGATCGTTCCCTCCAGATGCTGGTTCTGACTGCGTCCCAGCTTTTTCTGCAGCTCCTCATTCAATGAATAATCCGGCTGATAATTCCTGATGAAATGAATCTTGCGAATCAGATCAGGAATCTCATAGGGCTTCATCATGATGTAGTCGACACAATAGCGGTTGAACTCAGAAAGAATCATTTCACTGAGATATGAGGATATGCAGATAATATGATCCACCTGCAGCCTTCTGCTGCGTATTTCCTCTAATACATAAAACCCATCTTTCTTTGGCAGGATCATGTCCAACACCAGAACATGTACATGTTTCCCCTCCAGCTGTCGGATACATTCCTCACCATCGCTTGTCATTCCGGCCAGTTCAAATTCCTCAACGGAAGAAATGGCCCTTTCTAAAGCAGATAACTGATTTCTATTCTCATCTACTAAAAAAATCAAGCTCTTCATCTTTCATTCCTCCAACTACCTAGGCAGGAACCATCATAAACCCTAAAGTATTTTTAGAGTCAAGTATTTATTAAAAATATTTAAGAAAAACATTAAATTATTTTATATCACTCTCTTGTAAGGGACCCATATCATATGGCGCATCTGATAATGATGATCCTCGCAGGCACTGTATAAGACCTGAGACAGGATATCCCCGTCAAGCACCAGGTGATGTGCCTCCATAAACTGCAGCAGCTTTTCCTTTTCCTGCAGAATCGTATGCTGGGCATCCGCTTCAAAGCAGTAGGCAAGAGCCGAACATTCGGCATACTGTCTTACCACATCATTTTTCCGAATACCGATGAAATCCCCAATCGTCTCGTACATACAAAAGCCGTAATCAAAGTGCTCCTGTCCGCTGATAAAATCCTTGGCACAGATTCGTCCACTCAGAAACTGAAGCTCGCTGCTTTTCGACCACACCCTGAGTTCCTCATTCAGGGATGCATCATCCGCTAAAATCACATCATCCTGCATATAGGAAATGCGATACAGGGCAGGTCTTGTTACAAACTGTATGGCATGCTGTGCACGTTCTGCCAGCGCAATGCATTCCAAAGAAAGATGAATGCTGTGAAGACGAAGACTCATCGACACACTTTCCTGCAGCAGCTCCTTCTCCTTTTGTTCCATCAGCTCAAGAAACATATCATTTCCCCTGCTTTCAAACAAATCCATCAGCTCATACAGCGTAAAGCCAAGCTTCTGATACTTCTGCATATTCAGAAGATGGTTGATTTGTGAAGCATCGAAATAACGGTAATTGGATACACTGTCCTTATGCGGCACGATGAGCCCTTTACGTTCGTAGTACCGCAAAGCTTCCGTGCTGAGACCCAGCAGTCTGGCAGCCTCTCCGATTTTGTACATAAAAAAAAACTCCTCCCTTTTCCATTCTTCACAAACAATACTCTTTCCAAATCTGCATACGTATGCATAT
>NZ_CAXSSO010000005.1:0-312075 GCF_964240115.1 Clostridium sp. HGF2
TCGATCAGCTGCTTTGTCGCTTCATAGTTGATACTCTGTTCCTCATCACGATGAAACGGTGTTACGATTGGTGTTATGATTCCTTCCAGCTTCATTTATCTGTCCCCGCTTTCTTTGATACTTGCGCCCAGACTGCCGCCCGGATGCCATTTCACATACTGCTGCGGTGTCAGATTCTTTGCGTTCTGTAATAAGATGCTCAGGCTCTGCAGCATGACCATCTCTGCCAGTATAGAGGCTCTTGGCGGCTTGTTCATAGCATCCCCCTCCTGATTGACACCGGCAATCAGCGTGACGTCCCCCTGCTTTGCCAGCCAGGAATCAGCTTTTCCGGTTAATGCAATCAGCTTGGCACCATTGCTTTTCAGTGTCTCCACGGTTGCCTTCAGCTCGGTCGTCTCTCCGCTGTTGGAAATGGCAATTACGACATCTCCGCTCAGCACCTGTCCCGCACTGCCATGTACGGCTTCCGTTCCATGCAGCTCATAGGTTGGTGTTCCTGTGGAGGATAACAGCGATGCTGCATACCCGGCCACATGTCCCGGCTTACCGATTCCTGTCACATGCACACGGTTATGATTTTGTTCCGCCTGCAGAATCAGTTCTCTGGCCGCAATCAGCGCCTCTGCGTCAATGCTGTCTATGAAATTCTTCAATTCACTGGATTCGATATCCAGAAACTCCCGTATCTGTTCTTTTTCTACTGCCATATAGTTACTTCCTTTCCAGTTGCTCATATTCTCTCACTGCCTGTTTTAAGCCTTCCCGCATCAGTGCTGTATCAATAGCGGAAACAAGCAGACTGCTTTCCTTTTTAAAATATTCCTGCATCGCTATGCCGCCGATAATTCCAAAGCCCAAATCACGTTTCAAGCAGGCATCAGCGACCTTTTGAATCATATTGAGCTCTTCCTCACGCATGAGATCATCCGGCCAGCCCAGTGATATCGCCAAATCACAGGGACCGATTAGCACACCGTCAATTCCCTTCACATTCAGGATAGCATCGATGTTTTCCACACCCTGCCGTGTTTCTATCTGTACAATACTCATCGTTTTCTCATTCAGCTGCTTCATATGCAGTGCATGATTTCCCCCAGGGGCATAGTGCGTATTGGCTCCCCCGGAATAGCTTCGTTTTCCCAACGGCGGATATTTGCTCCACTGTACAAGCTGCTCCGCCTGTTCAGCTGTTTCAATCATCGGCACCATCACACCGCAGGCACCGCAATCCAGGATTCTGGATACATCGGATCTGGCCAGCTGTGCAACTCTGACGATCGATGAAAGCTTTCGCATATTGCCAAGCACCATAAGATCATGCAGCTGTTCATAGGACAGAACACCATGCTCGCAATCATACAGAATAAAGTCCATTCCGCAATCCTGTGCCATGATGACCAGAGAAGGATGCGCCAGTGCTTTCACAAGGACACCCTTTGCTTTCTGCTGTTTGATCAGCTCTTTCAGTTCCATAGGACCTACCTCTTTTCAAAAAGAAGGACAAGGACTTCCATCCCTGCCCTATTCGTGAATCAGGCGAAGATTCCCAGAATCCAGTTCAGGAATGCTCCGATAATATTGTAATCGACATTCGGGAAGGATGCTCCGGAAATTCCCAGACCTGCGAATGCAGGATACAGAATCAGCGGCAGACCGGTTAATGCCATACCAACGATGAAGGAACCAACCAGTGCGCCCTTCCATCCGCCATAGGCATTTCCGAAGATACCGCAGGTACCACCGGAGAAGAAGCAGATACCGGCTGCCGGAATCATAATGACACTGCTGTTGCATGCAATCATGATTGCCATTGCCGCAAGACCGCCTACGAATGCTCCCACAAAGCCGATCAATACAGCTGTCGGCGCGAATGGGAAGATTGCCGGACAGTCAACTGCCGGTTTGGAGTTTGGAATATATTTCTCAGAAATTGCAACGAATGCTGCGGTGATTTCTGCAATAAACTGACGCACACCATAAATCAGGACACTCATACCGGCCGCAAACTGCAGACCCTGCAGGAACGGATAGATAAACCAGATATCATTTCCTGCTTTTTCAAGCACGATGTCCATATGACCGTTTACCACACAGGCGATGACAGCCACGTAGAACAATACAACCATGAACAGTGCTACCGAGAAGATGAAGTCACGGAACAATTCAAAGAATTTTGGCATATTAACAGTGCTGGCATCCTTCTTCTCTTCTGTGCTTTTTCCCATTTTACCGAATAATTTCCCTACATATCCGGAGAATGCGTAACCGATACAGTTAAAGTGACCCATTGCCAGGTTATCGGCACCCGTGATTTTATTCATAAACGGCTGACAGAAGGATGGCAGTGCTGCTCCGCAGAATCCAAGCAGGATACCACCGGCGATTACCGTAAGCGGCATCGGCAGACCATTTGCAATAAAGATCAGTGCGATAACACATGCAAAGTACAGAAAGTGCTGTCCGGTAAGGAAGATTGCCTTAAATCTTGTAAATTTGGCAACGATCAGATTGACAACGAAGCCCAGTAGCATAACCAAAGCCACTTCCGTACCATAGGTATTCAATGCAAGACCTGTTGCGACCTCTACCTGCGTGGTAACTCCTTCGATTCCAAATGCTACATTGAACAAATCTGTAAATGTCTGTACAACACCTGACATTGCTGAAGATCCAATGTTGAAGACCATAAATCCGATAACTGTTTTCATCGTACCGCTGATCACATCCGTTGCGTGCTTTTTCTGCAGCAGCAGACCAATCATCGCAATCAGCCCCATAATCAATGCGGTATTTCGTGATTGCGCTAAAATCGCATCTAACATATGTTTTTCTCTCCTTTAGTTATTTTTTATACATTCCCTTGTTCATCCCTATTTTGTGGCAAGAAACTCTTCCATTTTGGATTTCATTTCCACCTTGTCCATGATATTGCGAATCCCCAGTGCATAAGGAACCTTGTCCTTTAATTCATCTGCCAGATCATCCATCGTGATAACAAGATCCCCGCTAAATCCATTCAGTGAATCCAGATTTCCATGCTCTGTCTGGATCGGATAGCCGTTTTCGCTGATGACCTGATCCGCCTTGATTTTCAACAGCATACTGGATCCCATGCCTGCACGGCAACATACTAAAGCTTTGTACATATCAGTTTCCTCCTTTTTCTATTTACTGATGTATTCCATGATTTCCTTTGCGCTCTCTGCCTGTTCCAGGAGCCTGTAAAATTGAGCATCCTCAAACATTCCCGCCAGCTCAGCCAGTGCATTCAGATGTTCCATGTTATCCTTTGCACTTAAACAGAACAGATATTTCACAGGATCGTTTGCTTCATTTCCGAAGACAACCGGTGTCTTTAAGGTTGCGATACCAATGGCACTTTCCAGTGCTCCGGACTCCGGTCTGGCGTGTGGAAGTGCAACATGCTTGGTAAGAACAATATAAGGACCGTTTTCTTTAACCCCTGTAATCATGTCATCCACATAGGACGGCTTGACCTTGTGTTCGTCTATCAGCGGCTGCGCAGATTTGCGAATTGCTTCTTCCCAGTCAGCAGCTTCAATGTTCAGCCGGATCAGCTTTTCATCTGTCAGATCTTTCAGCATCGTGTCACCTCCTTCACGCTTCCTCGTTTGCTTTACACCTAGATAATAAAAGAGATTCAAAAACATTTCAATCCAATTTAAGTTCAACTTTTGTTTTGGATAATGACAGGATATGAACTCTTGAAAGCCCTTTATTTATAGGCTTTTCAAAGCATTTAACCATATATTTGTAAAGTCTTATTTTTGTTTTGCGAACACACAGACTCTGTACTGAAGTTATAAAAAGCCGGTAAATAACGTGCTGCAGCGTTATCTCTATCCATACAAAAAATGTGATGAATGCGGTTGAAGCTGGCTGCTGTTGTCAGTGCTGGGACCACTGTCATCAAACTGAAGGAAGACATTTCCCGGGAAACAGAATTCTTCGACAAAAATATACAGACATACAAAAAGGATGCAGCATATTGATATGTTACATCCTTTTTCTATTTGATTACTGATTTACTTCTGCATATTTTCTCCGCTCAGGACTCAGATTATCCACATAATAGCGGATTGTCAGACTCGCTGCGCATTTGCTTTTGTTTTTTGGCTCTACGATAAAGCCGTCACCCTCCAGCATAGCATCAAGCATAGCCTTACAGCATACATTTTGATTTCTTATGCCCGGCTCGCACTCTTCCAGCAGATCCTTCGCATTCACTTCGATGTACAGCCACTGCTTGTCATGTGCTTCCTGCTTCTTTGCCTGTAAACAGTTAAGATAATCCTGCATTGTCAGTTTTTCCATAGATGTTTCTCCCTTCTGTTCTAGGATATGATAATTATTCGCCCTCATTATATCATGTTTCTATAGATAATCACAGGCTTCCGTGAAATTTTAAGCTACCTTTACAGCCTGTATGAATATGGTTTCATCCTATTTTTTCTTTCAGCTTATCAATACACCAGTTGGCCCATTTGATTTCATTTTGATAGTACATAAATCCATAGGTCATTGTCATTCCCCAGTAAAAGGATTCATTATCCTTGTGAATCTGTGCTTCGAATTCCGGAATCTTATTCAGATCTTCATTCATTTTATCAATGATATCAGAACACTCCCGTATGTATTTCTCCAGTAGGCGCATCGTCTTGTCAATATCGATATTGCTGGAAAAGAATATTTTAATCAGCAGCGGATTCTTGTACTTCATGATATCTTCAAGATCCGCATCCGCCAGCCAGCGGTTAAGCTCCAGTCTTCCCTCATCAGTAATATGAAACACCTTTTTATTCGGCTTATCACTCTGATATACAATCTCACTGTCCACCCAGTTATGCTTTGTACAGGTGTTCAGCTCCTTATAGATCTGCGACGTCTGCGCATGCCAGAAAAAGGCAATGCTTGACTTAAAATAACGGTCAATATCATAACCCGTCATTTCCGCATAGTTCAACAGACCCAGAATTGCATGTTTCAGCGGCATAGGTACCCTTCTTTCTATATTTGCAGTATTCTACTATTAGAATACTATAGGAATGGCAACTTTGCAACTATATTCTTTCTTGGGAATCACCTTCGCGATTTCGTATTGATCGGATTGCATGCATGATTTTCTCATTGTTTTCCGTAATCATTGCTTGAAATTCCTTTGTTTTCTCTTTTACCATAAGTTCATAATTATCAATGAGACCCTGTGTTATTTCCTTCATATCAATCTCATTCAGCTTTGCGACTGGAGAAGAAATTCTAACCGTATCCGCCATTTTCTGAAGCGTCTTGTTTGGCTGCAGCTCCTTGACCTTATCCATAATCAGCTTAGTCTTACGGCGGTCGATCAAATCCTGCAGGGTGATGGTCGCCATTTCCTCCTCCGGAATATCCTCAAACAGCGATACATACCGAGATACATCCACAAGCATCAGCTTATACAGCTCTTCCATGGAACAGCCGCTGTCAAAATACTCGTCCATTTTGGCGACAACCCGCTGCACCCGTTCCTCCTTCAGATTCATAAAGAAATCATTGATGAAATGATAGAAGAACTTCGGCATAACCGTTTTCTTCTCCGCCATAACATAGGCATTGTCCCGAAAATCCATCGCATACAAATTGTGGTTGTGATACAACTCCTCCATGTTTGTGCATGGATAACAGGAACGCACATAAACCGGTTCTTTTAAATTTTCAAAAAACGCCGAAACGCAGTCGTTCTCATTCTCAAAAATCAGCAGCTTTTCCAGAAATTCCGGATCCTTGGCACGCTGTTCATACAGGGAAAGAATCGGCTTTGTGATCCCCGGAGCATTGAAGCTTACCACCTTTACCAGGTAATCCTGCAGCTCTTTTTTCATTGTCAAGGCAACATACAGCGACAGATTGCCGCCCTTGGAATGTCCGCACATATAAAAGGGTTTTTGTATATCTGTTTTCTGTATCTGGTGCAGTGTAAGAATCTGTTGCCAGGTGGGGTCCTTCAAAAACATACGGAAGTTGTCCTTCCAGTCCTGCCATCCGGTTTTGTGATGTACATCATCCAGCTTTTCACTTCCGCGGAAAGCAAATATCAAAGCATCCTCCATCTCAAATGTATAATACACAACACCGCTGTCTGCGTTATCGTTATACCATTCCTTTACTGTCATATGTGCATATTCGTCCGGGTTGATCTGACGGACAAGCTTCATGTTGTTTTGGAAATCTGGATACTGACCGTAATCCTGCATCAGCTGCTCATCCTCCTGTATATGCCGAATCATATCCGAAACCGGTATGTTCACCGCATAGGTATCAAAATAGGAAAGAAGAGAAAGCTCATAAAATGTTTTTTCACATAGCATCGTCATCACCCTCACTTTTTTCATCATTATAAAACTTTTCTTAAGAATTACAAGAGTTCTTTCCTTTTTTTAAGAATTACGATACACTGTAGAAAATGGAGGAAGGCATGAAAAAAAACGTTCGAAAACGCAAGAGAAAGAAAATCAACCGCTATATTCCCATACTTGCCAGCGGACTTCTGATTGCCCTGACGGTTCTGGTTATCTCATGGGTTTTCTCTGCCAGAAGGACCTATACGGTTGTAATCCTGAAAGAAGGTGTTGAGCAGGAGTATGCACAATACCATTCTCTGGCGCAGGCAAAGGAAGAAATGCTGACGCAGACAAAACGAGCGGAAAAACAAAATGCAGGTATCCGCTATGATCATAAGCTGATTGCGATCGGTTATGGTGTCGTACAATTTCAAAGAAAGGACTGTACGCTCAACACCTCCTACCGTATGGCAAAAACAGAGGAAACAGGCTATACAAACGGTTGCTATGGAAATGATGCCGCCTTTGTCGATATCAGTGACGACGGAAGCGAAGTACGGTTTCGTCAGGCAGGAGTGGATGGCTGGGCAGCTGTCGATGAAGTCACCTTACATAATTATTATGACGAAAATGATGTGGCGTCCATCAATCACTATACTGCAAAATCTCATCTGTTAACGCATAAAATAACAACGAATATAGCAGAATCCAGCTACGCCAGTGAGCTGTCCATGGGAGAAACAGGGCTGAAGGATCACGCCTATTACAGCTATGACGGTCATTATTATTATTCCACCTTTGAAGATATGATTGATGATTATCGTAAGGGAAGTCATGAAAGAGCCGCAAATAAAGAAGCCTTCTACAATTACTATCAGTTTCTGCCGCATCGCAGCATCAGCCGCTATGCAGCGGACGATATCAACTGGTATGTGGAAAACTATCTCGGCTTTTCGTCCTCCTCGCAGTCTCTTCTGTATGACAGCGGCGCCTGGTTTATAGAGGCGCAGAAGCGTTATAGCACAAATGCCATCATGATGTTTGCACTGGCAATGAACGAAAGTGATTTTGGAAGAAGTGCAATTGCACGGGAAAAGAAAAATCTGTTCGGTCATGCAGCGTATGATGATTCCCCCTCACAAAGCGCCTCCGGCTATAAAAGCGTAAGGGAAAGCATCCTTGCGCATGCGGAAAAGTACCTGCAAAACAGTTATCTCAACCCGTTGAGCGATCTGTATCATGGAGGGTTCTTCGGCGATAAGGCAGGCGGCATGAATGTACGCTATGCCTCGGACCCCTACTGGGGAGAAAAGGCTGCGGATTTTTATCAGACCTTCGATATGGTGATGCAGGGAAGGGACCGTGACATTTCCTACCTTGTCAGTGAACAGCCAGTCACCGTATATTCCTCAAAGAAAAAAGACACTGTACTGTATAGGGCGGGAGCTGTTCCTTGCTCTCACCTTGTATTGAAGCAGGAGGATGGATGGTTTCAGGTGCGCAGCGATGGTCCTGTCCATAACGGAACGCTACAGAAAAACAGCAGCACCTATGGATTGAAAAACGCCTATGGATTTATACAGGAGGACTTGACGAACCAAATCCGTATACTACAATAAAGAGAGAAAAGGCGGAAGCCTTTCTGAAAGGAGAAGCTATGAATAAAAAAGGACTGTTATTTGATTTTAACGGAACGATGTTTTTTGATTCTGAAAAGCATAAGAAAGCATGGGATGTATTTTCTCAGAAATATCGCGGATGTCCGATTTCAGATTATGAGCTGGATCATACCCATGGGAAGACAAACAAAAAAATCATCGAGCTGCTGCTCGGCGACATGCGTGATGAGGAGAGTGAAAAGCTGTCCAAAGCAAAGGAAGCGCTGTATCGCGAGTGCTGTATCAATGATCCGAAGATGTTTCATTTAGTGGACGGTCTGGAGGATGTACTGGACTATTTGAAAGAGCTGCAGATACCGATGACCATCTGTTCAGCATCCATTAAGGATAATATTGATTTCTTTATTTCTTCCTTTCACCTTGACCGCTGGTTTGATATTGATAAGATCATTTATGACGACGGCACCCATGTCGATAAGATATCCATGTTTCATGAAGGTGCTCAGGCAATCGGAGTAAAGCTGGAGGACTGTATGATTATTGAAGATTCTCTATCCGGTCTTGATTTTGCATATCGCTGTCAGCCGGGCAGACTGATTGCGATTACCACGCCGGAGCGAAAAGCTGCATATGAGAAAATTGCAGGTGTTTATGCAGTCATCCATGATTTTCGCAATTTTGATACCTCTTTCTTTTTAAAGTAAATATTTCCAATATAAATAGGTAAATTTTGACAAATGTTAAAAAAAAGTTGATTTTACATATAAAATAGGTTATATTAACTATGTTAGTGTTATCAGCTGGCTTACTCTTTCTTCCCCCACCCATATAGGTAAGTCAGTATATCTTCCCCCAGATCGATAACACTAACACTTTTTTTATGTCATGATATACCCGACATTGCATATCGCACTTTTCAAAGCAATCGTCGTTACTTTATAATTTCACACCGTCATACAGAAAAAGGCTCAAGCTGTTTCCTTTCGTTAGGATAATCTTGAGCTTTTTTCCAGTTTGAAACAGGCAAAGAGGCGTATGCCATATTATCGCCTGTGCACACAACGTTTACAGAGGCAGCAGTGCCGCCGCTGCCTCATCAAGAATAACAGTGACATGCGGATGCAGCTGAAAGATAGATACCGGAAATTCCATTGTGACAGGATCTATGAATGCTTTCTTTGCTGTTTCGGCTTTTTCCTTTCCGCTTAGCAGAAATATAATATTTTTTGCGGACATAATTGTTTTTGGCCCCATCGTAATATAATACTCCGGTATCCGGGATGTATCCTCACTGTGGAAGTCATGATGCAGCAGCTTACGGGAATACTCTCTCAGATATGGTGTTTCATCTGTTCGCACAAGCCGTGTTCCTGCGTTCCAGCTGTCAAAGGTACCCGGTTGATTTCCACAGAAGTGGCCATTCTTCCCGATTCCCATAATCACAAGATCTAAGCCTCCCTGCTTCTGTATATCCTTATCAAAGGTTTTATAATTTTCCATATTCAAATCGTGAATATGATCCGGCGCAACCTCTGCGGCGTGGAAATATTTTTCATTCAGACTAATTTGACAAACGGATATTTCTTTCTCATGACGTTCATCCTGAAACCAGAATTCATCAAAGATATAGTAATGCACCGGATCAAACCACGGCCGGCCATGCACCTGTTTGGCAAGCAGTCGATATCCCTGTATACAGGTGCTTCCGGTTGTGATAGCGATATTGGTACGTTCTTTTTCAGTATGCATGTGCTTCAGCATCAGCTGAGCCATAACCTGACTCAGTTCCTCATAATCTCTGGTAACAATAAATTTCATAGCATTCTCCTTTTCCGTGATATTCGCAGCTGCCGTATGAACTGAAATGCGGATATACCTGTCACAGTAAGCGCCAGTGTAACTACAACAGGATTCTGATATGTCTGATTCCGTAAGATAAGCAGTGGGAAGACAATGAGAAATCCGCTGATAATAAGCAGCTTATGATGTTGTCTGCGCGATATATCCATCTGCTTCGGCAGTCGTTTCACACAGGAAAGCCGTGGCAGAAAAACACGATGTTCATATAGCTTTAGCAGTACTGCCAGCATACAGCCTGCTGAGACAGCCAGCCAAAGCGGTATCGAAAGTCCCAGCGCAGCACCGCAAAGCGCAGTACCGGCAAACAAAGCCCTATGCAATACCTGAAATATACCGCACTGCTCTGCGGGAATGTGATAAAGCTTATGATGCTTGGTATCCTCGATATATTGACAGTCCTGTTCAAAGCGGTGTACACGCAGCATTACAGCAGCTCTTTGATTCTGCCTGCGGCAGCTTCATCCAGAACGACTGTCACATCCGGATGCAGCTGAAAAATGGATACCGGAAAATCTTCACTGATAGGTCCGAAAAACGCTCGTTTCACTGCCTCTGCCTTTTGTTCTCCACTCATCAGGAAGACAATACTTTTCGCAGCCATGACAGTTTTCGGCCCCATGGAAATATAATGATCCGGAATGCGTGCTGTATCGTCGCTATGTAAATCCTCCTTCAACAGCTGCAGCAGCAGTTCTTCTACAAGCGGTGTCGCATGTCTGTCAATACGATGGGTACCCGTATTCCAGTTATCAAAGGTTCCCGGCTGATTTCCACAAAAATGGCCATTGCTTCCAACTCCCATAATTATCAAATCCAAACCGTCAACCTGCTGTATATCCTCATCAAAGGTGTCCGCGTTACTCTCATCCAGATTGTGAATATGACTCTCCTCTACATCCGCAAGATCAAAGTATTTGTAGTCCAGGCTGGCACGGCAGATACCTTTTGGATCATCCTTATACCAGAATTCATCAAAAATGTAGTAATGCACATTGTTGAAATATGCCTTCCCCTTCGTCTGTTCAGCCAGGATTTGATATCCGCGGACTGGCGTTTTGCCCGTTGTGATAGAAATATTGACACGCTCCTTGTCGCTATGCATATGCTTCAGCATTAGCTGTGCCATAACATTACTTACTTCTTCATGATCCTTTGTAATTATAAATCTCATACATTCACCGGCAGTTTATTGAAACTGCCTTTTCCTTTCCGCTGATACTGGGGAATCAGCATCCCGTTTACAAAAGCTCCCTTATTTCAGATGCCGCTGCTTCGTCCAAAAGCACGCTTACATGTGGATGAAGCTGGAAAACAGATACCGGAAAATCCATAGTGACCGGACCGAAGAATGCCCTGCGTACCGTCTCAGCCTTTCCTTTCCCTGAGAAAATCATGACAATATTTTTTGCATCCATAATCGTCTTCGGCCCCATCGTGAGGTAATGATCAGGGATTCTCGACACATCATCACTGTGAATGTCATCCTTCAACAGAAATTCCAGCAGCTGATTCACCTGCGGCGTACAGTAGCGGTCAATACTGTGGCAGCCCTGATTCCAGTTTGTAAAGGTACCCGGATGGTTCCCGCAGAAATGACCATCCGTACCGATTCCCATAAGGACCATATCCATGCCGCCGGTCTGTTGTATCGCCGCATCAAAGCTGTCCACGGTTTCATCCCGCAGAGTATGAATTCTCTCTTCCGGGATATTGGCTGCCTGAAAGAATTTTAAATCCATGCTCATTTTATTTACGGGAATATCCACATCCTGAGTTCCCGGCTCCTTTGCATACCAGAACTCATCCACCACATAATAATGGACATGTTCAAAATACGGCTTGTCTTTCACCAGGG
The DNA here is from genome assembly GCF_964240115.1 of Clostridium sp. HGF2. NCBI lineage: Bacteria > Bacillati > Bacillota > Clostridia > Eubacteriales > Clostridiaceae > Clostridium > Clostridium sp. HGF2. The sequence goes on from NZ_CAXSSO010000005.1 coordinate 11,679, forward strand.
GAGCCAGTATTTGATATGCCTGTACGGGCGTCGTGCCGGTTGTCACGCAAATATTGACGCGAGGCCGGTCTGTGTGCATATGCTTCAGCATGGTGGATGAAATCACCTGACTCAGCTCATCATAATCCTTTGTTATAACAAATCGCATGCTTATTTCCTCCTTTCCTTCATATCTTTATCTTCATTATAAATACTCTGATGACAGGGCAGGGAAGTGTCGACACTTTGAACACTTATTCCCATCATTCTGGCAGTTGCCGGCTTTCTTTTTTCATGTTCTCTTGATTGAAATTCATATATTAGCAGCATAGCTCAATACTAACAGCAGAACCTGATACCTTTTACTTCATGAGGACAGGTCTAAAGACGCATTCGCTGACGATATTTCCTGCCTATGTGTCGAAAGTGTCGACACATTACATATGGCGTCCGTTTCCCTTTAATATAAAAGTGGAAAGATTGGGTGCAGAAAGGAGCCGCAATGAGTAGAGAAACAAAAAATGAAGTTTATGAATTTATTGTAAAATGCACATTTGAATTTTGCAGCAATCAGCTGTTGAAATGTGATTCCAGCTACTTAAGCAAGCGCCTGAACATTTCTCGTTCGCTTGCCTCACAGTATCTGAATGAATTTTACAGAGACGGTATCTTTCTGAAGGTTCAAACACGACCGGTTTATTTTCTGGATCGGCATACACTTGAAAGTGTATATCAGATCAAGCTGGAAAATAATGAATTTTACGATGAAAAGGAGCTGACTGATCAGTTTGGTAGGTCTTTGCGAACAAAACGAAGCTTTCTGAAGGCTGTTGGACATGATACCTCTCTCAGCGAATGTATTCTGCAGTGCCAGTCTGCAATTAAATATCCGCCAAACGGTTTGCCAATCCTCCTTTACGGGGAACGCGGCGTGGGCAAGACCTTCTTCACACGCCTGATTTACCAATATGCTATCGAAGAATCGCTAATAGACAAAGATGCCAGACTGGTCTTCTTTAATGAAAGTCAGTATGAGGAAAGCAATGGCAGGGAAAAGGATGTACAAATCATCTTCGGGACTTATCTGGACGACGGCTCGCAGAAATATCTAGGTGGTTTGATTGCCAGAGCAAAAAATGGAATTCTGGTCATAGAGAATGTTGAGCGGCTTTCACCACAGTGCTACTTTCTATTGATTCAGTACATGCAAAGTGGTGAATATACCATTTCCTCAGGAAAGCAGGGAAAGGTATTTAAGTCCAGAACCCGTATTATCTTTACCAGCTGTATAGACTCAAAGCAGAATATACATAACGCTTTCTTTCACAGCATACCGATTATCTGTCATATCCCAAGCCTCCAAAACAGGCCGATAGAAGATAAGGAAATGCTGATCATTGAATTTTTCAAAGAGGAAGGCTTGCGGTTGAAGAAAAATATTCTCATTTCCAGCAAGGCGTTTATCGCCCTGGTGAATCATACCTATGAAAACAATATTGAGGAGTTATCAACCTGCATACAGTCGAGCTGTGCAAATGCCTATCTGTCACATGATGTATCGGATGATCTGCACATATATCTGTATCATCTTCCGGTATCTATTATCAATTCTTTGACTCTTGATAAAAGCAATAGTGAAGAGGAATACATGATTGATATCTGCAAATATCTGCCGCAGACAAAAAATGGAAGAATCATTGATTTCTTCGATTTTATAGTGACCGCCTATCGGGAATACGAAAAGGGAAGCATCGATCTGAAGCTGTTTCTTGAACGCTGCATTGATAACATGAATGTCTATTATGACTATATCGTATTTGAGCATAAATATTACAATGCACGCGTTCGTGCCTATGAAAAAGCGGTTTTGGATGTATTTGAACATATGCTGGACCGTTATGATATCTACATACCATCCAATTGTGCTTTCGTTGTTGCACGCGTTATTTACAGCTATATGCAGATGTTTTCTTCCATCCGCAGCTATGAGGTGCAGCATGCCGAAGAAATCAGTAAGGTCATTCATCTGTTAAAGGAGCATTATCCCACAGGCTATCGAAGCGCCATGGAAATCATGACCAAGATACGACAGACAATTGATGTGGAAATCAATGATATGAATCTGATATTTCTGATTTTGAATATTCAGTTTTATAACCGTTCCATTGATAAATACCGTTACAACTGCATTATTATCTCACATGGCTATTCCACTGCCTCTTCCATAGCAGATGCTGCGAACAAGCTGATTGGAAGCCACATTATGGAAGGAATTGATATGCCGGTTAGTACATCCATGGACGACATTGTCATGAAGCTGAGAAAATATATCAACGACAACAGTATACGAAAGGATTTGATTCTGCTTGTGGATATGGGATCTCTGGAGAATATAGGTACACAGCTGATTGAAGAATGCGGCATCAATATCGGAATCATCAACAATGTTTCCACCCGAATGGCCTTGCATGTGGCCGGAGAGATCCGCAGAAATGTAGAAATGAAGGAAATATTGAGCAAGGTAAGCAGAGAAACCGTATGTGAATATAAAATATTCAGCAATATCAATCGCAAAAAAGCAATCATATTTACCTCGGAAACAGGAATGGAAGCAATCGAGCGTGTTGTTCAGCTTTTTAAAAACAGCATGCCCCGACAGATTGATATCAGTATTTTCGCCTATGACTGTCTCAGCTTACAGAAAAACAAGGAACAGGATGATATATTCAAGCTGTATGATGTTTTGTTCATTGTCACAACAACACGCTTAGACATACGCAATGTTTCCAGCGTACCGATGGAGGATGTCATTGCATTCAAGGATGTGGACAGTATAACCTCAACACTGAACAGCTACTTCACAAAGAATGAGCAGGAGCAGTTTAACCGGAATCTCATCAAGAATTTCACATTGGAAAATGTCATGAATTACCTGACCGTACTCAATGCAGATAAACTGATCACCTTTATTGAAGAAGCACTGGATCACCTTCAGGAGCTGCTGGGTATGCTGATCGCCAATGAAACTATGGTTGGTATGTACATTCATATTTCCTGTATTATAGAACGGCTTGTCATGAAAAATGAAATCGCCCAGAAGGAACGTGGTTACTCTTTGGATGTAGAACAGAAACGGTTTCAGAAAATGTTCAACGACAGCTTTGCCAGAATTATGGATTACTACAAGGTGGACATCCCTGTGAGTGAAATTTTATATATGTATGATTATATATTCAAAAAGTAATGCCTGAACCATGCGGAGGCCTGAGCTCACCACCGTATGTACAATAAGGAAAGAAAGGAGAGATTTGTATGATCAGTTTGTTTCGAATTGATTTTCGCTTACTACATTACCAGACTTCACAGGTGTGGCCGAAAAAACTGGATATCAATATGATCGTTGTTGCCAATGATGCAGTGATACAGGACCCTCTGCGTATGAGTTTGATGAAAATGTCTGCTCCGGCAAACTGCGGTTTGAAGATTCTATCTGTGGAAAAAGCAGGGTTGTTTCTCATGGATCCTAAAAACGAGCGTCGAAGAATTGAGTTGCTTGTGGAAACACCGAAGGACGCCTTGCGAATCATCCGCAGTGTACCCGGAATACAGCATCTGAATGTAGCACTTATGAAAGGCGGACCGGGTAAGAAGATGGTATGTCCTTCTCTGGCTTTTGCCCCTGAGGATTATGATGACCTTCGCAGTATCGTAGACCTCGGCGTGAAAGCGGAATCCTATGTTACACCGGATGAACGTCCGGTATCCATTACGAAGTATTTATAAGAAAGAGAAAAAGGAAACAGCAAATCTTTATCTATGTTGTTTCGTTAAAATTTACTCGCAGAAAGCGGGAGAATGGAGAACTTATGCAAACAGCTATCTTACTGGGCCTTGTTTATGCATTTGCATGGTCCATGGACAATATCGCCGGAAGCTCCTTTATGGACAGACCAATCGTATGCGGTGCCTTAACGGGTCTGGTCATGGGAAATTTCGAGCAGGGGCTTGTTATCGGGGGAACACTGGAACTGGTATGGATGGGGTTTATCAGCTATGCCGGTATCATCAATGGAGAAACGCGTATCGGGGCGATTTTAGGAACTTATTTTGCACTGGCAACCGGAAACAGCTTTGATGTCGCGATTTCCATTGCAATGCCAATCGCGATTCTGGGCGGGAACGTATCCAATGCTTATAACATTGTTGTCAGCTATCTGATGCATCGCTGGGCTGACAAATGGGCTGAAGAAGGAAATTATAAAAAAATCGGACAGTTTCACCTCGGTGTCGGTTTTGTAAAGCTGTTCTTCATGACAGCCATTGTCTTTCTTACCGTTCTTCTGGGAACCGGGGCGATTACGTCACTGATCAACGTCATTCCTGAAAATGTATTGAACGGTCTTGGCAAGGCCGGTGAAATGCTGACTGCTGTCGGATTCGGTATGCTTTTAAACATTCTCTGGGACAAACGGTTTATCGGTCTGTATTTCGTCGGCTTCGCAGTTGCCGCTTTCCTGAATCTGAATGTTATCGCTATCACTATCATCGCAACAGGTCTTGGCTTTGTAGCCATGTATACATCAGGTAACGAGAAGGGAGAAGACGCATATGAGTGAAAAAGCATTTGAAATTACAAAGTCAGATTTACACAAGGTCTTTTGGCGCAGCATGCCGATTGAAATTTCCTACAACAGTGAGCGGCTGCACAATATGTTTTATGTCTATTCCCTTACTCCGATATTTAAAAAGATTTATAAGGATGACCCGCAGGGAATGCGGGATGCACTGGTACGGCATATGCAGTTCTATAATACCTGTCCGCAATTTGAGGCAATTGTAGTCGGCATCGTTGCAGCTCTGGAGGTGAAAAACGCCGAATCCGGTAATACCATGGGACCTACGATTGAAGCAGTTAAAACCTCTTTGATGGGACCTACAGGCGTAATCGGTGATGCCTTCTTTCAGACCGGCGGCTTTCGCATCATATCCGCCAGTATTGGGGCTTCTATGTGTATCGCAGGCAATCCATTTGGTCTGCTTCTCTATTTCCTGATTTATAATGTGCCAAATTATCTGGTTCATTGGTGGGGTATTCATCAGGGCTTTAAAATGGGATCGGTCTTCATTGAAAAGGTCGTTAACTCCGGCGTTTTGCAAAAAATTACAGATTTATGTCTAATTGTCGGACTCAGTGTGGTTGGAGCGTTGACGAGTGCTTATGTGTCGTTGTCTACGCCATTACAGATCAGCTATGGAAAGGAGCCTATCATTATTCAGGAGCTGTTTGATCAAATTTGTCCGAATCTTCTGCCGTTGCTACTAACTTTGCTGTGTGCATGGCTGATGCGTAAAAAGAATGTTAAGCCTACCGTTTTAATGATCTGGGTTATTATTATTGGTGTCATTCTGGGCTCCTTCGGTATCATCTGATATGGAAGGTGCCAAGACAACAGCAAAGGAACAGGAACGCACTGCATTACTGCGGGCGATTACTGATGAACCTTTGCTCATCCGTAGACTCCTACAGCATAAAAAAGAACTCACTGAGGACTTTGTTCAGCATTTTCTGACACATACAGTAAAAAAGGTTTATTTCAGCGGACAGGCATCCGGCACCTTTGTAGGAAATATGCTTGCCCCCTGTATGGAGAAATTGCTGCAGGTGGAAACAGAGGTGTGCAATCCTGCCTCCTTTCCTGAATATTTTCAATTTAACATCAATCAGCAGTATAGCCCGGATGAAATGCTTATGCTTTGCCCTGCACATTCAGGAACAACAACCGGACCGATCAGGATGGCACAGGAATGTAAACGGTTGAATATCCCTGTAGTATGTATAACTATTGATTCGAATTCTCCCCTTGCAAACCTTTCGGATATCGTCATCAATAAGCTATGCGGTTCTGAGGAAAGCTTTATCGAAACACGTACACATATGGCATCACTGCTGATAACATTTCTCTGCATCATAGAAACGGCAAATCAAAAAGAGCTCATCAGCAGGCAGCAATACACATATTATCAGCAATACTTTACCAGATCGGAAGATAATGTGAATCAAATCATAAAGGATACAGCAGACTGGTATAAAAACCATAGGGAGCTGCTGCAGACGAAAATGGTTGCACGCTATATTGGAGCCGGTCCCTACTATGCAGTTGCACAGGAAGGTGGTTTAAAGATCGCAGAAGCTGCATCTATTGCAGCTCTTGCTTATGAGCAGGAGGAATTTATGCATACCGGGACCACACAGATACAAAAGGATACTCTATTATTTTTGATTGCTCCAGACGGTGTACAGGAAATGCGAATGCTGGAGCTGATACGCTGGTGTCGGTTATATAGCGATTATGTAATACTAATCGCAAATCATTCTCATCCATTGAAAGATTCCAAAGCACTGCTGTGCCACTTTCAAGATGATCCGTATTGCAGCGTCATGGAGTACATGGTCCCCTTTCAAATGCTTGCTCACCTGCTTGCGGAAGATAGAGGTCTGAGTGTTGTTCATGCGGCAAATGATGGTGCATCTGCTTATTTGAAGACGCACACAGAGGAGGTATGATTCATGAAATACATCATAGCGACCCATGGATATCTTGCGGATGGCTATGTCAGTTCCATACAGGTGTTAACAAAAAAGAACAATATTTACGCTGTTAATGCCTATGTTGATGACAGGGATGCTGCGCTGCAATTAAAAACAATCATTGAATCCTTTGAAAATCAGGAGGAAATTATCATTTTCACAGATCTCATGTGTGGAAGCATGACGCAGGCGGTAGCTCCTTATCTGGACAGATATAATGTACGTTGCATTACAGGAATCAATTTACCGCTGATTCTGGAGTTCGTACTAACGACAAGCACCATTGATGACACTTATATAGAACACACTATTCAGGAAGCGCAGAAACAGATGGTGTTTGTCAATCACCTACTAAAGCAAACACAATAAAGCGAAGGACTTATTCAAGCTGTATAAAATGCTATAATTTTGTGAAAGCATATTAACGTAAAAAACGTTAGTCGTGAATAAAGCAATTATAGCAAGCTGTGGATAAGTCTTTTTATCATGTATGCTAAAATAAATGAAAAGTAAAACCTTTTTTCAAATCAAATCGTTAAGTAAGTGAGGAGGCGGCATATGAGAGAACAGCAGATCCTGCATAAAATAAAAAAAGGCGATCAGCAGACACTAAATAACTTCATACAAGACCTCTATCCATACGTCTATTCCTTCACATATCGCAAAATGCAGGGAGACGACAGTGCAAAGGATATTACACAGGAAGTGTTTGTGCGCTTCATCCGTCAGCTTCCCATGTATCATGCGCAGGGCAAGACGCTGCATTATCTATACCGGATTGCCAGTAACCTGTGTCATGACTATCACCGAAAAATGCAGCGTGATCTGCACACGGATATTGACAGGCAGGAAAACTTAATTTCTGCGGACAGTGATGTACATGAAGTCATTCTTGATCAGATACGAAACGAAGAGCTTATGTATTACATAGGGGAGCTGTCTGATTCTCAACAGGATGTAATTCTATTGAAATACTACCATCAGATGACATTTAAGGAAATAGCGCAGAGCTTCTCAATTCCCGTATCCACAGTGAAAACAAGACACACGGCGGCATTAAAGCGGCTTTGTGCATTATGGAAAGAAGGAGGTTATCATGAAACAGAAACTCATACAGGTAGATGAGGCAGCGATGGAACAAACGATTCTTCTCTGTCAAAAAGAGCAGGAACAATACACACAAAAAAACTGCACCTCTTTGCTACAGCTGATTCTTCGCTATATGTGGCTGGATTTTCGCTTCTATATGGTCCTATCTATTATCGGACTATTGATTTCGATACTGCTGATAACGCTGGATGCAGTCAATGCTCAGATTTACACCGCTATTTACTTTTTCATACTGGGTATTTCTGCGCTTTATGAATATTATAAATGCAGCCACTACAGGATGCTGGATACCATCAGTCCTGTTTACCTGAATCCCTGTCGCGCCTTTCTGATTCGTACAGCCGGTATCGCCTTAAACGGGCTCGTGATGTCTTTTATATTACTGGTGATATTCATCCTTAAAGAATCCTGGATTCCTGCTGATTTTATCATGACCGGTATCGTTCCGCTGTATGCCATGCAAATTATTTTTACACATTTACTACACAGAATCAAAGGCTATATATCCGCACTTGCCACATACTCCATGTTTTATTGTATATATCTTTTTATATACAGTCAGTATATCCGGTACATGATATCCAATCCTCAGGCGGTGCTGGTTATACTTATCGTTTCTTGTTTAACGCTTTTCAATATGCGGCAGTTGAATAAAGGGATGTCGGATACAGAAAGGAGGCAGCAAAAATGGAGCTGGTTATAGAACATATCAATAAATCATTCAAAAAGAATCAGGTGCTGTATGATGTAAATTTAACGATTGAAAAGGGTGTACATGGCTTACTTGGAGCAAACGGAAGCGGCAAAACAACGCTGATGAGAATTCTTTGCGGACTGCTTCCAAAGGATGGCGGCAGCATCAGCTATGACGAAATAGACGCTTTAAAACAGTATGATGTCTATGCGTCAAAAATCGGCTATATGCCACAGCATTTTGGTTTTTATCCGCACTATACCGTCTATGAATTCCTGGAATATATGAGTATTCTGAAAAATCAGTCAAAGCAATACAGCAGAAAAAGAATTGACGAGCTGCTGCATATTTTGCATCTGGAGGATAAGCGGAAAACAAAAATGAAACAGTTATCCGGCGGTATGCTGCGTAGAGTGGGAATCGCACAGGCACTTCTAAATAAACCGGAGATTCTCATACTGGACGAGCCGACTGCCGGGCTGGATCCAAAGGAACGCATTATCTTCCGCAATCTGATTGCATCCCTCTCACAGGAATGCATCGTTCTGCTTTCCACGCATATCGTAAGTGATATCGAAACCATCGCAGACGATATCATCGTTATGAAGGAAGGAAAAATCATTCTTCATGATACACCAAAAGAGCTACTTCATACTATGAAGGAAAAGGTATGGCAGGTAACACTTCCGAAAAAGGAGGCACTCTCCCTTATGGCTTCCCATATTATCGTAAAGAGTCATAATGTCGATAATGACATCGAACTGCGTATCGTGGCTGATGATTGTCCACATACCCTGGCTCATAATATAACGCCTGATCTGGATGATCTTTATTTATATTATTTTAAAGAAGGTGATTCCCTATGAGACGATTGATTCAATCTGAATTTAAAAAGATTTTCAAAAGCAAAGTCAACATCGTATTGCTGCTTATCCTGTTTATCTTCAATGGCTACCGCACCTATCAGGTTTACCATCAGCCACTGCAGTACCGCACTGATATCGTCATGAAGGATGAAAACGGAATAGAAAGAACAGGACTTGCATATTGGAGGCTGGCCGATCAGATTCAACATTCCTATGCGGGAACACTCAGTGAAAAGACCATACAGCAGATGGATAAAGACTTCCGCGCTATTATGAACAAGTATACAGAAACAACGCTGGATGAAGAAAAAATGAAAGCTGTATATGGCGATAATTATGAAACCTTACTGAAAGACGCACGCAGCGGTAAGTACACCGGTAAGGAAGTCAATGAATTATTTGAAAACTATATGCAGATCAGCGGAGGTATTTCCTATGAGGAAATCGAAGGAAGCGACAAAGTAAAGGTACATGTTGAAGATTATTTAAAACATGATGGTGTGCGCCAGCTGTATAGCAATATCTATGATTATTATATTGAGGATAAAAAGGATGTTGCCGATTATGAAAACTTCTCTTCTGACGCCCAGAGAAAGTGGCTTCATCCGGATCAGTTAAGTAAGGAACAGCTTAATATTGAGATTGCCGGCTTTGAGTATCCGGACAGCATATACGATGCCACGATGGAGAATTTCATAAACCGTTATAAATCAGCCTCTCATGAGATTGACAGCAATATTCCAAATACACTGTTCGTTGAAGCATTGTATAATCTGGAATTCGCTTCGCTGCTTATTCTTGTTATCATTCTGGCAAATACCTTCGCTATGGAGAAGCATTATAAGACCTATCAGATTATGATTCCCACAGCTGCCGGAAACAAAAAGATAACTGCGGCAAAGCTGTGTGCAGGTATATTGCTTGCGCTTGGAATCGTACTCATACAATTTCTTATCGTATATATCATGTCCTGTATGTTCCTTCCACTGCGTGATCTGAATCTGACTTATTATTCCCAGTCGCAGGCATCATTGAATATCACAGCCTATGTATTTACTTATCGAACGCTGATTGTGAATGCTATGCTGCTGATCAGTATCGCATCAATAGCAACCGCCTTTATCACTATGCTTTTTTCCTATATCATAAAGAATCGTTTTGCGACAGTGATCCCACTTCTTCTGGTGACGCTGATCAGCGGATTTACAGGCTTTTTCAATCAGCTTTTGCCAGGCATGGTGATTGATCAGTTCTTTCCTTCTCAAATGGTACATTTCACACAATTTTTCAAAGTCGCATTGAATCCTCATCTGGGTGAAATGCTGCCGTATTTCAGTATTGGCGGTTATTCGCTGGCCTGGAAGAATGTTATTATGCTGTTCTGGATAGTTTCGATTGTCATCATATCCCTGTGTATGCTTCAGCATTCCCGCAGGCATGTGAAGAACTGCAGCTGATAAGCAAGATCATTGTATTTTAAAATATAACGAGCTGAATAGACATATACTGCCAGGAGTCGATATTTCTTGACTATATGGAAAAGAATATGTTGAATGCTATGGCAAATTAAAAAGGTGTTTTCCTTTTTGTTTGACTAATGCTTTACTGGAAGCATATCGTGAAACCAATCAAGGAAATACTGTGGTTATGCTTTTCTATGGAAGGAAAAGCAGATATATGCTGTATCGCCTGCAATTTTTGCAAATATCGACAGCAGTAAATTTGAAAAAAAGATAAAAGAAAACACCTATGTAGCTAACGGACAGAAGAGCTTGTTTCAAATATTTAAAACGTAAAGGTCACACATATGGCTATCCTGTGTGATATAACTTCAATACATGTAGAAGCGAGGGAAGCGAAATTGAATACGGAAGTTTCAAAATCTATTGTATAACAATGGACTGAGGAACTTCTTTTTTATATTTATCTAAAAGATCAAATAATATGACTGCATGTAAAAATAACAGACACGAATGATATTCTTTGCTGATTTTTATATAGCACTTTACAGATGTGGAATATTTATTAGTAATCTTTTAGTTTATTTCATTTATTATACGTTATAATACTATTGGTATATAAGTGTAGAATAATATAAAAAATAACAGATTACTGGAGGTGAAGTATGGTGGCGAATGATAAGCTAAAGATGTTTTACATGATACTGCTCAACAGTGAGGAGAGTATTCCTGTATCTTATTTCACAGAAAAGCTCGCGATTTCCGCAAAGACAGCTTATAATTATCTAAAGGAATTAGACTTTGAATTAAAACGATTTGATTTGAAGTTGGTCAAACAGAAACAGCAGGGCTATCTGCTAGAAGGCAGTGCTGAGGAGAAAAGAAGATTTCGAACCTATCTTGACCAGGATTATCTCAACCAGGACTTTACAGAAGCCAGGCGGCAGGAGTTATTGGAAAACCTTTTGATGAGGGATCAGAAGGTATCTGTGAGAACGCTGGAAGAAAAATATCAGGTATCCAAAAGCAGTATCGTAAATGATCTGGAATATGTAGATAGAAGTCTTCAGAAAAATGAATTGTTTCTCACAAGAGATAAGAGTGGGACTTACGTAAATGGGAAAGAACAGCATATTCGCAGTGCTAAGCGGAATTATGTATTTGAACAATTTAAATCGAAAATTTCTTCTAAGGAAAGCTATGATCTGCAGACCTGTGAAAAAATACTAGCCTCCTATGTACATAAAAATCATATGGCAATTGCTGAACAAATGATACATTTTGTGACAGATAAGCTTTCCTGTGAGCTGATGGATGATATGTACTATTATCAGATATTCATTCAATTTGCTATTTTTCTTGACCGCATTGCAAAGATGCACTTTCTTGTTCAGACGACCTATCGCCCAGTCGTATCAGAGCTGCACAGATTGAAAACTTGGCCTGTAACAGTGGAATTATCAAAATGGCTGAAAGATGCACATCATATTGAATTAAAAGAACAGGATATACGCTGGCTGAATGCCCGTGTTTCCGGTGTCTATCATGAAAACACATTACATTATACAGGTACGAGAACGGATGAGATAAGAGAACAGCTTAGAGAATTTGTAGAGACGATTTCTAACGTACTGGGAGAAAACTTGATTGATGATGAGCTTTTGAAGGGGCTTGAGCTTCATGTAGTTCCCATGGTAGCGAGGATAACGAATAAAATTCATATCACAAATCCATTCCTTCCCCAAATCAAGGAACAGTATCCCGCCCTATTTTCCGTCTTGGTTCTGGCTTCGGCGACCTTTGAGAATAATTTTGGTGTTCATTTATCTGACGATGAAATAAGCTTTCTGCTTATCCACGTTCAGGCATCTATTGAACGCCTTAATCTGTCAAAGAAAATTGCAATCGTCATTCATTCAAGCGGCGCAAGTGCTGCCCTGGTAGAAAACAGAGTAAAGCGTAATTTGCCGCGCTTTGATGTTGTTGAAACATTTAATATTGATGATTTAAAAATGGCCTATCTGGATGAGTTTGATTTTATTATTTCTACGATACAACTTGATTATCATAAAAAGCCTGCTATTCTAATTTCACCCCTGGTTGATGCATATGACGTACGCAAAATAAATCAAATCTATATGGGAAGTACAACACAGTCAGATGAGAACATAAAAAATCTACTTCTGGAAATGCTGGATGAACAAACCTTATTTATTAACCAGAATTATAGTAGCAGTGATGAAATCCTGCAGAAAATCAGTAGTATTCTAGAATGCAACGGCTATGTGATAGATGGTTTTCTGGATTCCATGCTAAGCAGAGAAAGAATTTCACCTACAGAGGTAGGTAATGGTATCGCGATACCTCATGGCATCACCAAATATGTACTTAAGGAAAAAATCGTAATCATGACTTTAAAAAAACCTGTGCTTTGGCATAAAGAGAAGGTGGATATCATCATCTGTCTGGCTTTCAGCTTCCAGAATAAGGAACGCTCAAGAAAATTGATTAGTAATATTTACCGCATTATTAAATCACATGAAACGATACAAAGTATTCGCGATTGTAAATCAAGAGCGGAATTCTATAATATAATTGAAAATTTATAACAGTAATTCTATAAACAAGCCACATATCAATTGCCGAGAAACTTACTCTTATTAACAAACGCTCATTGTAGCGTTTTCTTTCGTGTACTATGTTTTACAAAAATATATGAAAGACTTTGACATATTCAGAGAAAAGAGACTGTGGCATAATGAAGATGTCAAAGGAGAGTGATGTTAATGTCTGATGAAATATTGTTTCTGCATTCACCGTTGAAAGAAAAGATTTACGGCGGTACCAAAATTCAGAAAACGTTTGGCTTCGATGAAGCTGCAAATCAGAAAATCGGTGAATACTGGGCTATTAGTGCACATGAAAACGGTACGAGTATCATCTCGAATGGTACCTATAAAAACCATTCACTAAAGGAGGTGTATAAACAGCATCGTGAGTTATTTCACAATGCGAAGGAAGAACGTTTTCCACTCCTTATCAAGATCAATGAAATAACACGGCCTGTTTCCGTACAGGTGCATCCTGATGATATCTATGCCGAGAAGTATGAAAATGATTTAGGTAAAGCAGAGTTCTGCCTATATCTTGATGTGGATGATGGAACAAAGCTGATACGCGGTCATACAGCCAACACAAAAGAAGAATTTAAAGAACTGGCACTGGCAGGAAAATGGGGACAGCTGCTGCATAGAACACCGGTAAAAGCAGGTGACTGTGTATTTACTCCGGCTGGAATCGTACATGGTGTGGAAGGAAAAATGCTTCTTGCTGAGGTTCAGCAAAGTAGCGATGTCACATACCGTATCTATGATTATGATAATACCGAACCGGATGGTACACCACGGAAGCTGCATTTGGAAAAAGCATTGGATGTTATCTGCTTTCCGCACAAAGAACCGGAAATGAATATTCGTGATGAGCTGCATGGAAACAATCATATTTTGCAATACATAAGCAATGAATTTTTCCGAATTACGCGTTATGAAATTCAGGAATCAGAAACAATAAGCAATGAAACTTATTCCCTATGTCTTATCTTAAGCGGGGAAGGGCACATTCATATAAAGGATGAAAGCTATTTCTTAAAGGCCGGTCAGGGATTTATTGTGACATCCAGCTGTACCAGCTTTCGGCTTACCGGAAGCATGGATATCCTGATCAGCGAGCCGGGGCACGTATAAAGGAGGGGAAGCATGTTCGATAAACAACTGACGTTTGTAAATAAAACGTTTAAAGACAAAGCAGACGCTATCAATTTTCTAATTCATGAAGCCGCAGCAGCCGGCAAACTGAATGGAGGTGAAGCATATAGAAAATCCGTATTACAGAGAGAAGAGGAATTTTCCACAGCAGTCGGTTATGAAGTTGCAATACCGCATGGGTCAAGTGATGATGTTACAGAATCCTTTGTGGCTGTATCTACAGTGAAGAAACCGATTTTATGGGGAGAGGAAAGCGTCCGCATGATTTTCATGATTGGTGTCCCAGAACATAAAAGAACCAGAGAACATCTGCAGATTCTTGCCTGGCTAAGCAGAAACCTTATGCATGATGAATTTCGCAGCAGCGTTGTCAATGCAGGAAATGAAACACAATTATTCGAATGTCTAAGCAGACTCGAGCAATAGAGAGGAGAATATAAATGAATATCGTAGGTATCACAGCATGTCCGACAGGTATCGCCCATACATACATGGCGCAGGAAGCATTGGAAGAGGCAGGACGAAAACGCGGTCATCAAATCAAACTGGAAACACAAGGGGCAATGGGAGCAGAAAATGAGATTACCGAAGAGGATCTTAAAACGGCTGATATAGTTTTGATTGCAGTTGGTTGTGCAGTGGAAGGATTGGAGCGCTTTGACGGTAAATGCGTTGTTGAAATTGATGTGGCAGATGCTATTAAGAATCCGGAAGCAGCAATCGTAAAGCTCGAAAAAGCGGTTTAAGAAAACACCGTTCGAAATGGAAGCTCTATAGCTCATAAACCTGAAAGAGACAGTAAACTACTGATTACTGAGATGATTCCATAAGCTTCAATTCTGAAAGATGTAGTATGAAAGCGCACTGCTGGAAGAAAGAGGGCTCAATTACTTTAAAAAGACGCTTCAGAAATTAAAAAGACTAAAGCGATGAAAACATAAACGAAAGATTAGTTGATAGTAAAAATGATAATAGTTAAATCATAATGTGAATCTTTACATGATGTATTGGAGCGGCTTCATTTCAAGTCAAGAAGAAAATACTTTTTCATTCATCATACCCATTGTCATGAAAGCGCTAATGCTACAGATGACAAGATTCAAACGTTATAAAAAACTTACATAAAAATTTGCACTCGTGTATAACGAGAGAATGGAGACAGTTATGAGTATTGATTTCAAGAAAATTAAAAACCATTTAATGACTGGTATGTCTTACATGATACCGATGACCGTGATTGGCGGTATCTTCTATGCAGGTTCCATCGCATTTGGGGGCACTGCGGTAGCTGGAGAAGGGATGGTTATTAAAAATGAATTCCTTCTTCATGTACAGGAAATCGGTGGGGCCGGTTTGTTCCTGATGATTCCTGTTCTGGCCGGGTATATTGCTTATGCCATTGCAGGCAAACCCGCTCTGGCTCCCGAACTAGTTGCCGGCTATATCGCGAATACAGAAATTACGATCGGGGGAAATGCTGTAAAAACAGGGTTTCTGGGAGCGCTGGTATTAGGCTTTATGACTGGATATCTGGTTAAATATATGAAGAAGATACACTATCCTGAATTGATTAAGAGCGTTGTGCCAATACTGATCATTCCTGTTGTTACATCCTTTATTGTTTGTATTTTCTATATGTACATTCTTGCCAATCCAATCGGCATGGCGATGGGTGGAGTCGAAAGCTTTCTGACCAGCTTATCAAGCGGAAGTAAAATTGTTCTGGGTATCATCATGGGGATGATGGTTACTGTTGATATGGGAGGTCCGGTTAATAAAACTGCCTGCTTATTCTCTATTGGGATGATGGCAGAGGGGCACTACGAATTCTTCGGCATCTGCGCCGTTCCAATCTGTACTGCACCACTGGGTATGGGGCTTGCGACATTGCTGGCAAAAAACAAATATACCCAGGAGGAGCGTGATGCAGGCAAGGCATCTCTATTCATGGGTCTGATAGGAATCTCCGAAGGTGCTATACCACTAGCTGTCGCTGACCCCGCAAAGGTCATTCCGTCAATTATGGCAGGTGGTGCTGTTGGAGGTGCAATTGCAGCAGTAGCCGGTGTAAAGGATTATGCGCCGCATGGAGGACCGATTGTACTGCCTATCATTGATGAAAAAATATGGTTTGTTATCGCAATTATCGTTGGCACACTGGTTACTGCTATTTTAGTGAATCTTCTAAAAAAACCGGTCGCTCAAACTGAGCTGGCAGATAAATAATATGAAAGAAGCAATTATTATCGGTGCAGGACGTCTCGGCAAAGGCTTTATCGGAGAAACAATCGCAAACTCACCTGCATGGAATATGACATTTATTGACACTGATCCTGTTGTAATCAGTAACCTGAGAGAAGCCGGTTCCTATCATGTTACCGTACATCGCTTTGATCGAATAGAGGAACATAGTATATCCAATTTTGAAGCATACACATGGGGGCAGGAAGCAATTACAGATAAAATAATTCAGGCTGATTTAATCATGTTTGTCATATATCCTGAAAAAATCTCGGAGGCGGTTATCACACTCATGGACGGTCTGAAAGTTAGGAAGGAAAAAAATCCGCATCAGAATCTCTCCATCATCTTTTTAACCAATAAAAATCATATGATGCAGGGTATACATGAACAATTTTCTCACATGCTTACGGATACAGATCACATCTGGTTCAACAATCATGTTGTACTACGTGATTCCATCATCAGAAGAAGTACGGACGCTGAAAGCAATCAGTCTTTAAACATACGTACAACTGCCGTATTATCGCTATTAATTCAGGGTCCGCTGAACGTTGATATTTCAGATATAGAATGGATGGAGATTACTGATCAGCTAGAGCTTCTGAAGGATGTCAAGGTTTTCATCGTGAACGGTCCGCATGCTGCTGGAGCATTCATGGGGTATTATTCCGGTTATGAAACAATCAATCAAATCAGCAGTGACGCCAACGGCTCAGCATTCATTTCAGCCGTTGAGAAAGAAATAAAGGCAGGTATTCTGGCGAAATATCCGCTCACAGAGGAGCAACTCGATAATTTAAGCGTATTCCCTCAGGCAGAGGGTGATATGGTAGATTATATTTACAGGGTTGCCTATGATCCAATTCGCAAGCTGTCGAAAGGTGATCGGCTTTCAGGAAGTGCTCTCATGTGTTACGAGAATAGTCTTTCATATAATCATATAGCAAAGGCGATAGCTTATGGCTTTTTATATGATAATCCAGATGATCCACAGGCACTGCTGCTTCAGGAAAGTATACAGAAAGAGGGTCTTTCCAACGTTGTAGAACGCATTACCGGCTTTCCAAAAACACATGAACTACATCATGCCATCCTGCAGCATTATGAAAGCTTAAAAAGAAATTGATATGGCTGGCGAAATAGCACTGTGACAGGAAGGCTTAGCGCCCAGCAATATGAAACAAGCAAGAGAAAATTGGAAAGTATTCCACTTATAATTGTATTCGCTTAATCCATGAGGCATAAGATTACCAGCGACAGGTGATTTTATGCTTTTTATTTACGTAGGAATCAACTGCTATTCTCATTCGCCTTGTATGCTTATATACTCTATTCGAAATAAGCCTGATACATGTAAGAGTATAAGTTCAACACATTACAACGAAACATCATAAAAAACCTCATTCCTGCTTTATTTTCTTAGAATGAGGTTCAACGTTTTCCTTTTTAAACCTGATAATACTCCAGCAGATAGGTCTCCGCTTCTTCACACCATACATTATGATTTCTCTCACATATATCCGCCAGTGTTTTAAACAACGGGTTTTCAGACTGCCTGCTGCGGAAATTTTCAATCGCAGTCAGTGGCAGATCGATATGCGGATAAATCAGTTTTTTCCCTCCCGGTATATTTGGCAGATTCAGAATTGTTTCCGGTGCAGCCTGCAACCCACCGATATGTGTAATCATATAGCTTGGATTCAGCCTGTTTTCTGCAGACAGCGTAAGGCATTCCAGCATATCCTGCGTTGATCCGCCAGAGGTTCCCACAATATGCGTTCCTTCATAATGCACATTGTAGAAATTGAACGGTACTGCAAATTGTTTATCGGTTGGTCCTGCAAAGAAGTTCAGACATCCATCATTTCCCAATACTGCATCAGCCTGTTTCAGAAGTGCTGGTACTGCGGCAAATACAAACACATCATTAAAGCCGGTGCCCCTGCTAAGCTTTCGCAGCTCACTTACTGCATCTATATCCTTTGTATTGATATAAATCAATGTTTTTCCCTGTTTCTTTGCCGCTTCTTCCGGTATCAGTGTACGTGCACGTTCCAGACGCTGCTCATCGATATCAGTCACTACAATCAGCTTTGATGAAACCGGCCCATTTACTGCATAATCAATCGCTCCGATTCCCATCGGTCCGGCACAGCCCATAAGCGCCAGCTTTCCCTGTTCCTTTACGCCCATGAAATGCTCATATACATACTGTTTTGTATGATAGGTTGCATGGTATGCTCCGATAATGCAGGACATTGGTTCACTGAGGGATGCATTCGCAAAGTAATTTCCTTGGTAAGGGAGTACACACCCCAGATCAATGGCGATTTTCGGAATAATGCAGTAGGTGGCATTCCCTCCGAAATATTCATAGCTGTAGCCTGCGGAATAACCGCTTTGAAGCCCCATCGCAGGCTGCAGTACAAACTTTTCACCCGGCTGAAATCTGTCTTTCAGATGGTTTCCTACTTCCATGATTATGCCTGTAAACTCATGACCGGTAATCGGCGGATGCTCGCTGATATTATCCGGTACACGCTTGTGATCCTCCCCCAGAAGCGCTGCCTTGTACGTAGACAGACAGATACTGTTTGATATATTCTTCACCAGCAGTTCATCATCCCCGATTGGCGGTAATTCCAGTTCCCTAACTTGTATGGTATTCTTTCCGCATAGTACGGCAGCTTTTGCTAACATGATATCCTTCCCTTCTCTAGTTTTCTGTATTGCTGATTTCTTCGAAAAGCGCATCCAGATTCGGATCATTCATGAAATTCTGAATGGTGACAATACGGCGATTTGGAAATTTCAAGCGTGCTCGATCCAGCAGACTGATGTGCGTTACGATAACATCCGCCTCATCCGGCACCTTTTCAATAGCATAATTACGTACTGTTTTTTCAACTCCTATTTTCTGAAGACGCTTCTTGAACGCTGTAGCCCCTAACGCACTGCTTCCAAGTCCGGCATCACATGCAAATGCGATATATGCAATATCCTTTAAGGCCTCTGCTTCTTCTGTCTGTAATGAAGATGCAAGGAGATCCTTTCCTTCCTGCTTCATAGCCTTGGATTTCTCAATGCTCTTCTCCAGCTTTTCATCACCGTTATCCTTGCTTGTCTTTAAAATAAGTGAAGCAAGCAGGAAGCTGATCACGGTAGCTGTTACTACACCTGCCAGAATACCGATGAAATTTCCTCTTGGAGTCAGAGCCAGATATGCAAATATAGAACCCGGGCTCGGTCCGGCAACCAGACCTGCTCCGAAAAATTCAAACACCATGATACCGCATGCGGAACCGATAATCATCGGAAAGATCATCAGCGGCTTCATGAGCACATATGGGAAATAAATTTCATGGATACCGCCTAAGAAATGAATAATGATTGCGCCTGGTGCTGTTTTCTTACTGTTTCCCTTACCGAAGAAAGAGAAGGCAAGCAGAAGACCAAGCCCGGCACCGGGATTACTGGCAACCATAAAGAAGATGGATTTCCCTGCTTCCGCAGCCTGCTGCATTCCCAAAGGATAATAGACGCCCTGATCAATAACATTGTTCAGGAACAGTACCTTTGCAGGCTCATTTACTACAGATAACAGCGGCAGGAATCCTGTTTTCACAAGTGATGTAATCATACTGGTGATCATTTCATTCGCAAATTCAATAACAGGTCCGATTGCTGCGTAAGAGCAAAGACTCAGAATCATTGCGATAATACCAAGGGAGAAGTTGTTGACAACCATCTCAAATCCGGCAGGAATTTTTCCGGCAATCAGCCGGTCAAATTGTTTTACACACCATGCACTCAGCGGTCCCATAATCATTGCGCCAAGAAACATATTTACTTCAGAACCAACAATCAGTCCAAAGGTTCCTACACATCCGGCAATCGCCCCACGTTCGCCGTGTACCAGTTTTCCCCCGGAATAGGCAAGCATCATTGGCAGCATATACTTTACCATTGGCGCTACCAGTTCATTGAAGCCTTCGTTCGGTATCCATCCTGTAGGGATGAACAGAGCCGTTATAAATCCCCATGCGATAAAGGCACCCATATTGGGAATGACCATAGCGGTCAGAAATCCACCGAATGCCTGCAGCTTCGCTCGATTCATTTTATTTCCTCCTTACAAAATCTCATATCCTGTGACAGTCTGAGAGTCAGATCCGCCTGCATGGAATGCTGTAGGACCCGCGAAACATTTCTGCCGTCACTGCGTTCGTAAAACGCAATCGCTTCGCTGCGGGAAAGTCCTCCCTGTATCTTCCGCTCAATCAGACGCTGTTTCAGCATGTCCTCTTCGGCTTGAATGAAGATACTGTAATCGCAGAACTGTTTCAGCTCCTTCCAGCCTTCCTCCTGTAACAGAAGCCAGTTTCCTTCGAGAAGCAGTATATCCTTGGATATCTGAATCTGATCCTCGACAACATCATGCAGATTTCGATCATAAACCGGCCAAGTTATATCCTGATCTCTGATGATACGTAAAGCCTCTGTCAGTTTTTTTATATCAAAGGTTTCCGGACAACCTTTAACATCACGTAATGGGATCCTGATTCCATCCTTCAGCATGGTATGGGAATCAAGGTAGCGCTGCGGATAATGAAATCCGTCTAATCCGATATCCTGTATTTCACAAAGCTGTTCATCAGCTCTGGACAGATGGGCGAGTACACGAGCCAGTGTGGATTTCCCTACAGCCGGCGGTGCAGCGAGAAAGACCAGAAGCCGTCGTTTTTTCTCTTTCTGAAATTCACTCAGCTTACGAAGCAGCGGAAGGAATATCGTTTCCACATCCTCCTGCTCATAATCTGCTGAAATCGTAAATCCGTTGATTACAAGCGGATAGGTGACTCTGCTCATGCAAGCACTCTCCTGATATCCTCTACACATTCCGCATGCAGAAGGCCATTCATTTTATCCTCATCCATAAATACGTCAACCATATCACTGAGCAGCTGCATATGCGCATCATTGTCATTGGCGGATAGAGCAATAATCAGATGTACGATATTGTCCTGAGGAAATGCGACACCATCCTTCAGCTTCAGAATAGATATATCCGTTTTCAAAGCACCGTCTTCCACGCGGGAATGCGGCATCGCCACATCCGGCATTATAACGATATACGGTCCATTCACCTCAACGTTGTGAATCATAGCATCAATATATGATGCTCGAATACTTCCATTCTCCAGAAGCGGTGCAGCCGCCATGCGAATGGCGTCCTTCCAGTCCTCTGCTTTTTCTGCAGTCCGTATATGTTTTCCCAGTAAATCAGTAATCATAAATGGTACCTCCTGTAGCGTCCTGTTTCTTTACACCCATATGGTATCATGCAAAACAAAAGAAATACATTTGTATTCGGTTTCATTTTATTGTGAAGAAAAGTATCCCCACCACTTTCTTTCACATAAATGTGAAAAAATCTGTCATACGAAAAATATCTATATCTGTTATAATGTGGATGAAGGTGATAGTATGCTGTCAGATAAAGATATAGAATTGCTTTCTCTTTTATATAATAAGGAAGCCCCCATGAGTATTAAGGATTTGTCGGATTACTTTTCAGTCAGCGAACGCAGTATCCGTTATTATGTGAATAATCTAAACTATGAGCTAAAGGAGCATGGAATTTCAATTATAAAAAAAATCTGTACACTGCAGGACCGTTCCTATGTTGAAAGCTTTTTACAGGAAAAGCGCCCACAGCTGTACAGTGGAGATACCAAAAAGAAATTCATGCTGTACACTCTGTGCTTTGAGGGTAGTATCAACCTGAGTGCCGTATCAAGAAATCTTGATATCTCACGCTCCAGTGCCAAAAGCTATATGGATGATATTCGTACAACTCTTACAAAGTATCACCTGGAGCTGTTACAGGAGCATAAAAAAGGACTGGTGCTCAACGGTTCTGAAGAAAACATACGCAAGCTTTTACTGCAGCTGCTTATGGAAAATGAAAAGCTGCCAGAAACACAGCAGAAAATTCTAATTGAGATTCTTTATCACTGGCGTACTGATCTTGCGGAGGAACAAATTCATAATTTTTTACATGTTATACAGAAAGAGCTTGGTTTTGTTTTATCTGACCATAGTTATTCTATCATGTTTTATTCCTGCCTGATTATTTTAGCCAGAACAGCAGAACAGCAGACTCTGTTATCCTGTGATAATGAGTATTTCCTCATTACATGCCCGGAGTATAAGGTGATTGAAGCAAATAAGGAACTGCTTAAGCAAGACCTGAATCGCTATGAAACAATGCAGCTGTCTTCCCTGTTAATTGGTTCAAAT
This sequence comes from Clostridium sp. HGF2, assembly GCF_964240115.1. Classification (NCBI taxonomy): domain Bacteria; kingdom Bacillati; phylum Bacillota; class Clostridia; order Eubacteriales; family Clostridiaceae; genus Clostridium; species Clostridium sp. HGF2. The sequence goes on from NZ_CAXSSO010000005.1 coordinate 34,688, forward strand.
TATGCACAAAACAGTAATCTTCGGGAAAATGAATGGTTTGAACACGATTTGCTTGTATCTAAAATCATCAATCTGTACAGTAAATATTATCAGCTAAACCTAAATCAGGATCGTACTCTCTATGAAAGTCTTTTGACGCATCTTCGCCCGACTATGTATCGCCTGTTGAACCATATTCCTGTATCAGATATGGATTACCGCCTGATTCAACAACAGTTTCCCAAGGAATATGAGGTGATGAAGCAGGTGCTTACAGAGTTGAATTTCTTTACAGGTGAGCATCAGGATCAGGATGAAACCGCTCTTTTGACATTGCATTTCAAGGCAGCAATTAACCGGTGCGAAAAAAACAATAGTAAGAAAAAGAATATTCTGATAATCTGTTCGCACGGATATGGAACCAGCAGACTTCTGGAACAGCAGCTGTCAGATACCTATGAGGTGAATGTTCTCGATTGTATTCCCTACCATTATTTAAAACAGTATGAGCTGCTGCATCAGGTGGACATGATTGTCACAACAATCAATACTCTGAAATATTGTAACGACCTTCCGATTCTTCATGTGCATCCTGTCTTAAGCAGTGAGGATATTCAACTGCTGGATGAGCAACTGCTTGTAAAGCGAAAAAAGCGGGTTCGTATGACCGCTATTTTGGAGGCTGTAAAAAAATCCTGCACAATCCATGATTATGCGGAGTTGAAGAAAAACCTGAGCGAGGCATTGCAGGATTTATTGATACGGGATGATGGCCGTGACCAAACACTCCTTGATATCCTGCCGGCAGAGAATATCCTTCTGAATTATCCTGCTGAAAACTGGAGAGATGCGGTACGTACAGCAGGTGGTCTGCTCGTAGAAAACGGTTATGTGGATCAGCGTTATCAGGAACAAATGCTATATTCTTTTGAAAATTATGGGTCCTATATGATAATTGATGATGGAATTGCTATTCCCCACGCGAAGAATGAAGGAACGGTCAGAAAAACAGGCATGACCTTGTTGATTTTAAAAAAACCGGTAGAATTTATCAATGGAAAAAAGCTTCAGGTCTTCTTTTCCTTCTGTTCTAAAGATAATATCGAACATCTGGATGCTTTAGTCGCAGTAGCCAACTTGATCAAGGAAACGGATTTTCGACAATGTATAAAGAGATTTCATAATTCTCTTGAGATAGTACAATTTATAAAGACACATACACAGGATAGTATTTAGAATAATGAAAAGATGCTTACAGGTATCTTGCAATTCATCAACGCTATGAATTGTATATTTCTGTATTGCATCTTTTTTAGTATTATTCTTTTTCTGTAGTAGTTCCTTTTGTATGATAGGTCGATTCTCCGCGTTTGATTCAATCACATGGGCGCACGTTGTGCACCCTATAAGTTCTCTGCGTTCGATTTTATAAGGCGAGCGTACCAGTAGAAGGAATCCTTAGGTATACATTTACCAGTGCCATTCCCCTCGTTATCGATATCCACATAAATAAGCCCATACCGCTTTTCCATTTCACAGCTGTTTCCGCTGACGATATCAAATGGTGACCACATGGTATATGCGAAGATATCCGTACCCTCTTCCATTACATCCTTTAACTCCTGAATATGGCGTTTCTGATAATCAATCCGGTATTCGTCATGTATACAGCCATCACTTCCCAATGCCTCTTCCACCCCCACACCGTTCTCTGCAATCATCATCGGTACGCCGTAACGATCCCAATACTGTGCCATCGTATTGTACAATCCAACCGGATCGATCGTCCAGCCCCACTCCGTCGCCTTTGTGTACGGATTGGCGCAGCGATTTCCATTTTCATCAACACAGTGACTATAATAATATGCGACTGCCAGGAAATCCATGGTATACGAACGGATCAGCTCCTCGTCACCATCCTCCATCTGAATCGTGATACCATGCTTCTTAAACCACGTTTTCGCATATCCCGGGTATTCTCCACGCAGCTGTACATCCGCAAAGAAGAAATCCTTCATCCGGTTTTTCTCAATCGCTATCTTTACATTCTGCGGATCACAGGTCTTTGCATACGTCAGCTGATCTGCCAGCATCATACCGACTTTTAACGCAGGATCAAGTTCTCTTGCAGCCTTGACGATCCCCGCACTTGCCACAAACTCATGATGCACCGCCTGATATTTTGCGACAGTGAAATCCTCATACTCATCCATAACCATTCCCAATGAGCTGAAGGACTCCCCAAAAATCAGGTTAATCTGGTTGATTACGATCCAGTATGTAACCTTGTCCTTGTATCTTTTCAAACAGGTTTGTGCGAAACGCTCATACAGATCAATCGTCCTTCTGCCATACCATCCCTGATAATGTGTTACCACCTTTAACGGCATATCGTAATGTGTCAGTGTGACGATCGGCTCGATGCCCTGTCTGTGCAATTCATCAAACACCTCATCATAAAACCGAAGTCCCGCTTCATTGGGATATTCATCATCCGCATTCGGAAAAATCCGTGCCCAGCTGATACTCATTCGAAATGCCTTAAATCCACACTCCTTCATCCATCCTATGTATTCTTTATATCGGTGATAGAAATCCACCGCCTTATGCTTTGGATAATATTGCTGCTGCTTTTCTGCCTGCACATCTTCAATACGCTGCTTCAAAAGCTCTCTGGTATAATTGGTATTGCCGCCGCCTGCAGCTTTTTTATAACAAATCTGGATATCCGCAACATTCAACCCTTTTCCATCCTCCAGATAGGCTCCCTCCATCTGAACAGCAGCACTTGCGCCACCCCATAGAAAATCTTCAGGAAACACACTCATCAGCTTTCCTCCTTTTTTACAAACATAGCCGCAAAGCTGCGAAAGGTATCGATTAGAGAACTGCACAATTCAATTTCACTGTTGATTGTCATCAGTGTGTCCTGTGCATGATTGAACAGCATGCAGTATTGATACTGCACACCCCGTGCTTCGGCCTGAATAATTTCTGTCTGTGCCGCATGAGCCTGTGTTATCTCTTTTTTGGCTTCCTTCAGGCAGGCATCCGCCTTCTCAAACTGCAATGCTTGTACATATTTTAATGCCTCTTTGGTATGCAGACGGGCATCTCCGGCATGCGTCAGAATCCCCATTGCACTCAGTATCAGCTCATTGTTTTCATCAGTCATTTGCTTCCATCTCCATTTCTTCCTTTACCATTTTATTCTCATGTGCCTTAAAGAACGGCCACCAGATCAGCCATGACAGCAGGAACATGCCTACAACCAGAATCACGGCACGAAAATCACCATGTGTTGCCAGAAAGGAACAAATCGGCATCGGCAGCTGGTTCACATTCATGACAGCATGCGGAATCGTGACAAGACCGCTGGAGAACGCAAACCATGCAATCGTTGGCAGAACCAGTGCATTGATCCACATCGGTATCATTAAAATCGGATTCAAGGCAATCGGTGCTCCATATACCAGAGGCTCATTGATATTGAACAGCGACGGTATCATGGCAATCTGTCCGAACTTCCTGATTCTCTTACTGCGGGATTTGAGCATCATGATATTCAAAGCCAGTGTCATTCCCATACCTCCGATAAAGATTACCGAAAAGGTTACATTTGATGTATAGATATTTGTCGGCTGCAGCCCCTGTTCAAATGCAGCTGCATTTGCGGTGATTCCTGCAAGACCAATAGGACTGGTGATTGGATTCATAAACCAGCTGTTGATACCAAATGAATAGAAGAATACCGGTATAAAGATACAGAGCATAAAGCCCGGATAGGTCTGACCGATACTGATCAGTGGTGAGAACAGCTTGGTAATGAGCTCAAATAGGTCAATATCGCACCAGTAAATAAGGATGGTAGTAAGCACAAGCACGATAATTCCCGGAATAACCTGATTCAGCCAGCGAATCAAAAAATCCGGAAGAGATACGGAATCCTCAAACAGAAGCAGCTTGAAATACAGATTACTGATCACAATGGTCACAATACCCGCAAAGAATGCAGAAATCATACCGGAGCCTCCGAATCTTCCAAACGCTACCTGAAACTGAAAGTCCGCAATAGACGGTTTAATCACCATAAAGAACATCATTAAAGCAATTAAGCCGGTTGACACACCATATTCCTTAAACCCATATTCCTTTGCGCCGTGATAGCCAACCAGAAAAACAAGTGTCAGCGACATAATGCCAAAACTGAAATTATAGACCGGAGAAAGATCCGGAAGAAAGGAGACATAACCCGCAAGCAGATTATATATGGAGATGATACTCCCCAGCAACAGAATCGGCACATTGGCCATCAATGCTCCGGAAAGTGTACGTATTATTTTTTTATCCATGGCCTTGGCGACCTTTGGTGCAAAGCTGGAGCCCAGCCAGTTAATAAATGTATTCATAGCTCTATCCCTTTTCCTTTAACGTTTCCATGCACAAAGCAAGCAGTCCTTTTCCATCGAGACCTGCATACATATCCTTCGGTATAATCAGAACCGGGACTGCATACGGATCACACATCGCCTTTAATTCATCAAAAGCATAGGATAAATGCGGCCCGATGAGCAAAATATCCATCTTCGGAAGATCATCCGCTATATTGTTCTGACTCTTTGCTTCCACCTTGGCCATGATCCCCTGTTTTTTTGCTGCACCGCGCATCTGCTGTGCCAGAAAGCCGCTGGACATCCCTGCTCCGCAGCATAATAATATATTCAGTTTTTCCATCTTTTCTACCTCCTGTTGGTACTGGAACTGTTCCACGCCTATATTATCTCCGGTATAAAGAAAATGCTCAACTTGTAATCTTTCCTTGCAGGGGTGAAAGTTTTTATATTTTCATCCCTGTAGTGAAAAAGATTCGTTTTGCTTTGTTTACTTCTTGCATTATAATAACAGTAAAGAGAGAGGTATGCGTATGAAAAAGAAACATGAGGAGCTTGTCCATATAATAAGACAGCAGAAACAGCCGATTTCTTCCACACAGCTTGCCAGACTGCTTAATGTTACTCCGCGATCGGTAAAAAACTACGTTGCCGCCATACAGGAGGAATTTCCAGATCTGATTGCGGCAGGTCCCAGAGGATACCGTATTGATACAGATACGCATGTGAAAGCAGAAAGTGATATTCCGCAGACATACCAGGAGCGCAGCTCTTATATCATCCGGCAGTTTTTCATTGACCACGTGCAGGAAATCGATTTGTATGATCTTTGCGATGAACTGTATTTGAGCTATTCATCCATAAAAGGGTTGCTGAATCGCATGAACAAAGAGTATCAGGATACCGGAATCACCTTTCGATGCCGTAATGATATGATATATGCGGACGGGGAGGAAAGACATAAACGAAAATTTCTGACAGACATTATTTATCAGGAATCTAGTGAACGCTTTGTGGATTTACAGACATTGAAGGATATATTCCCGGATTTGAATGTGCAGCAGATTCATGATATCCTGCATGAGACATTCAAGAAGCACAGCTGCTATATCAATGACTTCGGATATACAAATCTGACACTGCATCTTGCTATACTGCTTGACCGTATGCAAAGCGGCAATACGATTGAGCATTCACAAAAGGAGCAGCCTGAGCTTTCAGAAATTACGGTGTCTGTAATAGACGAATTAGAAAAAAGCTTTCATGTTGCCTTACTGGATCCAGAACGCTGTGATATTCACAACCTTGTCACCACCAGCATCAACCTCTGCCATGCGGAAAGCCGACAGGAGCTGATTACCGTTGTCGGACAGGATATCTATGAAATCACACAGACCGTTATATCCTCTGTCAACCGACAGTATGGTTTACAGCTCGATAAGGATACGCTGCTGTATCCGCTTGCTCTGCATTTCAAGAATTTATTTGCCCGCTGTAAGAGAAACACCTCATTGCGCAACCCGCTGCTGGAAAGCATTCAGGCCTCCTGCCCAATGCTGTTCGACTGCGCAATCTATGTAGCAAATTATCTGGAGGCTTCCTGTAATCTCCACATCACTGCAGATGAAATCGCTTATCTTGCTATGCACATCGGTGCCGATATCGAACGGCAGAGCAGCGACAGCGGAAAGCTGAAATGCGTACTGCTGTGTCCGGATTATCAAAATAGCAGGCAGGAAATCTATAATTATCTTCTCATTCATTTTGATTCTGAAATCTGTATCAGTGCTGCATGCTCCTATGAAGCACAGCTGCCGGATACAGCAATCGACCTGTTGTTTACCACAATTCCCGTACAAAAAGAGTATCCGCATATGCTGATGATTCCTCCATTGAAAAAAGCAATGGATCTTAAGCTGATATTCGAAAAAATACAGGAGGTTATAGATCAGAAAAAGCTGCATATCCTCTCTGAGAGCTTTTCTGACTTTTTTCATGAATCGCTTTTCTATCTGCATACAGATGCCGGTTTGAAAAAAGAACAGATAATCCGTATCCTCCACGATAAGCTCTATGCACAGGGCTATACCTCTCCATCCTTTTATGAAGATGTAATCAAGCGGGAGGAGGCCGCTTCCACAGCCTTTGGATGTATCGCTGTTCCTCATTCCATGAAAATGGACGCCAGAAGGACCGGCATAGCTCTCGCCCTGTCGAAGCAGGGTATCACTTGGGACAAGCAGATTGTTCATGTTGTCCTGTTGATCGCCATACACGAACAGGAGTCACATTTATTCAGAAAGCTGTATGAAGCCCTGATTCTGCTGTTCTCTCAGAAGCATGTACCCGATCAGATCAAGGAATGTATAAGCTTTCAGGAATTTAGACAGCTGTTGCTTACTCTGACAGATTAACAGCTCCTACATATACTCATCCTTACCGGCTGAACAGCTCTACTGATAGGCTGCCTTCCGGAAAAAGGATGACTTTTTCATTTACATTCCTTCCGCTTATTTGCTTGTTTATGCTCGTTTTAACATCTATATCCATAATAAATCGTACATTTTCGATAATATTCGTGCAATAGTGCTTGTAATGCTCTTCATATTCTCGTATAATAAAGCTATGAACGAATATGCTGACTACAGTTTGCATAACGCACCAGACACACATACATAAGGATAAATACCTCTGATAAACCATAAAGATAGGAGTTGAACAGACATGCTGTCAGCTGATAGAAAGCTGTATATTCTAAAAAAACTGGAATCGGAACAGACGATACAGGTAAAACAGATTGCCAAAGAGCTGCATGTATCGGAATCCTCCATACGCCGAGACCTTCTTGAGCTGGATGATGAAAATAAGGTTGACAGAATTTACGGAGGCGCTGTAAAAAAAGAACGGGAACGCATTCTGACAGATGAAGCGGAAATAAAAATGATGGAACGCATGTCCATTCATTATGATAAGAAGCTGCGGATTTGTAAAGCTGCCAGCACGCTGGTAGAGGATGGGGAGTGTGTTTTTCTGGATGGTGGTACCAGTATTGTACCGATGATTCACTTTCTAAGCAGCAGACCGATTAAAATTGTAACAAACAATCACCTAATCGTACAGAATGTTCAGAATCCAAAGGCTAAAATCATTGTCATCGGTGGAGAATTCAATACGAAATATCGAATGAGTGAGGGCAATGAAGCTCAAAATATGCTGCGTCTCTATAATTTTGACCGTGCCTTTATCGGCTGTGCCGGTGTTAATCTGGGCATGAAGAAGGCTTTCACAGCCGAGATGGCCACAAGAGAGCTGAAGCGTATCGCTATGGAATTATCAAATCATAATTATCTTCTGATCGATGACAGCAAGCTGCACGTAAAGGGCTTTTGTACGTTTGCTCAGCTGGATGAATTTGAAGATGTTTTTATCAATCGCACGACAGGAATGGAAACACTTCCGGATCATTTCATTGCTGTCAAATAGCAGCTGTACTGCACCATTTCCATATAACAGCAAAGAGTAGTCCGATATGGATGCTCCACAAGCAGTTCATCATCCGGCTTATATTGCAGGAATACATCATTTCATTATATATTGTTATCTAAAAAGCTTTAAGCTTTATCGAAGAGTCTGAACCGTTTATCTCCCGGAGGCTTTGAACTATCCATCATACTGAACTAAAAAATCATCGAAGCAGTATCGATGATTTTTTATATGATAACAGCTCTTCCAAAGGGAGATTACAAACATGACAGTCGCTGTCTTGGAAAAGGAGATGTCTGTATTTCAGAAGGAATCTGCATCATATTTAATTACATACATTTATCCATCAGGGATGCAACAATTCCTCTCTTTATCTGTCTTTCTTAATATGACAGACCCGGATCAAAGAATCCAACCAGAACTCCGGCAACAGCAATCACAACCATGAGCAGCATGATCTTGATCGGGCTGATTCCTTTTTTCGCCATCAGCCACCAGCAGCCCATTACAAACAGCAGAGTCAGAACGCCGGGAAATGCACCATCGAGCTTTTCCTGCAGTAGTACAGGTACTTCCTGAGTTCCTGTAACCTTTTCGATAACTTTAGAGCCTTCAATGACCATCTCTGTTTTATTCTGAATAGAAGTTGTCAGCTGTACAGCCGTTGTAATTGAAACCCAGGTGCCGGCCATGGCACCTACGATTACCTGACCCATTACAATGACAGATTCACGCAATGCAGTTGCCTGTTCGCCGACAATTACCTCCACAGCAGAACCGCCAAGCTCATAGCCCTTTCCATAAATCCATTTCTGAAATAAAATACTTGTGATATTCCATACGATAATATAGAACAGAGGACCAATCAGTGAGCCACCCTCTGAAAGCCCCAATGCGATACCCAGCAGTACCGGAATATAGGTGCCGACAATCAAAGAGTCACCAATACCTGCAAGAGGTCCCATCAAACCGGCGCGAATACCATTGATCATCTCATCATCAATTTCTTCTGCTCCGTTCGCACGTGCTTCTTCCAGACCAGCAGTTATGCCGACAACAATGGAACCAATCTGCGGCTCCGTGTTGAAGAATGGGTAATAGGTCTTCAGCTTTTCAGCCTGCTCATCCTTGGAGTCATACAGTTCCTGAACGATTGGCAGCATGGACCACATATAACCGAAGGTCTGCATGTGTTCATGAGAGAAGCATGTTAGATTTCCGTAAAACCAGCGCCAGAAGGATTTGGATAAAACTTTTTTCGAAAGCTTCTTCATATCAGATATCCTCCTCTTCATTTGTATTTGTCTTTGCACCTCTCAAACGAATCATCGTCATCTGATAATTGATCAGTGCGAATACAGCACCGACTGCAGTTGCCGCAATCAGTGTTAAATGCATGGATGCCGCAACCGTGAAGCCAAACAGGAAGAAAATCAAATCGGTGGCTTTGCTTACGACAGATTTCAGCAGTATTGCAATCCCTACCGCAGGCAGTAAGCTGCCGATAGTAAACAGCGATTTCATATACCAGGAATCCATTGGTAACGCCGTTTTAAAATCTGTAACAGCTCCAGCACCATAATAGGTAATCAGCATGACCGGAATAAAGGATACAAGAATATGCGAAATCAGCGGAAGTATCACATTGACCTTTGTTATGATATTAAAACCCTTTTTATCAAGTCTTGCCCATCCGATATGCTGCCAGACAAGATTCATCATAGCAGTTCCATAAAACTGTACCGTGCCGACCGTACCTACCAGTGCACCAATGGATCCGGCAAGTCCCAGTGCTTCCGGACCGCCAAGATCAAGCCCCTGTGATTTCGCTGTTGCATAGGCAAGCGGGATACCGATATACGATACTGCACGAAGATCGGCAGCAACGGTTCCTCCAGGTGTTACAACTGCGATATAGATAATCTGCATAGGAATAGCCAGTTTGATACAGCCCTCTACATCACCCAATATCAACCCGACAAATAATGAGGCAATCAACGGACGATTTAATGTATAGTTACCAATCGTCGTACCCAGTGCGGCAGGGATGGACGCTGCTGTACAGCTCATTAGACCCAGCAGTGCAGCCTGTACCCAAGTAATCATAACTTCATCTCCTTTTCTCTGCATAAAGCAGCTCAACAGCAAGTCATCCTTTCTCACATTTCACGGCCCCTACCCCTTGGAAAATCAGACCTGCTGTAATTACAAGGATATTATATTTATTTGTGTAATCGTTTACAAAACTATAAATAGCGATATACTTATAAATGACACGCAGCCTTTTTATTATTTGCACATTCTTGCACGTTTGACAGCATTGCAGTTACAATTCTGCTTATTCAAAGCAGGAAAATGTTTGTTATTATAAAATAATATATTCGAAACTGTGATTTTATTTGGTATTTTCCATATTTAGCAAGCTTTTGTTTCTTGTTTATCTCATAATCTGATTAGTTTACTGTTTTTCAAAGGAAAACCATTCATTTCTCTTAATCGATACGAATACCTATCAGCTCTTCTTGAAAGCAGCCATTTTGTTTTAAAGGATTCAAATATCGATCAGCAATTGCATAGATACAATTGTATGTTCTTTTATATTATTCAGGTATGCAGTACGACATCTTTCAGCCTTTACAACCATACATACATTCACAGTACAGCTAATATAACATTTTATGTACAAAAAGTATGAGAGTTACCACACAGCTTTCCGGTATCGTGCTGCTGATAATATTTCCACAGTAAAAAAGAGGCATCCCTATTTGCCTCTTTACTATATTCTTCGCTTCTTATCCGATATTAGTAATTATCTGTGGAAACCTTATTATCCAGACCTAAAACTACCGGTACAGACTTGTATCCAACACCCATGCGATCGATTCCCATATCGATCAGCTGCAGGAAATGTTCTCTGGTACGGATGCATCCGCTTCCCTTAACCTTACATTTACCGTCAACCTCTTCCATCATAACCTTAATGATTTCCGGTGTTGCTCCGTGTGATTCAAAGCCTGTAAGGAATCCGGTGCTGGTTTTTACAAAATCTGCCCCTGCATCGATACAGCATTTGCATGCTTTACGCACCTGTTCCTCATTGAGAGCATCTGTTTCAAAAATCACCTTGATTTCTCTGCCATATTTATGAGCAGCATCCGCACATGCTTTCAGATCCTTCGTGACTTCATCAAACTTACCGGAACGGATCAGACCGAAATTAGCAACGATATCCACTTCTTTTACAGTATCGTATTTTGCTACGATTTCAATCTGCTTCACTTTAGATTCTGTTGAGCTCGTCCCAAATGGGAAGTCACATACCGGACACAGCATTGTTTCGCTTCCCTTAACATATGGTTCACAAAGATCCATATATCCTGGATTGATACAGATTGTAGCACAGCCCAGCTCGACGCCGTCTTTTGTAAGAGCAATGATATCCTCCTCTGTAAATTCAGGTTTTAATACGGAATAATCAATATACTGTGCAAGCTCCTTTGTCGTCATTTCACATGCTTTTTTTGTTGGTTTCATTTTGTCACCTTTTACACCATAGTGCCCTTTCTTACAATCTAATTATAAGGCTGCAGCGAAACAAAATCAAGCATTTTCATTCATTTTTATATATACTATAAATGAATTTGAATGTTTTTGCTCATTTTAACCAGTATTTCTTATCAACAGGTAGATTAACAAACAATTATATTTCCTTCTATATAAAATAATCACAAGCCTACACGCAGGATTCCGGGTGCAATAGAATCATAAGGAAGATGCTGAACCTGAAGAGTCGCGTTTATCGCTATGCATAAGAAGGCAGTGCCCCAACACCAATAGTGCTATAAAATCACGGCTTAGAAATAAGCTGTATATCGCAAAAAAAACACGGATCTATGCCGTGTTTTCTTAATGACTTTCTCTTAGTAGTTTTTAGCTTCTTCAGCGAAGTGAGCTCCGGAGTATCCGCATACCGGACATGCCTTTGGTGCTGCAGTTCCTTCGTGACGGTATCCACAGATATCACATACCCATACAGTAGCTTCATCTTTCTCAAATACTTTACCGTTCTTCACGTTTTCCAGCAGCTTCAGGTAACGTTCTTCGTGATGTTTTTCGATTTTAGCAACCTGCTCCATCTGGAATGCGATTTTAGCAAAGCCTTCTTCCTTTGCAGTTTCCGCAAATCCCTTGTACATGTCAGTCCACTCATAGTTTTCACCAGCAGCTGCATCCTCCAGATTTACTGCAGTTGTAGGAACCTTATCCTCATGCAGAGCCTTGAACCACAGCTTTGCGTGCTCCTGCTCATTGCGTGCAGTTTCTTCAAAGATATCAGCGATCTGCTCCATACCTTCTTCACGAGCCATCTGTGCGTAATATGTGTATTTGTTACGTGCCTGAGATTCACCGGCGAATGCTGCCATTAAGTTCTGTTCTGTCTTAGATCCTTTTAATTCCATGTTTTTTTCCTCCGTTTTTAACTTTACATTTTCTGATCAGTGTTCCTGATCCATACCATTCTGCTTTTTCAAGCAATCCTGGCAGATACCCTCTGCCATCATATTGTGTGTCTTGATTGGAAGTCCAGTCTGTTTTGACATTTCCTCGTTGAATGACTCAAGATAAGGAATATCCAAATCAAGGATGCGGTCGCACTTAATACAGTGCAGGTGATAGTGCGGTTTACAAGTTTTATCGTACTGATAACCATCTATAGGATGCGCAATCTTTTTGACTTCATGCATCTCACAGAGAATATTCAGATTTCGATAAATCGTTGCCAGACTGATTTTCTGGCCGCCGGCATTCATTTCCTGAAAGACCTGCTCCGGTGTGACATGACCATCTATCTGTTTCATATAGTTTAGTATCATATCACGCTGCTTGGAAGACTTTCTTATCATGTCAACCTCCAATCTTAAGAACCGTTCTTATTATATACCCGAAAAGTGAATCCGTCAATAGTTTTAAGAATAAAATTAAAAATAATTCTTAGTTTTATCATTGGAAGGAAAAGCGGTTATGCAATGCCTTCCTTTTTATGCAGCAGTACCACACACTGTGCCTGCACACCTTCCTCACGACCAACGAAGCCCAGCTTTTCCCCGCGTGTTGCCTTGATGCTAACCTGTTCCATATCACAGCACAGTGCCTCTGCGACATGCTTTCTCATTGCCGGAATATGCGGAGCCATTTTGGGTCGTTCAATCATGATCATGGCATCCAGATTACCGATTGCGTATCCCTTTTCCTCCATAATCTTATATACCTGCCTCAGCATCCACAAAGAATTCATATCCTTATATCTTTCATCGGTATCCGGGAAATGCTTTCCCAAATCCCCCAGCGCCAGCGCCCCCAGAATACTCTCCGCTATTGCATGCAGCAGCGCATCCGCATCGGAATGCCCAAGCAGTCCCATCTCATGTTCAATTTCCACGCCTCCCAGAATCAGCTTTCTTCCTTTTACCAGCTGATGTATATCTGTTGATTGCCCGATTCGTATCATACAGACACCTCCTTCTTATATTTATATAGTGTATCGCAGATTTACGGAAGACGCAATTCATCCGTGTTTATTTCATAGGGAAACACAGTTAGTTTGTATTTCTTACTTTTTTGTAATTTGTAGAAAAATACTATAAAATGAAAGAACCTTATGGTATTATTAAACTATAATAAAAATAGTAAGGGAGAGAAACAAATGAAAAAATTAGCCGCACTGGTATTAAGTTTTGGTATGCTGTTTTCCATGGCTGCCTGCTCCGGTTCCAAGGTAAGTGACGACGCACTGGATAAGCTGGAATCCTCGGTAAAGAAATTCAGCGAGGTAAAAAATGCGAATTACTCTGCAGATATGGATATGACTGTAGATAAGGAAAATGCAAAGATTAAGCTGTATGGTGGTTTTATTTCAGAAACAAAGAAGCCTCTGCAGTTGAGCATGATCATGGATATGGAAGCAAGTGGACAGAAGCTGGAGAAATACATGCAGCTGTTTGTTAAGGACGATACCATGTACCTGAACATGATGGATATGATGAAACAGAAAACAAGTCTGAAGGATGCAATGGGTACTGCAAGTATTCCAAATGTAAATTTTGATGCGGATACCTTTAAAATGAACAAGGAAGACATGAAGAAATTCCTGAAGGAAGCATCTGTAAAGGGAAACGACCTGAAGCTTTCCTTCGATGTTGAAAAGCTGAACGAGGAAACAAAGAAAGAAACAGAGAAAAACAATGTTACGGATGCGAATGTAGAATTCAAGAAGCTGGATATGGATGTCACATTGAACAATGACTTCATGGAGAAAGCTGTCATTACCATGGAGATGACAAATACCAAGGGTGAGACCAAGCAGGAAATGAATGGTACGATATCTCTGACCGTAAAGGATATCAACAAGGTTTCCAGCATTGACTTCCCGGACTTCAAGGATTACAAGGAAGGCAGCATAGAATAACATGTAACGGCCGTTGAACTCTTAGCTTCGCGGCCTTTTTCTAAATAGAAAAGGGAGATGAGAAAATTGAAAAAAATACTGGCGATACTGACCTGTGCACTGATGGGTTTCACACTTGCAGCATGCAGCAGTAAGAACAAAATAAATGAGGATGCACTGGATGCGTATGCAAAGGCAGCAACAAACATTACAAAGATGAAATCCGCAGCCTATGATATGAAGCTGCTCGTTGATGCAGATGATATGGATATGCATGCCAAGGTTACCATGGACGGAACGTATAATGCGGAAAAGAAGCTGCAGCTGGCTTTGCACATGGATGCCGCTGTAAATGGAATCGGACTCGATGATCTTGCATCATTTTATATGAAGGATGATGTTGTGTATGCAAACATCATGGAGATGGAAAAGGAATACAAGGAATTGGATGATCAGCTGCTGAACAGGCTGAAGCTTGATAAGGAAACCGGTGATCCGAAAAAGAATGTTGAAAAGAGCTTTGAAGAAATGACGATGGAGGAAAAGGATGGCAGAAAGGTCATCACGGCTGTCATGAATAAAGACGGTCTGAGTGCCGCAAAGGATTATGCTAATAAATCCATTGATGATGATACCTTTAAACTCGGGAATGGCATTAAAGTCACCGGTATACGTGAAGGCTCCTATATTTTCACAGTGAATAAGCAGAATCAGTTTGAGCGTATAGAAATGAAGGTCGCAGCGTCCTATGAGCTGGACGATGAGGACGAAAAAAAGAAAGCAGTTGATATGACGATCAGCCTCGTAGTGAATCTGAACGATATCAATCAAGTAAATAAAATTGATTTTCCATCCTTTAAAGACTACAAAAAGGCAGATAGCAGGAAATCGGAAGCAAATGACCTGCTAAATGAATTAAGTAATGAAAATGCACTTTGATATATTGCATTTTACATTTATTTCTGATATGATGTACAGGCTTATAAGGGAGTAGTTAGCTCACATTTGAGTAGTTAGGTCAACATAATGATTCACAGTGAATCTGGCTTAAGTATTAAATAACGAGACTTATGCGTGTGTTTTTCACGTATGAGTCTCTTTTTCATTCAGGAGGATAAGGGTATGAGTTTATTTTCTATTTTTATGATTGGTATCGGGCTGAGTATGGATGCATTTGCGGTCAGCATCGCAAGAGGTATGACAATGAAGAAAGAAGATCTTCTGCGTTATGCACTCACGCTGGGTTTTTTCTTTGGTGTTTTCCAGGCTGTTATGCCATTGATCGGCTGGTGGGCAGGAAGCTATTTTCAGGAGTTCATCGCTTCCATCGACCACTGGATTGCATTTGGTCTGCTGGCCATCATCGGAGGGAACATGATACGGGAGTCTCTTCGTGGAGAGGAGGAGGCCTGTGAAGATAAATCTCTGACTTTAAAAACCATTCTGATTCTGGCTGTAGCGACCAGCATTGATGCACTTGCTGTCGGTATCAGCTTTGCATTTCTACAGGTACATATCTGGACTGCGATTACGGTTATTGGTGTTACAACCTTTGTGCTGAGCTTCATTGCCGTCTATCTTGGAAACCGCCTCGGTGATCTTTTAGAGAAATATGCCGGCATTCTGGGAGGTATCATTCTGATACTGATTGGTACGAAGATTCTTCTGGAGCATCTGTTTGGGTAGAAATACCTGTTGATGCTCCCTTTTCTATGATTTTATGATAAAATTATACGTACATGAATGGAGGAATGTATATGAAGCAGCCACTGGCTTTTCGGATGCGGCCGCAGCATCTGGATGATATCATCGGACAGCAGCACCTGATTGGTGAAGGCAAAGTTCTTCGCAGATGTGTTCTTGAAAAGCGCTTATTCTCCATGATTTTCTATGGACCTCCCGGTACCGGTAAAACAACACTGGCTATGGTGCTCGCAAACGAGCTGGAGCTTCCGTTTCGCATGTTTAATGCAGTAACCGGAAATAAGAAGGATCTGGAAACCATATTTCAGGAGGCAAAGTTTTACGAGGGACTGATCGTGATCATTGATGAGGTGCATCGGTTAAACAAGGATAAGCAGGACCTTCTGCTCCCACATGTGGAAAACGGTAATATCACCCTGATCGGCGCAACCACCAGCAATCCGCTGCATGCCATCAATCCCGCCATCCGTTCCCGCTGTCATCTGTTTGAAATCAAGCAGGCGCAGCAGGAGGATATCGAACAGGCTCTGATGAAAGCCATTCATCATCAGGACGGCCTCAATGACAGTGTTCAGATTGAGGAGGAAGCACTGCATATCATAGCGCGTCACAGCAATGGAGATATACGATATTCACTCAACATTCTTGAAATCTGTGCACTTGCAAGTGACGGTGTCATCACACAGGAGCTTGTTTCTCAATATTCCCAGTTTCCGAATATGAGCATGGACAGCGATGGAGACGGTTATTATGATGTATTAAGCGGATTCCAGAAATCCATTCGGGGAAGTGATGTAGATGCTGCCCTGTATTATCTGGGTATCATGATCGAGGCGAATGATATGGACAGTATCGAGCGTAGACTGCTCGTTACCGCATATGAAGATATCGGTCTGGGAAATCCTGCAGCAGTGGCACGGTGTGCAACGGCAATTGATGCCGCAAAACGAGTAGGCTTTCCGGAGGCCCGTATTATCCTGGCCGCAGCCGTGATAGATCTGACTCTATCACCAAAGTCAAAGAGTGCAGAGCATGCAATCGATACAGCAATGAGTACACTGCGCCATACCTCCTACAGTGTCCCGGATTATCTTCGATATACACCGGTCAATATGGATGATGATGAAAAATATGATTATGAACGTAGTGATCTATGGAATCGTATCCAGTATCTGCCGGACAGATTGAAAAACAAGCATTTCTATGAACCGGAGCTGACATCCTCCTACGAAAAAATACTGGCGCAGAATCTGGAAAAACTGCGCAAGGTACCACGTACGAGCAATCTGAAAGCATTGAAAAAGCAAAGCAGTCGATAATGGCAATAGTATTGTTATCCTCACGAAGCTGTTCTGCATAGTTCTTACTTTCTTCTGCAGAATGCAACATCTAATACTTAAAGCAATCCTCCTGCATTCCCATATGTAATACGCTAGCCAGCTGCCGCAATGAGATCATCAGATTTATATGTCATTTTGAAAAAGGGTGAAATTCATCCTTTTTTGATATCCCATCAGCAAGAAGCAGGCAGCCGCCAATGATTTAAAAGGTAGAGGGCAGGCTGTCAGAATATACTTCAGCATAAAAAAACGATATAATCCCTGTTATATCGCAGTACGCATTCTTTCCCTCAATAATCTAATACTAGTCAAAATATTTCAGATAGTGTTTCAGGTCGCTGTGACTCTTGAATCCATGCTGACTCAGCAGCTTGAAAAGATTTTTTCTTCTGACATTCGCAGTCATACGAAGACCGCAATATCCGTTTTTTCGTACTCTGGCCTCAAATACATCATAAATCTGACGCACCTCTTCATTGTCCGCGTAATCATCACTGACTACCAAAGCCACAATATTGACCAGCTTATCTGAATACAGTGTTTCATAAGGCGATCCGTGAATATAACCAACAACTCTGCCTTCATCCTCCGCAACGGTGATAAAGTCACTTCCCGTTTCCAGTATGGAAATGATACGCTCATACACCTTATCCCCATCATAGGAATACCCCAGCTTTTCATTCAGTGCATGGATGTCCTTATAATCTTCCGGTTTGATTCTTCTAAACTCCATAGCAATGCTCCTTTCCATTTCAGCTTTAGTCTATCATAGAATTGCCGTGATTGTAACAGTTTCTAATACAATTCTTGCCACATTTCTCACCTTTATACCGCATGTATAAATATTTGTTCTCTGGGGATGCTGTAAGTGTTGAAGCTGCCGCATGCAGTTTACGATGACAACAGCTACTATATGAAAGAAAGGCAGATGATATGACATGGTACTTTTAATATTCGCCGCCGCAGGGATACTTTTACTGTTTTATTTGTTTACAAGAAAAAGCGAACAGCCGGTTCAGAAGGTAAATATTCAGGCAGATATACAGCATGATGAAGAAGCAGAGATATTTCTGGCCGGCGGTTGCTTCTGGGGTGTACAGAAATTCTTATCCTCCCTTGAAGGCGTCCGCTTCACGGAGTGCGGATATGCGAACGGAACGAGTGATAATCCAAGCTATGAGGATGTCTGTACAAAGGATACGGGCTTTGCAGAGTGTGTACATGTCCTGTATGATAAAAACGTGCTTACGCTGGAGGAGCTTTTGAATCAGTTTTACACTATCATCGACCCGGTATCCGTAAATCGTCAGGGAAATGATATCGGCTCTCAGTATCGCACCGGTATTTATTATACCAATCCAAAGGATGCCGATGTTATACAGCAGTCTTTGGACAAGCTTCAGAAATCCTATGATCAGCCGCTTGCTGTTGAATATCAGTCTCTTGAAAATTTCTATTCCGCAGAGACCTGTCATCAGGATTATCTGGATAAGCATCCGGATGGTTACTGTCATATACCCGCCTGGAAATTTGAAAGGAAGGAAGCGGCAGAGCCCCACCGTTTCCCGTTGCCGGAGAAGCAGGAGCTAAAGCAGAGACTGAGTGCAGAGCAATTTGCAGTAACACAGGAAAACGCGACAGAGCGACCTTATCGAAATGCTTACTGGGACACCTTTGAAAAAGGAATCTATGTCGATATTGTCAGTGGAGAACCACTATTTCTTTCTACGGATAAGTTTGTTTCCGGTTGCGGATGGCCGAGCTTTACCAGACCGATTCAGAAAGACCTGATAAAAGAAAAAAGTGATATAAGTGGAGGTATGCGTCGAACAGAGGTACGCAGTGCACATTCCGACGCGCATTTGGGACATGTGTTTGATGACGGTCCGCAGCATTGCGGTGGGATGCGTTACTGTATCAACAGTGCAGCATTGAAGTTTATTCCCATCTCTGAGATGGAGGAAAAGGGATATGGTGATTATCTGGCGCTTATACAGCAGGAAAACCAGCAGTCTACTGAATGAGGTATGCGTTTTTCGCACGATACAAAAAAGAACAGGAGAGTATGCTTACGTTCAAAATCGGAATAAGGTAATTCTAGGCTATCAGTCACTATTAGAATTACCTTTTTTATAATATCCGAGAGTGAATCAGAGCCTGCTTCATGTTCTTTTTCTAAATGTATGTTCACATACCTGTTCGTTTTTTCGCTGTTTCTTTTCTACAGTGTTGTTCCTTATCCCTTTTCGGTACTCAGGGAAGGAGTAGTATGGAAGTAAAAGCTCCCTTTACTCGTATAAAAATGAAAAGCTTACATGTATTTATCATGGATGCTTTGTCCAATACCAAGTCTTCAGCAGCACCTGTGATTTATATAATACCTGTAAATGCACCAATGAAAGCAAGTATAATATAGATAATAATCAGATGTGTTGCTTTCGCATGTTTCTTTACCATCAAAATCCATGTCACAACGAGCAGAAGCAAAGGCAGTACAGATGGGAATACACCATCCAGAAAGCCCTGAACCGTAACATCCTTTACGATTGTAATATTCACGCTTAATGCCACAAAGCTGGCACCGATCGCACCCGTTACGATCAGACCCAGAATAGAGAACGCCTCCTGAATACGCTTTGCATTTTTACCAAGAAACATATTGACGGATTCAATTCCTAATCTGTACCCTCTAAAATATACAATATAAGAGAAAGCAACAATCAGAGGAAACATGGTAAATATGTAAAACAGAGGACCTACGATACTTCCATCAGCTGCAAGAGAGATGCCAATACTCAAGAAAATCGGACACATCAATCCCTGGAAAAAGCTATCTCCAATTCCTGACAGCGGTCCCATAAGACCAACCTTCACGCCATTGATCATACCGTCATCAATCTCTGCACCGTTCGCCCGATTTTCTTCAAGAGCTGCGACAATACCGGGTACCACACTGCCTAGAATGGGCTCAACATTATAAAATACACTATGACGTTTTAATGCCTTTATCTCTTCTTCCTTATCGTCTCCATACAATTCCTTAATGATTGGCAGCATACTATGCAGGAAACCAAATGCCTCCATTCGTTCAAAGCCAAGAGATGTAAGATGGAAAAATGACCAGTTTAAATAACTCTTCATCAATGTTGATTTCTTTAATTTCTTCTGTTCCATTAGAATTCAACCTCCATATCGTCTTCCTCCTGATCAGCAGGAGTGCTTCTGCCAAGAAGCTTGTATGCGATTACTGCAAAAATTACAGCAATTACAGCAACAGCTACCATACTCAGTTCAAAGTAGGTTATGAGAATAAAGCCTGTCAGGAAATATACCCAGTATGTTCCATCCTTAATTAACAAGCTGGTAATCATCGTGATACCAACAGCTGGTAATACGCCGCCTACAATTTCCAGTGCATGAATGGTCCAAGCCGGTGCAGCATTTGTCAGACTGATTACATAGTCTGCACCAAAGTACAAAACGAGAAATCCCGGAACAAAACGAAGCAGGAAGGTAGTTAATTGGGCACCAAAGACATGATATTTAATAACACCCTTATAATCACCTTTTTCTGCAGCTTTCACAGCCATATTACCCCAGAATACATTGCAGAATTCCATACCATTCCAGATTAGAATACCAACGATTCCTAAGGTTGTGGCAAGTGCTATAGAAACATTGGCATCTCCACCAGATACTACTCCGAGTGCTACAGCAGGATAAGCAACAACAGCGATATCTGTTTGAATGGAACCACCAACAGACATTGTGGCAAGATATACTGTTTGAACAGCTGCTCCCACTGTGACACCTGTTGAAACATCCCCAAGAATAATTCCAACGATCAATCCGGAAGCCAGCGGCTTACTTAAAACATAATATCCTCCAAAATCCCCCATAAGAACTGGTACACACTCTGCTGCTAAATAGCTGAACAGAGCAATCAGTACTGCCTGTAATATACTCACACGACTCACTCCTCTCCTATGTTTTTATTTATGATGTACGGATTTCCAATCAACTGCCTGTGTAGAAGGAATATTCTGGAATACGATTTCTTTACCCTTTTCAGAAAGATATTCGCACGCCTGTATTTCTTCATCATTTAATGCTGTAAATTGAGCAAGAAGGGTTCTGCCTTCTTCCTGTGATACCGGTCCGAGAGTGATTTTATTACCTACATTTACACCGCCTTTCTCCAGTTTCTCGAACACAATAGGTGATCTGGCTATCAGAATATAATTTCGTTCACTCTCTGATGCCTGCTTCGCCTTGATCAATGCCTGCTCAACGGTATAAATAAAAACTTTCATTCCCACTGCAGCATTTTTGTAAATCTGACGCATTGTTGGATCATTCGATATTTCATCATCCACCAGCAGAATACCGTTGTTCTGGAAAATCTTGCTCCACATGGTAACTGTTTGTCCATGAATTGCCCGATCATCCACTCTTGTAAAAACAAATGACATATGTCCAGCCTCCTTTTTGTACTAACCTTAATCAAATTATTACATACAATTATTTTATTGTCTATACAAAAATTAAAATTTATTAAATTTGTTATGCTATAAAAAAAGGTACTATCAATTTTAAAATTTTTTATTTTGCTGATTTTTAGACATTCTTCTTTATTGTCCTGGAAAGTAAAGAAAATAAAATATTATAAAACTAGGTTTTTTCGTAAATCTATAAAGAAAAAGCATACAATTCTCTGCTTTGTACATATAAAAGTAATAAAAATACTCAGGTTGACAATAGAATCCGAGCATGATAATAATGAAATTAGAAATGATTGGAGGTCATATTATGGACTATGATTTTGGAAAAGCATCTACCATCCCATCTGTATTTAACGACGAAACAAGAGAATTGCAGGTACCACCGGATACTGTGATTGAGGAAATCGCAATCCGAAGAATGAAGGATATGCGTGAATTATTCCGTAATTCTGTAGATTATGAGGATGATTATCCTCTGTATTACATGTATAACGGTATCTACCGCAGCGCCCACAAAGAGATCTTTAAGAGTCAGCATATCCGTTATGAATATACCATTCTAATGCCACAGACGATTCATAAGGAAATGATGAAAGCTCACGGTCATATTCATGGCGTACATCCGATTAAGAAAACAAGGCACATTGAAGCATATGAGGTTCTTCAGGGTACAGGATTTTTTGAATTATTTGCCTATGAAGAAAACAGTATTCAGGTGATTATGTTAAATGTGAAGCCTGGGGATTATTTAATCATTCCTAGCGGTTATTACCATTTATCCATCAATACGGGAAAAGATCCGTTTATATTTGGTGATCTGATTATTGAAGATGCCAATAGTGAATATGGACATCTGAAAGAAATGAAAGGTGCTCCAGTCTTTGTTATGGAAGGTTCCTCAAGTTTGCCGGAATTCGTATTGAATAAACAGTATCATGAACATGAAATCAGAATTACGCAATTGAATGCGGAAGAGGTCCCTTGGGAAAATCCAGTTGATCCAATCCCTTTATATGCACATTTCATTGCAGATCCGGATGCATTCAGCTTTCTAAAATAACATAATGCAGGAAACCTGCAGTAAAAGAAAAGAGAAATTCTATCACTGTTTCTTTCTTACTTTAGGGTATATGAAAAAGGGAGACTTCAACTTCTATTGATAAAACCAATCATGTTGAATCTCCCTGTTTTATGTTTACCCACAATCGGGAAAGAGCCCTGTCACTGATTTCTCTTTTTTCGTTCCTATTATATTTTACACTTCAGCTTCTCCAGTAACGGACCAAGCAAATGTTCATCTTCTTTCCGCATTCCGTACTCTCCTATCCGGATATGCGGTTTATAGCTGCCGTGAAAATCACTGCCGCCACTGATCAGCAAATGCTTTTGTAATGCATATTCCTTAAAATAGTTCTGCTGATCCATGGTGTGATAGGTTGTAAATACTTCGATGCCATCCAGCCCCATGGAACAAATTTCATTCAGTAAAGCATCCTTCTTGAAAAAAGCAACACCGGGATGGGCAAGGACCGCGATCCCATTATACTCATGTATCAGTTGTATTACATCCTCTGCCTGAGGATATGGTACAGGAACAAACGCCTCTTTACCATAAGAACAAGAATCCCAATAGAAATTGACGACTGCATTACCCGCCCTCTTTCCACCTTCATAATAGTCCTGCAGCTGCTGCAGATGCTCTCTTTGCGCATGAGCTAAAAACGTTCCGTAAATCACCTGAAAAGGATTTTCCTTTCTGCACCGTTCCATAAGCGTATCAACCTGCAAATCAACATGGTACAGCTCTTCAAGACGCTGTGCCTTGCTTTTGAAAGCCGCAAATTCCAGTTCATTTATTCTTTCATGAAGATGTTCGAATACCGGGGCATGATATTGCAGCTGAAAACCGATGATATGTGTTTCATATCCATGAAACAGAGAATCAAATTCAATTGCAGGTAATACAGCAATTCCCTGTTTCTTTCCTTCCCGATACATTTCATCAATTCCCTGCATACAATTATGATCACAAAGAGCAACCGTATGCAGTCCTGCTTTCTTTGCAAGTTCAATTAATGCAGAGCATTCATACTCACCATCGATACTCCAGATAGAATGCATATGAAGATCCTTGCTTACACGATTAGAATTCCGCATCTTCATCAGCTTCCTCTACATTTGATAGCTGCAATTCCATAATGCTTTCTCTTCCCTTCGCGATACAGTGCTTACACAATGCATCCAGATCCATAAAATTTCTGGATATATAAGCTTCCAGTACCATGATGAGATTACAGCCGGAAATAATATGAAGATCATGTTTTCTCTGCGCTTGTAGTATCTGAGCCTGATTTGCGGGAGATCCCCCCGGTATGTCACAAAATATCAAAATACCGTCACCTTGGTCCAGTTCATCACATTTTAAGGATAATTTTTCATGAAAATCTGCCGGATCATCCTTCTCCTGTAAACATAAAACATCCAGAAGATCACTTTCATCATTGAAAAAACAATACGTTTCTTTCAGTCCCTGAGCCAGAGGTCCATGTGAAATCAAAAGTATTCCTATCATTATAATTTCCTCCTTTTCTACATCATACCTTGATTTTTTTCTTCAGTCAATAATTTGTTTATACATATGACAAATAATGTATACATATATATTTTTGTATAGACAATTTATTTTTTCAATGCTATAATGCAATCGTAAAGATCCCATGATATAAGCAATATTGGATCGGAAAGGATAGGATACCATATGAAGTATTTAACATCAGCATCTAATTACGAAAAGCACCCCACCACTGTCATACAGGGACATGACAATCAAGCCGTACGAGGTTATGAGGACATATGCAAATGGATCAAAACCAAAATGACCAAAGAGCGCAACATCGTTTGTGTCGACTGCTACATTGGCGTAGATCAGGAGGAACTGCTGGAAGGTTTATGTAAATATCTGACATTTGATAAAATTATTTGCAGTGATACGATTTTTTATGATAATGATAAGATCTATGAGCTTTTAAAGCGTAACATTACCAATGACCGTGTATATGGAATTGCTTATTACGGAAAGTGGATGGATTTAGTAGATCCGCAAAGACTGGCAAATGCCCGTGAAGAAGCAGATACAGCCACTGGTAATATTTTGATTCTCGGTACTGCTGCAGACTACATCACAAAGAGTGATATTCTTGTTCTTGCGGATATGACAATCTGGGAAATTCAGATGCGCTACCGTCATGAGCATCTGCCGAACTTCCATACAGATAATGCAGATGAAGACATGATACGAAAGTTCAAAAGGGGATATTTCATTGACTGGAGAATAGGTAATGTACATAAGCAAAGCCTATATGATAAATTTGACTTCTATCTGGATACTGTAAAGCACAATGATCCCCGCATGATTGACAGAGAAGCATTTGAGGATGGTCTAACACAGCTTTTACAGCAGCCGTTTCGAACAGTACCGTTCTTCGATGAAGGACTCTGGGGCGGTCAGTGGATGAAGGAGGTTTGTGATGTAGAGGATAAAGACAGAATCAATTATGCATGGAGTTATAATCTTCTGTTCCAGGAAAATGAGGTAAACATCACATTTAAAGATATTTCAGTAAATATTCCAGGCTATACTTTGATGCAGCGTTTTCCAAAGCAATTGATCGGCGAAAAAGGCTTTGCCAGATTTGGTGCAGAGTATCCGATTCGTTATGATTTCCTAGATACGATGGAAGGTGGAAACTTATCCCTGCAGGTACATCCAAACCAGCAATATATGGTACAAAATTTTGCGATGCCTTTTACACAGGACGAAAGCTATTACTATCTTGACTGTGCAAGTGATGAAGAAACTTACATATATCTCGGTTTAACTGATGAGGCTAACCGTGAAGAGATGGAACGTGATCTCAGACTGGCATCTGAAGGAAAAATTGATTTTCCTGCTGAAAAGTATGCAAATAAGCTGCCAGCTAAAAAACATGATCACTTCAGCATACCGGCAGGTACAGTACATTGTTCCGGAGCTAATACAATGGTCTTAGAAATTTCCTCTTCACCTTGTATTTTCACTTTCAAATTATGGGATTGGGGAAGAATTGGTTTAGACGGACTTCCAAGACCTGTTCATATTGATCATGGTATGAAGAACATTCAATGGGATAAGCATACCAGCTGGATTAAAGAAAAATGTGCTTTTGATCCGGTATTGATAGAAGAAGACAGTGTACATAAAGAAGAACGTACGGGATTGTGTGAACTTCAATTTCTGGAATGCAGAAGAATCTGGATGACTGGAAAAACAACGCATTGCACAGATGGAGAAACCAATGCTCTGAATTTAATCAGCGGTAAGGAAGCTCTCATTGAAAGTCCGGAAGGACAATTTGCGCCATTCGTCATTCATTTTGCTGAAAGCGTATGTATCCCTGCAACCATAAGGTCTTATACGATTACACCATACGGAGAAAGTGAAGGAAAAGAAGTCGCTATCATGAAAACATTTGTCCGTTTCTAATATGAAACGACTATATCGTATTAAGCCGATTGGTCATTACCGGATATGGGGAAGTGATACACTGGGAGACCAATTCCATCTCACAAATCCCAGATCCATAGGTGAAATCAGCTGTGCCAGTGCGAATTCCTCATGTGATTGCGAGATATATGAGGAAGCGTATACCTTATCTGATTTTTATAAGAATCATCCTGAATATTTTCATCTGTCATGTAAACAATTTCCCCTGCGTATAAATATAATGGCAGCAAATGAGGATTTATCTATTCAGGTACATCCTGATAAAACATCCACAACAGACGCTCAGCCGGAAGCCTGGTATGTCATTCACAGTGATGGCTCCCGGTTATGTCTGGGGCACAACTGGCAAAAGAAACAGGATTTTCTGGATGCGGTTGCTCATCACAAGCTTCTTAATGGAATTCGCTATCTTCCCTGTGCCAGCAATGACTATTTCTATTTACAGCCGGGAACCGTACATGCGGTAGGTAAGGGATCTCTGATATACGAACTCACATGTCAATCTGATATCACATATCGGCTTTATGATTATGAACGAACAGATGAATCAGGACATAAGCGACCCCTGCATATAGAACAGGCTGCAAAGTATATATACTATCCGCAAGTATTGAAACAGCGCACACCGATACAATTGATACAAAGCAGAGATTGTATACAGACAGTATACCAAAATGATCCCGGCATCTTTACGTTAAAGAAAATAGAGCTGCATGGAGATACCACGATACACCATAAGGATTTCCACCTCCTAACGGTAATTGAAGGAAACGGCACGATCAACGACGAACATATAAACAAATGGGATACACTTCTTCAAATTTGTGATACAAAAATTCATCTATGTGGTGATATGACAATCATGGCAGCGAGCTTTAAAGAAGCAAAGACTTCCTGCATAGCCACATAACCCTATGTATGACATAACGATAGCGAAACACAACTCTATAGCATCTGCAAACAGTAAATGCGTTATCCAAACTATCCGTTTAATACTAAGCTGTATTTGCAGTTTTCCTATCAATAGTGCATGTATATAATGGGCAAAGTCTTTTGGAACTTACCTTACAAAATAAAACCCTGAAGTTATAGAGGACATAATATCCATAACTTACAGGGTTTTTATCTTATTCTTTACAGCAGAGATGCCGCTTCTTCGTCCACAATCAGAGTGAAATGAGGATGCAATGTCAGAATGGAGGCTGGCACATCCTGATCAACCACCTGTTCCAGCAGTGTTTTGATAATGCCTGCTTTTTTTACTCCGCTGGCAATCATGACGATATGTCTGGCACGCATAATACTGCGTGGACCCATTGTAATATAATACTCAGGAACATCTTCCTCAACATTATGAAACTCCGGCAAGATGCGTGCTTTTAAACGCTGATCATTTTCCACACGGGTTGTCAGATCACCAAATTTTGTCGTCTGTGGCAGATTACCGCAAAAGTGACCGTCTGCCCCTACTCCCAAAATCACCATATCCAGCCCACCGTCTTTTTCAATGCGCTCGTCCTGTGTCTGATAATTAAACTGATCAAGCTTATGAATTTGTTCTTCTTTTATGTGAGCAGGTGTAAAGAATGCATCCCGCAGACCGGATATCGTAACGCCCTCACGGTCCTCTTTTCGATAGGGTATTTCATCAAAGTTATAGAAATGCACATGCCGAAACTGTTTTTTATCTTTTACCATAGGTACCAAAATTTCATACATACGCTGCGGTGTCGTCCCACCTGTTATCGAAAGATTTACTCGTTCCCTATCCTGATACATATAACTCATCACATAGCCTGCGGCTACCTGACTCATCTCTTCAACGTCTTTACCGATTATCATTTTCATTTTTATATTCTCCTTAACATATAATATTCATAATTTCCTGACCAGCAGATACTGCATGCTCTTTATCTTTCACAAACAGGTCGAGATACTGGTTGGCGTTCGTGATGATCATAATGACATCACTATTGTAGTTTTCTTCTTTTATTTTCGCCTGATCAAATCGTATTAAGGCAGTTCCCTTAGTAACCGTGTCTCCCAGCTGTACTTCAGAAGTGAAAAAGGCACCGTTTAAATTCACCGTATCAATTCCGATATGAAGAAGGATATCCACACCCTCACTGCTTCGGATACCGATTGCATGCAGTGTAGGGAACAGGGCGGTTACCTCACCATCCACCGGAGCATATATAACATCCTCCTCTGAATGGAAGGCAATGGTTTTTCCCATTTTCTCCTGTGCAAAGGTATCATCCGGCAGCTCCTTCACATCTGTAAAGCTGCCATTTACCGGACTGTACACGGATATGACCTTATCATCCATTGATGCTGTTATTGTAGGTTTTACGATTGCCTGTACTTCCTTGATATTTACGCTTCCATCCTCTTCGATCAGCTTATTTTTCAATAGAAAGATAATGGCCATTGTTACAGCAATGGAAACAGGCAGACCAATGGCAATTCCCATAAAGCCTTCTCCAAATGTTGCAGGGATGGTAATCAGAGAGGACATGACCATGGCATACTCCGCACCATTGAATGCCGCACAGATAGCAGCACCAATTCCTCCACCAATCATCGTTGCTATCATAGCAACCTTATATTTTACAATGATGCCATATAAACTTGGCTCTGTAACTCCCAGAAATCCTGAAATTGCTGCGGATAGAGATATATTCTTCATTTTTTCATTCCGCTTACGCAATATCAGATAGATAGCTAATGGCGCAGCAGCCTGTGCCATAGTACTCATATAATTCATAGCTCCAATTGTTGTGAATCCATAGGTAGCAAGCTGCTGAGATACGATTGCACGTACTGCATGATGCGTTCCTGTAAGAACGGTCAGCGGACGCAAGAAGCCAATCACAAATCCGGCGATAATCGGTGAGAAGCTGATTAGTGCCTGTACTCCCTCGGCAAGGTACTCACCGATATAAAATCCAAGTGGACAAATCATAACCAGAGAGACAGGTATGATGATAACCAGTGACAGCATCGGTGTAAAGATAACACTGATAATATCCGGGATATGCTTCTCAAAAAAGCGGTATACATAGCTTAATATCCAAACGGATAAAATGATCGGTATGACAGAGGCATTATAATCTAAATATGGCACACTGATAAAGCCGAAAACCTGAAAGCTTTCCGAGCCTGCATTGATGCCCTCATACATAGTCGGATGCATCATACTGCCGGCAACCGCCAACGCCATATATGGGTTTGTCTTAAACCGCTTTGCGGCAGATACGGCTAATAGAAACGGATAGAAATAAAACATACCATCCGATACGATATTCAATAGATTAAAGAGATTGCTTCCCCATTCAATCCATCCAAACTCCCAGAACATAAAGAGAAAGCCTTTGATCATACCTCCACCGATAATCGGAGGCAGACTTGGAATTAAAATGGAGGATATTGTCTCCAACAGATTTGATAGGAAGGATTTCTTCTCCTTTGGCCCTGTCTCCTTTTCTTCATCATTGAAAGCCGTTAATGCGGTAAGTGCCTGATAGACCTTTGTCACCTTACTGCCTACAATAACCTGAAACTGCCCGTTTTGTTCCTGTACCCCCAATACTCCCTCCAACTGCTCAATATACTTGACATCTGCTTTTTTTCTATCTTTTAAGGTGAATCGCAATCTGGTAACACAATGGGTCAGATTTTTAATATTTTCCTCTTTCCCTATATGATCCAGGATTGCTTTTGCTAAATCCTGATTTTTCATAAATGACTCCATTCCCCCGCACTTTGCGTGCGGACACAAATATTACACGAAGGTTGCTTCATACTACAAACTGGATTTTCTCTTTCACTATCTCCTATTGCATTGCATTTTCAGTAAACGGTTAATATGTAAGGTAAGATATAATTTTTCACTATATGCTGATGTATTTTGATAAAGTACATCCATTTTGTCTGCAATACTTTGTGCACAGGCATATGCCTTTGGATATTTTTCCTGTACAATCTCCAGCAGTTCATCATTGATGGATTCCTCTATTTCAAAATTCAGCTGACGGATCAGATAATATCTTAAATGTGTTATGAAACGAGAGAACGATGTACTGTTCTGATCAATCGTACAATCAAAATATGTTTCTATATAGGAAACAATTTCTGCCATAACATCTGTCAGCTGTGAAACATCATATGCTTCGCTCAGTCCACCTAATGCATTTACGACATGCATTGTCAGAAATACGGCTTCTCCCTGTGGAAGGTCTACATGCAAACGTTCCTTAATCAGATGCAGTGCGTAGTAGCCAACTTCCATTTCTTTAGGATAAAACTGCTTGATTTCGTTTGCGAGAGGATGATCTATCAGCATATGCTTCTGCATGCGTTCCATTGTAAATTTTAGATGATCCGCAAGTGCAAACATCAGGTTTCCGGAAACCGGTTTACCCAGCATTTCATTTGCCTTAACAATGATTTCCTCACAGACATTCAGTGTTTCCATTGGAAGACTTTTTAACAATTTTATATAATAGACATCATCCGTATGCTCCTGTAATATAAAACGTTGTTCAATCAGCTGTTCATTCACATCATTTCCGGGATATACCTGAAATCCCAGACCTTTTCCGGTTACGATCATCTTTTGTGTTCCATCCTTGATGAGTACGACATTGTTGTTTATACGATTGATAACCTTCATAATGACACCTCTTTTTTTATGTGATCACATAGGAATTAAATAAATGGAATAAAAAAGACCCAAATGATTTATACTAAAAATCACTTAGGTCATGCCGGCATATTCCGTAACAAATCCTGGTTACTATTTAATTCATTTACATTCTAACAGACGCAATTTCTCTTGTCAACCACTTTCATCAGAAAAATGAAACCGCTTATATTTATAAATTACGGTTTTCGCAATCACCTGTAAGAAAGTTTATTCGTAGAAATTACTTTGATAACCATAGCTGGAAACATACCATTTCATACAGCAGCAACTAGAAATCATATATAATATAAAACAATTTTATGCAGTCCGTCTCCGCTTATATTTCCTATGCGCGTTCCTTTATTATAATTTTTTATCACTGCAATTCATCGCAGTCATGCCCAGCTCAAGTCATTTTATCAGGCGTCATAAGCAATCATTTCTTTATCCTCACATCGCCTTTCACATTTCTCTTGTCATTTTTCTCGCCCGAACAATCAGAAAGCTTGGTTTGATAAACTCTTTTATCATACCCGGACATTCCTGCAGCGCATGTTCATCCGGCAGCGTTTCCACCATATCTTCTACAAAAAAACCAGTGTGTGCAAGCGTGGTGATGATGGTTCCCATCATGCGATGACAGTTTTCCACATTGTCGACATACCAGAAGCCGCTCCTCTTTCCTTCCCTTCCATAATCAGAAAAGGTATAGGAAATACAATCTCCATGCTCATCGTGATTATAGTGACCCTTTCCATCATAGGTCGCAGTTATAATTGGATGCTCCTGTGAAAACAGAAGGATGCCACCCGGTCGTAACAGCTTATAAATATCATGTACCAGGGCAGGGAAATCTTCAGCATAATGAAAGGCTAGAGAGCTGTACACAAGATCATAGCTATTGTTTAAGGTGCCAAGCTCCGCCATATCCATTCGCATATATGTAATTACAGGATGTGCATAGTTTCTTCTTGCTTCTTTCAGCATTTTTTCTGAGATATCGATCCCGGTTACATGTGCAGCGCCGTTTTCTGCAAAATGAAGACAGTTATGCCCATAACCACATCCGATATCCAATATCGCCTTACCTTTACTATCCGGCATCAGCTTCTGCATCTTTGGCTGCTCCATAAAATCATTATAGTTTTTCCTATGCAGACGTAAATCCATATACGCAGAAAAAAATTCATCATTATCGAAAATATTTTGCGTCATTTCACATTCCTCCTTCTTTCCTCTATGATTTTTCGTGACCGCTCCGCCTGTATTTTCAAAATGCCGTTTTTTTCTGCATATGCCTGAACAAACGCTTCACTTTTTTCACAGGTAAAGGCAGACATGCAAAGAAGCAGCTTCCACAGAATCAAAGAGTCTTTCTTCCATTTTTCAGCCAGCTGCAAAAGTGAATCACAGATTTGTGGTGAAGCGATATCCGGGTGATAAAAGGCCATAAACCCTATAGCGTCCAAAGCCTCACTTACTTTTGCTTTATCGTCACCTTCTGTAACAGCTACTAAAACAGAGGCTGTACATGGATTCATTTTTCCCATACAGCGCGCTATAATATCCCGCGGAAGTGGATAGGATTTTTTTGCGGATACTGTCTCGGGAACTGTTTTATACTGGTTTGTCCCTATCCTTCCCAGATACAGAGCCATTTTTTCAGCTGTTCTTTGATCACCTGCCTCAAGCGTTTCACAAATTGCTATCCGCGTGTATAAGCACTTCTCCTTTTCCAGCTGCTGAAGAAGCTCATCAGCAGCCTGCTCCACATCTTTTTTCAGGCTGATTGCTGCAGCACTTCTTATCCATGCCGTTTCATGTGATAGCAGAAGTATACGCTTCTTCACTTCCAAGGATGACAGCTCTTCTATATCATCCAATGATGCCTTTCCCCGCTTTCGCAATTGCTCCTCTGTACTTTTCATACACATACCCCCTTCGATAAAAAGACACCGTACAGTGTCTTTCAGCCTATTTGTTTTTATATTTTTTTGAAGTTTCCGTACTTACAACCGTATAAGTAAACATCTTATAGTTGTAAATGGTTTTTGTATATTCGATTGGATTATTATTCAAATCATACGCCGTATTATAAACAATCAGAGCAGGACCTGACTTTGCCTGCAACAGAATATGTGCGTCTTCACCGCGAATGCTGTCTGCCCGAATGTCATCTCTTGCCCATGATAAATCCAGGTGATAATGCTCATAGAAAACATCATATAAAGAAAAGCTTTCAAAGTTGAACATTTCAAGACCCGGACAGTATAATGCATTGATATGCGCATATTCTACAGCGATTGCTTCATCATTCGCATAACGGATCCTATGCAGAAAATAGACTTCATCCGTTTCCTTCAGATTCATTGCCTCACGTATATGCTCATCCGGTTTTATCCTTTCCAGATGCAGCACCTTACTATGGCATTTCAATCCTTTTCGCTCCATGAGTTCTGTAACGCCCAGTATTTCCTTGCTTCTTTGAATCATCAAATCCATTACAAACGCACCACGGCCACGATCAATGCGTACCACTCCCTGCTGCTCCAGCTTTTGCAGGGCATGTCGGATGGTCATTCTGCTTGCGCCAAAGCGCTCCTGCAGCTCCCGCTCAACAGGAAGCTTATCTCCCTGTTTATATATTTCCTGTCGTATTTCCTGATGAATCGCATCTGCAATTTCCAAATATTTAGGCTTACTCTCTTTCATTTACCTCACCTCATTGTATGTTAATCCTATTATAACAAATAAATCAGTATTTGTATGTACCTTACAGGATAATATATCTTGAGTAGCAATTGTCTATACAAAACATCCTTCATAGTGTATATTTATTTCCTATCAGCAAAGATATCATACTCACTTTACAGTATGGAAAAAGGCCCATCACACAACGATTGGACCTAAAGAAGCTTCTCTCACATCACATTGCAAGAACCTTATTCCATTTTTCTTCAATAACAGGAATCCCGTTTTTCCTATGCTCCTCCATCGTTTGCCACTCCGGTTCACCCGGAAATAAAACAGGCCTTGCTTCATCAATCGGCTTGGATGCCTTGATATAAGCGAGGATACCATCCACAATGGCATCGGTCTGCTCTTCAGTATTTGCCTTCGATGGGTCTATGGCAATCATCATCTGAGATAGTCCTATCTCATCTTCAAAGGTCCCGATTGTATGCACCGCATTCCCGGCTGTCAGCACACTTGCGATCATATCCAGTGCAATCGAAATCCCGCTCCCCTTCCAGAAGCCCATGGGCAGCACTCTTTTTGTTTTGTATATTTCACCGGGATCCCTTGTAATCTGTCCACTGGTATCATATCCGCCAGGCACCGGAAGCTGCAAGCCCTTCAGCCTGTAATCCTCTATCTTTCCATAGGAGAACTGAGACATTGCACAGTCGATTATTACGTGTTGCCCATTGCTGCGCGGAATTGCAAATGCCAGTGGATTATTTCCGATTCTCTGATCCTCACCACCCCATGCAGGCATATTCGGCTTTGTATTTGACCAGCAGATACCGATGCACCCGGCATCCGCTGCCTGAAACCCATAGCTCCCACCACGCATCCAGTGATTGTTATTGGCCAGTGCTACCATACCAATGCCATACTGCTTTGCCAGCTCACAGGCTCTTTCCATAGCCTGTCTGGCATTCAGGGGACCAAAACCGCGATGTCCGTTCCAGCGTTCATACGCTCCAAGCTGTAGCTCACAGGTTGCCTTGATATCAGGATCTATTTCTCCCTTCTCCAAATACTCCACAACCTTTGGAAAACGATTCAATCCATGCGAATAGACCCCTGCCAGACTATTCTGTGCAAAGATTGCCGCAGCAGCCTCTGCTCTGTCCTCCTGAAACCCCTTCTTCGTTAAAACACGTTTGAATTCCTGCAGCATTGTATCATAGCTTACACGCATAATAAGTTCATTCCTCCTCACGGTACTTTGATAGTTGCGTTTCCTGGTTTCCATATATGGTTCTATGTACTCGCTCTATGTTCTTAGTTGCTCTTAAACAAGCACGGTTGTCAGCCCATGATGATTTCCTTTAGCTGATCTCCTTCATTTTTATAGAAATCCTTAAGGATACGCAAATCTGTTCCCAGTGCAAAATCACGAACGCCAAGCTCATAATAATAGGCCGCATCCGCCGCATTCCGTATTTCTACACGGATGCGTTTTCCATATCGAAGTGCTGTTTCGATTACATATTTTTCAACCTCTTTGACCTCATCCGGATGTGCGCTTTTATCAAACCCGGAATTCATGGAGAAATCAGCAGGACCGAACTGCAGGAAATCGACCTCCTCCACCTGACAAATCTCTTCCAAATTGTGTACTGCCTCAACCTTTTCTATCATAAAGCCCTTAACGATATCACAAACATCCCGTGCGTAATCCATCTGACTGGACAGATTGGCATTGCGTATCCAGCGTCTGTTCACAAAGCCAAGAGCGCCTCCATCCGGTGTTGCCGGTGTAATTTGCCGGATGGTCTCTCTCACCTCTGCCGCTGTTGTATGATCGGTGAACAGGATTCCCTCAAAACCGGATGCCATAGCCTTTTGCGCCACATATATACGATTGTGATAGTCCGGCTTTATAATCATGGAAATATTGTGCAGCTCTGCTGCGCGTGCCATGTTCTCCAGGTCGTAATGGTCAAATGGGGCATATTCCGCCAGGAATTCCACATAATCATACAGCTCGTTGCTGCCGATGATTTCAATAAGCTGCGGCCATGTAAAATCGATACGGGTTGCGACGATAACTTCTTTTTCCATTAATTTCTTTCTTAACTGATTTATCATATTGTTTTTCCTTTCCTGCAGAGCTCTTCTGCTATCGTTACTTTTTGATTCTTTAACACTGTGTGCGATATCCCTGCTGCCATGGTAATCAGACGCATCAGCTGGTAACCGGTTTCCTCCAGATATTCCTCTGTATGTGCCAGTGCCTCATGGAGTGGATAGATTCCCTGCTGTATGGTGAAAATGCCTTGAAAATATGCAGTAAGTGCTGCACAATCCACTTCCCTCTGCCCGCATACGGCAAGCACAGGAATGCCTTCCTTCTTCGCTACCTGCGCAATACGTATCGGAAGCTTTCCCTGCAGGGTCTGATGATTCATCTGTCCCTCTCCCGTAATCACCAGATCTGCTGTATGCAGTCTTTGCTCCAGACGGACATAACGGTTGATCAGCTCATAGCCAAAGGTTAATTCCGCACCGAGTATGTGCAGTCCTGCAGCACAGCCGCCACCTGCACCGCAGCCTTCCTGCATAAGATTTCTTGCGCTTCGCTGCTCCAGTAGATGAAGCTGCTGTTCCAACTTGTGCATCTGCATGGCATTTGCCCCCTTCTGTGCAGAATAGGTAAGCACACAGCCCTCTTTTCCATACAGTGGTGCACAAACATCACAGCCTACAAGAAGCTTCATATCACCGAGCTTCTTTCTTACGGTCTGAAAGGCTTCTTCATCCCAGTGATCAAAAGCAAACAGAGGATTGCAATCGTCAGGCAGCACATTTCCCATTTGGTCATACAGCCTGATGCCCAGTCCCTGTAGGACACCAAGACCACCATCGGTTGTGATTGTTCCGCCGAGAAACAGCAGTACCTTGTGAATGGCATGGCCGTGCAGCTGATTAAGAAGCTCACCGAGTCCATAGGTTGATGCAGTGGCAGCAGTGGCACTGGAAACCTCGCAGTTATGCAGCCCGAAGATATCCGCAGCCTCCACAGCACAGCACAGGCTTTCCTCCTCTTCAAACAGCAGTGTGCGCACGGTTATTCGTTGATGAAAGGCATCCCGGCATTGCCAAGTCCTGTATTCCCCCTTTACACAGGCTGCCAGTGCATGGACGCTGCCCTCTCCTCCATCCGCTACACTGCAAACCGTCGTCTGATGTCCGCTTGTCCGCAAGATTCCTCTTTCCAGAGCCTTTCCTGCTCGTTCAGAGGACAGCGCGCCTTTGAATGAATCCATCGCTATTAGAACGTTCATGTTCATCTCCTTTCCCCTTACAATATAATTCTAATATGCAGATAGGAATAATCATATGTGTTATAATACAAATATAACCATGATTTTATTACATATTTTTGTGATATAGAACAGGAGAACTTATGAAAATTTCTGAAGAGCTAGCAAAGATTATCGTTGATAATATCCATGAAGTCATCCCTGAGGAAATCAATTTCATAAATGCGGACGGTCTGATTATCGCCAGCACAGATCCAAAGCGTATGCATCGTCTGCATACCGGCGCGCTCAGTGTTATTCGAAACCGCGAGCAGCTGAGCGTGCAAAACGATACACAATATTACGGTGCACGTAAGGGAATCAATATGCCGGTATTCTTTGATGATGAAATTATCGGTGTGATTGGCATTACAGGTGAGGAACAGGATGTTATCGGCTATGCGAAAATCCTGCAGAAGATGACACAGATTCTTGTCAAGGATGCATATTATCGTGACATCCGTCATCAGAAGCGTTCCAGTGACAGGATTCTGATTGAGCGGGTGCTGAGCGGGAATTTTGAGAATGAATCCTTATTTCAAAATGACAATCTGACACAAAGGAGTCCAAGACTGATTGTATGTGCAAGGATTGACGGACAGCTGAAGGATGAGCAGATCGACCGTATACACCGTCTGCTGGAGGCTGTTCCCTTTTCCACCTATATTGAGAAAAAGGCGTTATATGTGCAGGAGCTGATTTTCATTATCCCTGCACAGAACAGGATGTATATCCAGCAGTGGATTGGCAGTATCCGGGAGATATGTCCGCATGCGATTTTCTGGGGAATCGGCACTGTGACTGAGAAAATCAGCGATTTGCCGCTTTCGTATAGCAGAGCAAAAACAGCTGCCCTCTGGGGCAGCCGGATCAGCGGACACAGGGTTTCCTGTTATGAGGATATGGGGGTCGGTATGCTGCTGCCGCATATCAATGAGCTGGAGAGAGCATATTACCTGAAGCATCTATTCAAGGATTGCAGTGCTGAGCGAATTGCGGAAATCATGATGGTTTTATCCCTGTATGAGGAGCATAACGGCAGCATTCTTCATTGTGCAAAAGCCTGCAATATGCATCGGAACTCCTTTCAGTATAAGCTTCTGCAAATACGCAAGCAGACCGGTCTGGATCCGAGAAGCCTTCATGATTATGTGCTGCTGAAGCTTGCTGTTGTGCTGTACCAATTTCAGCAAAATACACCGCATTCCTAAACGAAAACCTGTTCATGCAAATGATATTTATGAGAAAAGCACGCCTTGACTCTTTGGAGTTCCTGCGTGCTTTTATTCTTGTGGGTAATCTGTTCATATCTTTATATTCACTTCTGGTTCGATTATCACAGGTGAAAGTCTTATCATACTTAATCTATAATCAACAGGCTTATATGCTGTTTAAAGCTACCGCTTGAACATCCCTATTGATTGGATAATTCTCCAGAGTATTACACAGAATAATACGATTTTCAATCTGATATAGCGACGATTTCAACTGATCAAATCCCTTTACATCACTTGCTTGAAAAGAAACACCCTGTTTTATTTCTATGAGTGAAAGCCTTCCTTTATAAAGAAGGACAAGGTCAATTTCATTTTGTTTACTATCCCGATAATAATATGCATGAAACGGCTCCTTATTATTTAAAAAGGTTTTTCTTATTTCATTCACTACAAATGTTTCAAAAAAAGCATCGGATAAATTGGAAATACGCAGAGTTTCGGGATAATTCATCTTTATCAAGTAAGCTGCAAGACCTGTGTCACTGAAATACACCTTACTTGATTTTACAACACGCTTCATTATGGATATATCATTATACGGTTGTAGAAAATATATCAAACCGGTAGATTCCAATATAGAAAGCCAATGCTGTATCGTGTTACTGCTTACTTGCAGTTTTCTGCTCAGGTCAGAAGCATTGATCTGCTGACCTGTAAGAGCAGCAAGATATTGAAGGAAATCATGAAATTTCAGCTTATCCTTTAGGTGTATCAGTTCACTGATATCTCTGTCAATGTACGTATTCACATAATTCTCATAATAGTCAGGCACCGCTTGATATGTCCGATATAATTCCGGATACATACCCTTTGTAATCAGTTCAAATACATCTTTTGCACTTATTTTTATACTATTCTGATACATTGCTATGCGATCTTTTGAAGGTACAAACGGTATGGTTTCTCTACCCAGAATTTCATCCAGCCCCAGAGGCCTCAAATATAACGCATACGTATGAAAAGCTCCTTTTCAAGTATACCCATAAAAGAGTCCTGTCATCACCATTCTCTTTCCTGTTGCTTTATTATATGAAAAGGACTGGTTCCATCGCTTGAACCAATCCCTTTTCACCTTTATAAGAAATTATCTTTGTTCTTAGTAGTAATATTTCACTTTGTCATTCGATTTGAACAGACGAATCTTTTCCTCAACGACTTTTCCACATGCTTCCATTGCTTCCGGATAGATTTCCAGAGGTTCACGATAACCTGGATTTTCATTCAGAGTCTTGCGGCACTGTGTATAGAATGCAACCTTGATATCACTGGAGATATTGATTTTACAAATGCCATTATCAACTGCTGCTGCAATCTCTTCGTCTTTATTGCTGGATCCGCCGTGCAGTACCAGTGGTACATCCACCTTGCTGGTAATGTCTTTCAGAATATCAATACGCAGCTCCGGTTTCATATCCTTTGGATAAATTCCGTGAGCTGTACCGATAGCTACGGCAAAGGTATCAATTCCTGTGTCCTCAATGAACTGCTTTGCTTCTTCAGGAACCGTATAGATAACCCCCTGTGTTCCGCCCTCAATTGAATTACCGGTTGTACCGATGGTTCCTAATTCTGACTCAACGGATACATTGGCGATATGTGCGGTTTCCACTACTTTTTTTGTGACAGCCACGTTTTCCTCATAAGGCAGTGTGGATGCATCAATCATAACAGATGTCATACCTGCACGGATGGCGCGTACTGCTGTTTCATAAGAATCCCCGTGATCCAGATGGATACATACAGGCACATCGGTCTGTGCTGCTTCATAAATCATTGCCTGAATCTGTGCATCTCCTACAAAGTTAAATTCATCCGGACTCATTTCCAGAATAACAGGTGAATTTAATTCCTTTACTTTTTTCATAACAACCTTTAACAGCTGATCGCTTCCGATGTTGAATGCAGGTATTGCAAAGTGATTTTTCTGTGCAACTGCAAGTAAATCCTTCATATTCATTAACATAAGTTTAGCTCCTTCTTCCCTTACAGGGATTTTCCTTCCGATTTTGATAATCTGATGTAATGCCTGATAATCTCGCGACTATCAATTTCAACCTGATGCATCATGACCCAGTAATTGATGTTCGGGTCTTTTTCCAGATGCTTTTTAATACTGTCAACGTTGGCATTCATGAAATCACAGCCGACATTGATTTTGTTAATACCGTATTTTACACAATTTTCTATGTTTTTATCCCCGGAGCCGGAACCGCCATGCAGTACCAGCGGCATTTTGGTAAGCTCCTTGATTTCCTTCAGGCGTTCAAAGTCAAATTCAGGAACATATCCCTTTGGATAGTTTCCATGAGAGGAGCCAAAGGAGATAGCCAGTGCATCAATACCGGTTTCCTTTGCGAAGCGCAATGCCTGCTGCGGATCTGTCTTCATCGCATCATTTGTATAATTGCCGCCTTCACTTCCACCCATGCATCCGATTTCCCCTTCTACGGATGCGTCGAATTGCTTAGCAAATTCAACAATTTCCTTCGTCATTTTAATATTGCCTTCCAAATCGTAGCGGGAGGCATCAACCATAACAC
Source organism: Clostridium sp. HGF2 (assembly GCF_964240115.1). Classification (NCBI taxonomy): domain Bacteria; kingdom Bacillati; phylum Bacillota; class Clostridia; order Eubacteriales; family Clostridiaceae; genus Clostridium; species Clostridium sp. HGF2. The sequence continues at coordinate 75,614 of NZ_CAXSSO010000005.1, forward strand.
TGGAATATCCGTCATGCAGGGCTTTTTTCAAATATCCGATTTCTTCCCCATGATCAAAATTTAATGCAACCTCTATACTCGAGCGCTGCGCCAGCAGCTTTACAATCGGCGCAATCAGCTCGCTGTCACAGTGATTCACCATATGCTCCTGAACGATATTCACAATGATGGGAGCTCTTAAATCCTGCGCTGCACTTATGACAGCTCTTGCTGTTTCTATATTAAAGCAGTTGATTGCCATGACTGCATAATTTCCTTCGTTGGCTCTTTGCAGCATGCCTTTCATTGATACATACATTGCGATCCCTCTTTCTTTTTATGAGAATGTGATGCCGGAAAGATCCATTTCCTCTTCGACCTCTTCCACCTGAACTTCATCAGCGTCTGTTCTCTTCTTTTTGATAAGTACCAGCAGAACAGCTGTCACACACGTACCGGCCAGCAGTGCGAGCAGGGCTGCGAATGGATTGGTCATGGCCGGGATAACGAAGACACCGCCGGATGGCACGGCACTTCCCACACCCAGAGTAAAGCTGATAGCGCCTGTCACACCACAGCCGATGGAGGTACAGATAACCGTACGAATCAGGTCATTCATAGCAATCGGGATAACACCCTCGGAAATCATACAAAGTCCCATTGGGAAGGCTACCTTGATGTTTTCGACCTCTGTTGATGTATAAATACGTTTTTTGATAAATTTAGAGATAACAAGGGATAATGTAATTCCAAGTGGCGGAACCATAGCTGCAAGCACCTTGATAGCCTCCGGCTCCAGAATCCCCTCCAGCAGTAACCCGTCGCAAATAAGATTCGGAACCTTGCTGATCGGACCACCGAAGTCCAGACAGCCAAGGGCACCGATGATAAAGCCGTACAGAATCTTAGAGCTCTGATCCAAGCCTGTGATGAAGTTTGTCAGACCTTCTGTTAACCATACGATTGGTGTACCGATTACAAAGTACATCAGTAATCCTGCAATGATGGAAGATAATGTCGGAATGATCATCATCGGCATCAGTGCCTCTGCCCAGTGTGGAACCTTCAAATGCTTTCTGATGAACAATGCGATATAACCGACAATGTAACCTCCGACCATACCACCCAGGAAGCCGGCTCCCAGGAAGGAAGCAATCTGCCCCATCAGGAAACCTGGAGCGATACCCGGACGATCTGCTATTGAATAAGAAATATAACCTGCGATAAATGATGGAAGAAGCCCCATTCCCAATACACCGAGTGATGTCAATGCACTAGGAATCGTCATCTTGCTTAAATCTGTAACTACCTCTCCACCCATCAGATTTCCGATAGCGATCAGCAGACCGGAAGCAACTACCAGCGGCAGCATATAGGAGATGGCGGTAAGAGCATGGCGTTTCAGCTCAGCACCAAATTTTTTCATAATCCTTTTTCCTCTCTTTCTTTATTTGTTTAATTCTGCTTCAATTTTTTGAATCAGCTGCTTCGGTGCCTTCACACACACATTGGTAGGAACCTTTACTGTCTTTTTCCCCTCAAAGCGCTCCGTACCTGTAATGGCGATGTCAATGGCAAGAATGACAACATCTGCGGCTTTGATCTGTTCCGCTGTTAATTCATCCTCAGTACCGATCGTTCCCTGTGTTTCCACATGGATTGTGTGTCCCATACCTTCCGCAGCTCGAATGAGCTTTTCTTTTGCGATATACGTATGAGCGATTCCGGATGTACAAGCTGCAACTGCAACGATATTCATTTGTACGTCCTCCTTTCTTTAACTGTCTATATTATAAAATGTTTCCGACATTCCTTCCGATTCATTGTGGTATTTTTAATACTGCCCTTTTTTTCTTTTCTTTGAAACAGATGGGAAGATAAATGTGGTACTTTTTATTTTCCCGCAAATATCTCCTTTAATTCTTCTACATTTTCTACCTGCAGCAGACGTTCGACTGCCTCATCATTCCCCAGCTTTCTGGCGATATCCGCCAGCAGCAGCATGTGGTTGCGTGCATACTCATGATCATTGCTTACGGCAAACAGGAAAACCAGACGGACGCCCTTATCATCCAGTGTCTCCCATTCAATTTCATGCTTCAGCTTTGCAATTGCGATACCGACCTGTGTCACAGAATCACTTTTTCCGTGCGGAATAGCGATATAATTGCCGATTCCTGTTGTTCCTTCACTCTCGCGCAGATAGATATCCTTCTTGAAGGCCTCCACATCTGCGATATAGCCTGCATCCTTCAGCTTTCCTGCGAGTAATGTTAATACCTCTTCCTTATTTGCCGCCTCTGCGTTTAAGTCGATGATTCTCTCATCCAATACATCTATTAGTTGCATATCATGTTCCTCCTCGTATTTTTTTATGATATAACATTGCAAGTCTTCATGTTTATCGCGTATACTTCTGTCGACTACTGTATCAGATAGCGATACAGCTCCAGATTCGATTTTTTACTGCGTATGATTTTCACCTTTTCATCTGTCTCTATCAGCGATATATACTGCTTATAGAATGACTGTATTCTTCGGATTTCCTCATGTGTGGACATTTTAAAGCCCAGCAGGAAGATCACATCCACCCGGTCATCATCCCAGACAATCGGTTCCGGTAATACTGCTATCGCGACATGGGATTCATTCACTTCACTCATGGCTCCATGGGGAAGTGCCACACGGTTTCCGATACTCGTCGTTGTCGCTTTTTCCCGCTCCATGACGGAATCATAGAATTTTCCTGTCACATAGCCCTTCAGCTCCATGCGCTCACACATGTACTTCAACAGCTCTTCCTTCGTATCAAATGATGTATTGATGAACATCAGCTCAGGAGAGAACAGCTGAAAGCAGATCGGTTCAAAGGGATTGATTTCCTCCGATACCCGAAGATTCAGATTATCCATGAAGCTGCGAAGCATCCCAATCCCCGTATCACTTAACAGGTTCGGTATGACGATAATGCGTCTGTCTGTTTCCTTTAACAGCTTGGAGCTTATGATGATATCCTCATCCGGATGCTCATACAGCTTGAAATCATGATGACTGATAACCTTCAGACTGCTGATTTCCGGTACGGTTTTGCGAATCCGCTCGCTTAGCAGCTGTGCGTGTCCCAGATTGCTTTCCGCAAGCAGAATGGCACTGTAGCGCTGATTTCGTCTTTCCAGTGCTGATTGTATATACAGCACGATATAGCCGAGCTCATCCTCTGTAATCTGCAGACCGAAGGTGTTCTCAAACATCATGGATATCGACCAGGCCGCACGGAAGACCGTCTTGTATTCGGTTTTGATGAAATTCACAAGCGAATTGCTTTGTGGAGAGCCGTAACGCAGACGGAATATGGTTGGTCGCATATGGAAGATGAGACTTTCCCGCAGCTTGCTGTCATTTGTCAGATCCACTTCCAGAATATTTCCAATCGTAACCAGCATCTCATCAATAAAATTCAGTATTTTCTGATCATATTTTGAGATATTGGAAATCATATCCACCGCATTGTTGATGCCGATGAATTTCGAGCATAAAATCTGTGTTGCCAGAAACATGACATCCTCGTTGGAGAAGATCACATGCATCTTCTCATGCAGCTTTTTGAAGATAGCGATGGTAAACGGATATTCGTTGTAGCGTTCCAGGATTTCCTGATCCTCCTGTGCGATGCGAAGCGGTGTACTGAAATCCTTACGCTGATATGCCAGACAGCAGTAAATGAGTATTTCGTAAAAGGAAGTATCTGTGAAACGATAATTCCATTCGTTCTCCGTTTCAATAATCGCTTTCTTTATTAAATCGATATCGATACTGGAGAAAAAGTCCTGTGTCTGTCTGCGTGTTTCATCCAGATCATGATCCAGCATGATATAGTCCTTTAATGCGATTCGATAGCTTGTTTCATCATATTTCAGTGAACAGCCGCGGCTTCGTTCGTTGTTGATTTCAATGCCATACGGAGCAAGCCATTTTTCACAGTCTTTCATCACCTTCAATACGGTTGGCGGACTGAGATACAGCTCCTCTGCCAGCTTCTGTGTTGTGATGGTTTCTCTGGGCATCATACGAAAGAATATCTGCAGTGTTTCTCTTACCCGCTGTGTTGCATCATAGCCTACACTGAAGTGCTCAGCACCATCCAGCAGCCGCAGCATTTTTTCCTTCTGCTGCTCGTCCATATTCAGCCAGATTCCGACACGCGGCTTCTTTTCAATGGAGCCTAGCTGATTCTCCTGTAAATAGTTTTGCAGGTGCTCCAGCTTATTTCTGGTTGCCTTTTCCGAAAGAGCAATCATGGAAGCTATTTTACCTGTTGCGACGATATCGCCCTGTACCAGTATCTTCAGTATTTCCTTAATATAGTAATTTTCTTTTTCAGACTTCATAGACACCTCCTGTATCTGCAGTTTCTACACTTGAAGAAACGCAAGACAGGCTGCTCCGAGCAATCCGCTGTCTTCACTCAGGTTTGTTTTCACAACCTTCACCAACGGCTGAATATTCGGATACACCTTTGTTTTCACTCTCTGTTCCACATCCTCTACAAACCCCGGTATCTTGATTGCGACACTGCCGCCAAGAATGACGATTTCCGGATCGACAAACGCATAGATTATGGCAATCGTATTTGCAAGATATTCCTTGGCATCCTCCATAATGTTAATCGCTGTCTGATTTTGCGAACAGGCAAGTGAATATACATCGCCGGCATGCTCAACATCCAAACCGGCTTTTTTTGCGCGTGTTGTAATCGCTGTACCGCTGCAGATAGCTTCCACACCGCCGGGATAAATGGAACCATGGCTGGGACCGTTCCTCCATAACGGGATATTCGCGATTTCATGTGCAAAGCCATGCGCTCCCTGATAGATCTTTTTATCAATGACAAGTCCTGACCCAAGTCCTGTGGAAATGGTCAGAAACTGCACATAGGAGTAGTCTTTCCCCTGACCCAGAACAGCTTCCGCAAGACATGCGAGATTTGCATCATTTTCCAGAAAAACCGGTACCTTTAAACGTGCACTCAGCTCTTTGCTTACCGCAAGACCATGCCAGCCTCCTTTTAAATTGGGAGTGTCCAGAATAATTCCCTGCTTCAAATCCAATGGACCCGGACAGGATAAACCGACTCCTGCGATAGCCACGGAAAAGCTCTGCACCGTCTCCTGAATTTTTTGAAGTGTTGCCTGTGGATTATTTACATCTGTAGGAAACTGTATTCTTTGAATAATCTCATATGCTTCATCAATCAGTGCGATTCTTGTATTTGTTCCTCCGATATCAATTCCTGCTGTATACAATCATATCCCTCCTTATTTACAAGTTAAGAATACCATGAACCCTTTATTCCCTCAAAAAAATATGGGGAATATAAATGAGGTAGTTTTTCCTTTTTGTCGATTTTGCAGGAATACATATGAAAAAGACCTGTTTATAGTAAACACATATCGTTCTTTATAAACAGGTCTGTCTTCAAACTTTAAGTGTATTTAATCAAATATTGAAAGCGTATCATATCCATGAATCGCCGCTGTCCAAACGGTTTCTCTGTAAACAGGAAGTAACCATGCCTGTTCACCGAGATAGGTTTCCAGACAATCGTCATATTCACTGATATCCATGGTATCCTGCAGCGATCGGTAAAATGGACTCATATCCTTGGTCTTTAGGTAATCACTGTAGGTCCCTGTGAACAGGTAGGCATCGGCAGTCTTTGCTGTTCCGTCATTATATTCCTGCAAAGTAACCTTCATCCCCTTCTCCTGTAGCTGTTTTTGAAGCTGTACTGCAATCGCTCTGGAACGTGCGGAGGGAAGATGCTGCAAATGCAAATCTTTTATGGATGTCTTCTCATCAGACAGTACATCACGATACACTGTTCCTTTTTTCCGTGCTCCGGTTATTCCGGAAGCACTCAGGATTTCTCCGCTGTTCAGTGAAGAAACTGCCTGATCCGGCTGTATAGCTCCTGCAAGCGAGCGGCGCAGTGAAGCATCCTTCCATTTTCCGCTGTCCTGAAGCACCAGGAACATTCCCTCCTCTTCCTGCATGGCATAAACGTCATAGGCTTTATTTTGTTTCAGCTTCTCCAGATACCCCTCTTTTCCTATCATAAACATATCGGTGCTCTGTTTTTTTATGATATCATCAAATTCTCCGTAATTCATAACAGATATATGAATTTTTTCATAGGGATTCCTCTGTTTGGTTACAGGCACCAGAGTCATATCGGATAAGGGAATCAGCTCACTGATTTTATAGCTTCCGCTTCCCGCAAAGGTAGCTCTGTCCGCATTTTCAGCCTTTGTGCAATGCATAAGCGGGACTGTAAACAGCTCCGGTAGTCGAAGCACCGCTTTGTTCAGTGTCATCACAAGCTGTGTTTTACTCTTCACCTGGATATCCTTTATATTGGCAGTATAGCTTGCAAACGAGCTTTGGTTTGCGGGATTGCCGTGCCATTCATATGCATCCTTTACACTTTGTGCCGTCACCGATTCCCCATCACTGAACGAAGCACTCTCCTTCAACCTGATATCGATATGTGTTCCCTGCTTGCTGATGCGTATGGTTTCCGCAAGCATATAGGAAATGCTCTGGTCCTCCCGTATCATCAACAGGGGCTGATATACTAACCGGCGCAGAATATCCGTTGTCTGATTATCCTGTGCATACGGATGCATGGAAGCACTCATGGAGGAAACACCAATTTGATAGGTGGAGGAAGAAGCTTCCTTTACACGGGATGCTTCCCCCTCCAGAATCAGATAGGATGAAGAGGAAGATGGTTTCCATAGGAGCACAGCACATGCAATCACCAGTGCTGCAGATATACCTGCGAATAGAATCTTCTTTTGTCTGCTGATTTTCTTTTCACTAATTCTATTCATCCTTCCTTACTCCATCTCCTTTCTCTTACGACGCAGCAGCAGGACAATGCTCAGGCTTGCCAGACCTGCGAGCAGCCAGCCGTATGGAGAAAGTGCCTGTGCTGCAGTATCAACACCTTCGGCAATCGTACTCCTTGACTTCTTCTGCTTAACTGCGATGTCCATATAGGTGAACGCCTTTGCCTCCGCACGGAACTGGTGTCCGTAATAGTTGCAGCGCTCCCGGCGATTTACCAGCTCGATTGGCTGTGTCACACCTTCATTTTTATCTTCTGCCTGTACAAGCTGTCCATATACATTCACATGCTGTGTTGTATCCTCTCTCAGCTCATGCAGTCTTGTAAATTCCATATGGTCAGGTTTTTTCATGCGGATGCGATACTGGTATGGATTTCCGTTTTCATCCATAATCGGCAGATTGTCAAATACATAGTTTCCCTTTGTATCTGTCTTCTGTACACCATCCACATAGGTCTGATATGTCAAGCCCTCTTCCGAAATCTGACCACTATCCATCAATACCATCGTCTGCGGCTGTGCCTGTTCATTTTCCATCACAGCATATTCCAGAGTAACCTCTCTGTTTTTTAGAGCGTCTTCCTTCTTTTCCTTAACGCCGTTTCCGTTTTTATCAACAAAAGCAATACCGGCCAGTGTACCCGTTTCATATGCCTTTAGTCCGGCATCCAGATGTTTTACAGGATGAGCATCCAGAATATCATATCCGGATACGTTGTAGGCAGGATCGATTGTTTTATCTGCCTTAGATGCCAGAACATGCAGCTCTACCTTTTCATCATGTGCCAGAACACCGTTGCTTTCTTTTAAATCTGAATCGGCATCGCCGCCATTGGTTTGATATTCGGTTACTGTAAAGGCTGTCGGAAGCTCATCGATTTTTACACGATAGCCGTAAATAACGGTTTTTCCATCTACGATTCCATGAGTTTCCAGATGTTCAAAGGAGTAGGAAGCATCCTTTCCACTCACGGCATGCAGGCTGGAATTCTCTTTTTCATCATCCGTTTCTTCGTTACCATCTCTCAAACAGATCCATTCTCCCTGTTCGTTCAGATAGTACTGTTCCAGATGCAATCTGATTCCATCCACGGCTGCTTCCTCTTTTTCCCGGATACCATTACGGTTCATATCATGCCATACCGCCCCTTGAATGCTTGTGGTATGCATACGTTTAAAGCCGAGGTTATAGTCTGTAATATGTGCACCGCGTATGATGTCATAGCCCTGTTCCACATACTGTGTATTGGCTTCCTCATCCTTTTCCACCTTATGTGCCGCAATCAGATACCCGTTTTTCACTTCCGGAAGACTGCCGCTTTGTTTCAATACCTGCAGAGTATCGGCTTTTAATGAGCTTGAAGATCCGTCATCCTTCTGTTCGTACTTTGTTGCCCCCATACCGTCCGGCATTTCCTTCAGCCACAGAGTATAGCCGTACAGCGTGCTTTTTCCGTTGACCTTGGTGCTGGATGGAAGATTCAGGAACGCATAGTTTCCTTCTGCGTCTGTTTTCACAGCAGCATAGAAAACTTTTTCATTGCCGGCCTCATCCAAACCGTTATCCGCCACCCATTCATTTTTACTCTGGTCATAGCGGCTGCGTTTGAGCTGAAGCTCGATATCTGCCATCGGCTGATCCTTGTTCACATTCCACAGACCGTCATAATCCATGTCCTCGAAGGCTCTTCCTTTGATACTGCCGTTCTTTGATGTTGTCATTCCGGCATCCAGCTGCACAATATTCTGTCCTGCCACGATATCATAGGCATGCCCCTCTGCCTTATGGATATAGGATTCCTCCGGCTGCTGTTCACCGACCTCTTTGGCGGCGATAAGATATCCGCTGCCTGTTCTTGGATGCAGGAGGTTTTCCATCGCAAGATCAAGATCGCTGTCTGTTTCTTCACTTACGTTCTGTTTATGCAGATACGTAGCCATATATCCGTCCGGGACATCCTGCATGAAGATGCGATATGCACTGAGTCTGGTGCGTCCATCCACCTCCACATAGGTTGGCAGGTCGTGGAAGGTATAAATACCATCCTGCTTTACGCCCATATAGACTGCCGCCCTGCTTACCGTTTTCTGCATATACTGTTTTTTGGTACCGTCAATCAGCGTATATTCCTGCGTGTTGTGCTCACTCAGCTCCCAGGTATGGGAAGAGGTATCGTAAATATACTGCTGCAGATACAGCGTGATATCATTCATACCTGTTTCACTTTCCTTATGGAAGCCTCCGTCATAATCCTGATCATAGAAGACACGACCTGTAAAGGAGGCAGTCTGCTGTCTGGTAACGCCGATATTGTAATCTGTCAGCTCACGTCCGGCAACACAGTCATAGCCCTCCATATAATTCATATCCTGATCGGTTCCGGTAGATGGAGCGGAGCTGATAATGTATCCATTCAGCTCTTCCTTTTTACTGCCTACATAATCTGCCTTTGTCTTTGACAGTATGGCAGCTCCGTTTTCAAAACGTGCGCTGCTGTCTTGTTGCCCTTTTCCAAGCAGCGGCTTTGTCAGACGATAGCCTTCCGGCAAACCGTCAAACTGAAGCTGATAGCCCATGAGATATGCTTTCTTATCCATGATGTATGCAGTAGGCAGGTTTTGGAACTTATAGCTGCCATCCCCATCACAAAGAATATCCTGCGTTTCGGATTTCTGCACACCATCGATTTCAAGCGGTTTCCATTGACCATCCTGCTTATAGAAATAGGTAATCGTTACAGAAATTCGGTCGCGCCCTTCTTTTTCCAGTGCTTCCTTTAAATCCTTGGAGAATGCTTCCGATGTATCCAGCATACCGTCGTAATTACCATCATCAAAGATGGATCCCTGTAATGTAGAGGTCTGGTATTCACTGAAGCCTCCATCAATATGAACGGCATCTTCACTGACCGCAAGATCATAGCTGGTATTCCCTGCTTTTACGACCTGTTGACGGTTATCCGCCTTCTTCACCGTCTGTGCGATGATCTGATATTCATCCTTTTTATCAAGCTTATAGCTGCTGCGCAAATCACTGTTTCTGAGCTCTTTATCCTTGATACGGTATCTGGTAATGGCATAGCTGTCACGATCCGGCTTTGTTCCATCCGCATTGACAACCTCCAGCTTATATCCGGTCAGATAATAGGTATCGTTCTTTCGAACATAAGTATCCTGTTGTGCAAATACGTAGTCACCGTTTGCATCCGTTGTGGTTTCCAGCTTTACAAATGCATCGGACTGCTTCCATTTGCCTGTATCCGTATCGAAATAATACTGCATCATGGCAACCTTTACACCTGCAAGACCCGGCTCACTGTCCTGCATCAAACCGTCATAATTTTCATCATTCCAGATCCTTCCGCTGATATCCGCCTTTTCAAATTTACGCAGGCCTGCATCATAGCCGGTGGTATCTCTCACCTTATTGATATCGTAATAGCCCAGACTGTTGTGAATGAGGAAGCTTTCCGCATGTGCACCATACAGCTTTTTAACGGTTTGAGCATCATCGCTGTTGGCAACTCGCTTCGCAGGAATGATATAATCGCTTTCCTTATTCAGCATTCCGCTGGATGCTATTAGGTCGCTGTCGGTATCCTTATTTCCTTCCTGATACCTAGTGACCGCGTAATCCGAATTGGTGATATCCGATTCCACATGAATCTTATAGGACACCAGCACCTGTTTTCCATGAACCTCTGCACTGGATGGGAGGTCACGGAAGCTGTATTCCCCGTTTATTACGGTTACTGTCGTTGGTGCATAGGCATCTGTTGGATTTGGAAGCTTCTTCCATGAGGAAGCATCCGGATCATAGTAATATGGAATCAGCTTTAAAAGGATCCCGTTGATTCCCGGTTCATCCTTCCTGTTTCCATCCGTATCCTCATAGGTGTTCTGTTGTCCGTCATAGTTTTTGTCTTCCCATACTCTGCCCTGAATCTTCGCCAACTCCATTGTGGTGAGACCGGCGTCCTTATCCAGTACACTGATACCTTCGCTGGTATCATAGCGCACGCCTTCCACCTCCAGGACATTGGCACCGGACACACCGTCTGCAGCCTTGTCCGCAAGGATGATATATTCATCATCACGAGTCAGATAACGCATATCGCTGTCCCCCTGTGCCGGAAGATCACTGTCATTCAATCCATTGTTGATCAGATACATTGTCGGTGTATAGCCGTGCGGCAGGGTGCTCATATCCACCTTGACACGATATCCCGCCAGATAGAGTTTTCCATTCTTCGTAACGGTTGTCGGAACATTCTGGAAAATATAGCTTCCCGCCGCATTACTTATCTGGTTCTGGAAGCTTTCCTTCTCCAGCGTCCAGCCATCGTCATAATAATACTGTTCCACAATCAGCTTGACATGATCAATACCGGGCTCGGATACAAAATGACCGTTTTCATCCTGTACGATATCCATAATACCGTTGTAGTTCACATCATCAAAAATATTCTTTCCGATATATCCCTTACCCGAAGGCACAAAGCCCAGTCCGAGATAGTCATCATAGACATAGCTTCCATTGGTAAGCAGCTGTTTGCCATTTGCATCCAGTCTTGCCGTTACCGGGAATTCATATGTGACATTCTCTTTTTTATCTGTTGTATACATATCATTATCGCGCTGCTTTTCCAGCGGCTGCTTACTGATATTGACAGGGGAGCTCTTGTAGACGCCGCCTGTCTGATCAGTTTTGGCCACAGCCACATAGCTGTATCCCGGATACAGACTGACTTCAAAATAGCCCTTTTCGTCCGTTGTCACTTTGACATTTTTTCCGTCGCGGTCGATTGCCGCAGTACGTTTCCCCTGCGCATCCACCTGATAGAACTGCAGCTCCACATTGCTCAGCGGTAGTTCTCCTGTATCGTAGATGCCGTTGCTGATGTTATCCTTTATATCAATCCAGGCATGCCCGCTGTAGATATAGCTGTGTGAGATGCCCATATCATAGGCTGTCATGCGTTCATCATAAGCCTTATAGGTGGAAGGATCACTTCCGATCGCATCGATTTGAATCGGTGTTTCCTCTTTGGTTTGCACAATCAGTTCATTCACATCCTGTGCATCACAGTCGACAACACCTTTGCCGGCACTGCCCAGATCCGGCAGTGTATCACCCTTACGGTAAATATCCACACCGGTAACACTACCATTCGCAGCCTTGTTTCCAAGCTTCAGCGTGGTAACGGCATATTCATCATAGGTATTCTGCGGGAAGGTATAGCGCAGGCGATATTTTCCCGGCTTGATATTGGATATGATAAAATATCCGTTATGACCATACGCATCCTTTTCCGTCGTAAATACCTCCGGTCCATTGATTGCATAGACCCTTGCCCCGTTGTTATCGGTCTTATAGGTTCCGGTTGTCTCATCTATTACCAGATATTTTCCGGTTTCTTCACCGCTGCCGTCTTTTTCGGCAACGACCGGCTGTCCGTCCCTGTTTACCGGATAGCCCTTTTCAGAAAGCAGCTCCACCTTCACGTCATTGATTCCCGGATCATCCGGCGCACCGTCATAATCCAGATCAACATTTGCATTGTTTAACAGCCATCGTCCGTCACTGTCACGTTTTAGATATTCGCCTTCATCTGTGAATTTCGCATTATAGCTCTGATCCAGCCAGACATAGTGTCCGATATAGCCGCGATCCTTTGGTGCATCCAGGAACACACCGGCACGCGGAGAAATACTTGGCTTATCATCACCGTTCTGTGTTGTGAAGGTATTCCATCCGGTATACTCCTTCACAGCATTCGTAAGCTCCTGATTTACCATGTTTTCATCAATCACACCAGGATAACCCGGCAGATTCAGCGGTGCATGCAGCTTATATTCCAGCTGCAGCTTGCTGCCGCCGTTCAGCTTGAAGTCTTTGTTTGGCTCCACATAAATCGCCTGAATGTTACGGATGAGGTCTTCATACTCCTCTGCAGGCAGTGTGGCTTTGGCACCCTTTAGATCACTGAGCTTCACCATAAAGCTCTGTTTCTTGGCCATAGCATCCGTAGAGGTTCCATATAACGCCTTGTACCATTCCGATTCATTTGTGAACTCAGGAGAAGGCAGGTCTGCGATGTCCAGCTTCACAAGCTTGCCGTTTTCCTTTTTGAATGGACCAATCCAAATTGTAACGTCTCTGCCATCCTCGAGCGGTTCCTTGACAAGACCTCCGCCATCCACCGCACTTTTCGCATAGTGCTTCTGAACCTGTATGCTGTCTATGTTCAGGAAGCCCCGCCATTTGGAATCACGGGCAGTTCCACCGGTTGTAATATCATCGGCATATGGCAGCACATCATACAGAATCGGATGCTCATAGCCATCACTTCCAGAATCTGAATCCGGATTCAGAATAGCAGCTTCAAAGGAATAATCACTACCCTCCGGTACCAGTGAAGGTACTTTTTCACCGTTTCCAGAGGCACTCAGTCCTGTACCGTATTCAGAATGAGATGATTTTGTTCTTATGATGACACGGTTTGATTCAAACGCAAGTCCTCCCAGTGTCTTCACCAGTGTGGATTCTCCATCAGATACGGCATTGTTGTTTATATCTCTGGTATCAAATTCCAGCGCCCATTTTTCATTACTTCCTGCTTCCTGCGGTATATGGATACGGAATGCTCCACCCTTGAAAGCATACACCTTGCAGTTCAGCAGCTCGGAGCTAACAATACCATAATCCTTTGTCGCAAGAGGAACCATAAATTCAACGACCAGCTTCTGGCCCGGGCTCAGATAACCGTCGAAATCCCAGGTGATAACCTTTCTTTGCAGGGAAGTCAAATCGGTATATTTCTGATATGTATGCAGTGCGGAATCCTGCAGATATACGTGTTCCTTATCGACAACAGCACCCTGCTCATCCACGACATACCATGTCCATGCGGCATCCGCATTCGCAAGCTTCGAGGAAGACACATAGGAATCCTCAAGACGGCTGTTTTCAAACTCACCGTCATAATAGCTGAGATAACGATACTTTTCATGCTTATATTTATCTGTGGAATCCGCGGTTGTTTTATCATCGATTTCCTCCAGATACGGCAATACGATTGACACCTGCGGATTACTGGAGTTATCCACCTCCATAGACAGGCCCTGCGCATCCGCCTCATCCTGTGATAAATTGTTGAATACCGCCTTATACTTCAGCATGGTACTCAGGTTTGGTGTAACCAGCATGTCATCCTGCCACTCGTATTTTGAAACCATTGCGCCGGTATCCGGATTTTTCTTACTGCTGTGTTTGAAATATTTTCCCTGAATATCGACAGAGATCACAGGAATTTCCTCTGTTATAAAATACCCGGCACGGGAACGCTGTGAGCTTGCGGCCACATGTGTATCATCATATCGTGCGCCTGCAGCTACAAAGTGATTGACGTGCTTTCTGACCTCCTGCTGATTCAGTGTTGAGACTTCAATATACGCTGCATTTTCTGTAACGCTGGCTGGAAGCTCCTGAATATTCATATGAGTCGGATCAATCTCATTCATCTCTTCCTTTACATTTGTTGACGAAGCATCCGCATCAATATCAAGACGGAAGCCCTGTGGAACCGGATAGTTTCGTGTATTCTCAACATCTCCATCGGCACAGATGACAAAGCGCAGCTGATACAGACGCTTCTGATCCTTTTGCGGAATATTGATGACTGCATTTTCACGAAGGGTTACTCCGCCAGATGTCAGCTCCACCCAGCTGTCCGCACGCCAGTTATCCTTCGGTGCCTGATAGCTGACATTTGCCTGTCCGGGCGTCTTTCCTTCCTCACTCAGCAAGCCGTACACATGTACCTTGAGTTCTTTTTCCAGCTTCTTGCGGGTTGCTTCCTCCTTTACCGTATCCGGTATTTCCCAGACGCCGGTACGGATGTGATATACAGAGGTCGGTGTTTCCTTATCATTGATGGTTGCCTCTTCTCCGCTTCCCTGTGAGGTTCCGCGGAACGGAATCCGATAATCCATCAGATACTCTCCGACAGCTGCACCATCGTTCACAGACTGATCCATATAGATTTTCATTCTGGTTGCACCCTTGATGGTAGGATCCTCTGCCACACGTATATCCGCATCCGGGTTGCTTACCTCGATTCTTTGTATGGATGTATCAGCACGAACAACACTGTGCGGCTTTAATACCGTCACTCTGGCAGTAACATCACTGGCATATAGTTCTCCATAAACACCATCCAGATCGAAATCATCCGCATATTCCGTATCCGTTTCCGGTTCACTGTCCGTCTTTTTCTGATGGAACATCACCATGGACATGTCCTGTTCATCCAGCTGTTCAAAGCCTCCCTGTGGATAAGCTTCCTGCAGCCAGCTGCCGGATGTGTCATGGAAGCTCACATAGGAGCTTGCCTTGTAGTCCTCATCCCAATAGGTCTCCCCACTGAGAACGGAAGCGGCATCCTCTGCATTGTAGACCTTTGTATGGAGGCCGAACAGCAGTGTATCCCCACTGCCGAAATAACCGTCCGTATGATGTCCGTCGATGAAATCCTGATAGGTTTTTGCATCTCCCCTGGTTATAATGTCAAAGGATAGAATTCGGCTTCCATCATCCGCTTTGCGATCACCGACAGGCTTCACCTGATATCCGGCTGCTTCTATCGCATCCAGCCCTTCATATTTCACCCAGCTGCCATTCTCTTTGATTATCAGATACATATGATCCGCTTCATGCTCCATGTACCCTGCCACTTTTGGAAGATGCAGTGTAATATTCATTTCCGCATGAAGGATATCTCCCTGATTTTCAACATCGGCACTCTGTGCCTTGTTATCAACCTGTACGGTATAGTACAGAGAATCGCCATATTGTACTCTGGTCTTATTATCCGGATGATAGGCCGGAGCTGTTTCACTCGCACTGGTTCCCAGATTTTTGATATCCGTGCTGTCAATCACCGGTTTCTTTGTGGATACATAGCTTTCATTTTTTATTTCAGCCTTTAGTACACGAATACGGTGACTGGTCGTAACCCCTTCATCGTTTCGTGCAGCTGCCGTTGGACCGTCCTGATGGGACAGGGAGCCGCTGGTATTCCAATCCATATCACGTAAGGAAATACTACTTCGTATATCCGGGTAATCCTCAAGCTCAAGGGTATCGGTTTCCTGATAGCGTTTGATTCCATTATCCTTCGTCGCTTCCAGAATCGGATATGCAACCAGACCGTTATCCAGGATATCGCTTGGAATAACCCCTCCGGTTTCTCTCCAGTAGCTGTTACCGGAAATATGTGCACTCCAGGATTTCTGTACCGCATCCTTGCGGGTATCTCCTACATAAATATAGTTACGCAATGGCGTATAGTAGGCACCGACATAATACGGATTGCCTGCTATCTCATTATCAATCAGGAATTTGAAATTTTCCAGCTGACTGGATACAAAGATATGGTTCCTCTGGTACTGCTGCTTCAATGCATCGTTTACGGTACCGTCTGCGGCTTTGTCATCCGGCTTATGCTTTGTGTAATAGCTGAATTGGAAAATGCGGGTATCTCCGGATTTGATTCGAACCGTGTCTGCACCGTCCTTCTGTTTGAAGATTATGCGGTAACGGCCTTCAGCGTCTGAGCCATCTGCCTGCTTCAGCTTCACATATTCCACCGATGCCTCATATTTGCTCTTTTCTGCATCCAGCGCACTTCCGTTCGCATCCATCAGTGTCCAATCCAGTGTACGGCCTGCATTGTCCGCTGCATTTTCAGAGAACAGCTTTCCATTGCTATCCTTTGGTACGATACCCTCCGGAAGCAGATCGTTTACAACCGGGTAAAACAGTGTTCCCATATTGCCGCCATCGGTTGTATAGCTGTGCAATGAGCGCTCATATGTTGAGTAGTAGGATCCGTTTACTCCCCCAATGGAATATCCGGCTCTGGACTGGAACGGCCAGTAATATTTATTTTCGAGATGAATATTCAGCTTGCCGCTTTGCGCTTCACTCATAACATAGTAATCGCTTTTCTCTTTGCTCGACGGTGTTTCACCCATGCTTGTCCAGGTTCGTACCATCGGCTTTCGCATTCTGGCTCTGGTACCCGTTGCCGCATAGGTGCTTCGGTTACCACTGTGATAGCTTTCTACCGTTTTAGCAGGAGCTGTGCCGCTTCCTTTATTGACAATCACTTCCTTATTGGAAATGTTGATGCCGTTGATATACGGCATATTCGGAGAACCGTTCATATAATATGTGTTCCCGTCATTAACGCCGTAGGAGGAGTTATCATAGCCGTGATACAGATAATCCATACCGGTAAACTGTGTGCTGAGATACTTGCTGTTATATTTCACAAGACTCTGGATGTTCCCTTTATTGGATGCCTCGATATCGTAAATCTGATAATAGCGGTTATCCTTGGACGCTGTATCCAATGGTGCCGCATAGACCTCATCATACCAGTATTCATTCACATTGGAATGATAAACGTGAGATGGAATGTCCACAAACATCTGATAACCAAATTCCGACCCGCGATTCAGCCATTTCTTTAACGGCTCTTGCACTGTGATTTCCAGCACATAGGAGCCTTTATCATCCGTGTTTGCATAATACTCATCTTTCCCTGTGTATGAATCCGATGTAGTGTTCATATACTCCTGTACAAGCAAAGGGTCCTGTATACGCTGCGGAGTACGGTAGCTTTTGCCTGCCCCCGGCTCCTGCAGGATTCTCGCTGTTACATTCGTTACCGGAGCTGTAGTCGGATTGCTGGAATCTCCTCCTGACAACATACTTGCCGTTATGTCCATACTGCCATCCGCATTGCGCTTTGGCTCAATTCCTCTTGGCATGACATAGATGAACTTCATACCGCCTTGAATATCCCAGTCGCCGTAGTTGTATGCACCGATTCTCGTTGTGAAATCCTGATCATATTCCAGTGCTGTTATGGTATCATCATTCCAGCGAGCATAGCGTACCCTGTGATGACCTGCAGAATTTCCTGTGTAGTAACCGCTGCTGGGGTAATAGTTCTTATCATACTTTCCATATCTGCCATTTGCCAGACTTTCCAGCGTTTCCTCATTGCTGGCAGCGTTGCTGATCATCTGGGAGCTTGTCGCAAGCCAGGCCATCTGTAAATGCGTTCTTGCCTGTGACCAGATTACAGGTTCATCATCGCTACTCCACTGTGCACTTCCATTTCGCAGCCGCATGAGTTTTTCATAATAGTCACGATTTTTTCCATCGATTTGATATTCCACAGCCTCTGGGGATGGTATATCATCAATTTTACCGGCTTCCAGCTGCGGCTTGTATATGGTTTCCTGATGCGTACTGGCACTCGCCATGTCATAATCCTTCAGGTAGCTGCTGCTGCCGCCGTAATTGGCAGTATTGGAACCATTTCCCGGCATATATACGCTAGCATCCTGCAAATATTCATAACGGCTCACATGATCATTGCGTTTACCGCTCAGACCTACATCATGCTGCAGATAGCTCATATCCATCATGACATTACTGTTGTTCAGCTTTCTTATAAATCCGCCGTCTGCTGTATTTGTATAGGATGTATTGAAGAACGGGTAGGCAATGCTTCTTCGATTATAGGTATCAAAAACCTGATAATATTCTCCGGTTTTCGGATAATAGTCCATATAGACAGAGCCGTCATCCTTCTCTGTCAGTAGCATAGGAAGATCTGTATCACGGATACCGGCTTCATACCACAGCTCAATACGTTCTCCCACTTCCAGACGTGTTCCTTCCGGGAAGCTTATTTTATAAACGATATAATTGATATTCGTAGATGTTGTATTTCCGGCAGTATCCATGTTTATATCCTGGTAAGCATGTCCGCTGCCGGTGGAAGAACCGTCATTTTCCTTATGCCGTATTATCATGTCGCCACCGTAATCCGGAGCGTTTACACTGACCTGTGAAATGACAGGTGAGACTGCTGTCTTCTCATTGCCATCCTTATCATACCATTTAATGTTTAAATTATCTTTTATACCGTTGGTATCTATATATTCCGGCATCTTATCATAGATAACAGGCTCCAGCAGGGCCCCCTGCATATCCGTGTCTGCTGTTTTTTCCGTCAGCTTTTTGTTATCGATAGTTGTCTTAAACCAGACGGTATCCTCTGGGCGATAACCGTTTTTCTGCTTGGCACTCGCATCATACGGCTGTTCTGCCTGTTCCTTGGTTTCAAAAATTTGTGTTTGAAGAGCTACCACCGGACGCTCTCGTGCTATATTCTTTTCTGCTTCGCCAAGTCCCCCCAGCTCTACGTCTTGTTCAAGCAAAACCTCATTCACTGCATCGTCTGCAGCTGTGTTCTCTAAACGTTCCTCATGCTTGTGAACCATGGTGACATCTGCATCCAGCTCCATCTTGTAACGATCTGCATACTGCTTTGTATCCTGCTGTGCATCAGTACGAATATCGCGGTAGCGTCCCTCTCCCTTTAGGATGAACGGGTCTTTTACAGTCGCAAAGACGACCTCCTTTGCATCCGTACCCAGTGCAGGGATATCATAATAGGTCCAGCGTATTCCCGCCGCATCCTTCAACAGCTGTTTTCCTGTACTCAAATCCGCTGCGTTCACAACCACATCCTTCTGGTCAATCCAGACCTTTTCCACAGCATTTTTATCATAGACGCCATCGGCTGCGTTTCTTGTTTTGGATTGGAGATAGCAATACTCTATCTTTATATCCTTCAAATCAGTCTGATTCATGTTTTTCGGATAGTGAAATTCCGGTTTATCTGTCAGCTCAAAGCCCTTATACAGATAGCCGTTTGATTCCGAAAGGAAGGATATCTTATAGGTAAGTGAATCCAGATCATGCAGAGAATTGTTTGTGACATCCTTTTGTGTTTGTGCATTGGCAGCATCCGCCCCTCTCAGCTTCAAGGTCATTGGCTGATGGTCATAATGAAGCACCTTATCATCAAACTCATACTCCAGATGCAGATCATCCGTATCCATGAAGTTCAGCTCACTTGTAATTTTTGATTCATATGTTTTACCGGTGAAGCCCTGTGTTGTAGTGCGATAGAAATCCGTATATCCACGATAAAACTTTATATCGTCTGTAGTCGCATAAGGACTTGTCAGACTGTAGCCGTTGTTGTCTTTAACATTTTCTCTGTAAATACGGTATTGAGAATAGCTGTTTACCGGTGCCGCAGCTGCCTCATACACCGGTGTGATCGTTTTTCCCTCAAACGGCTTTATTTCATCATTGAGCTGTGTGATTACCGTAATGCGGATCACCTTTCCCTTCTCTACCTTGGCATTCGGCTGTCCGACAGATATATTCAGCTCCTTATAATTTGTGTTAACAGGCTCTGTATCCGGATCGTTGGACTGCAATGTATACAGGCCGTCTTTTTTCATAGAAACCGGTGTATTATTTTTCTGCGCAGCCATTGCACTGATATCATCCGGAGATATATCGGTTGTGTTTTCTTTGATTTTCCATCCGATGATGCGCATGCCGTCCGGTGTCGTAAAGCGCAAATCCGGATGCGTGGAAGGCAGTGCAGAGTCTGCATTTACACCAAAGGTCAGCTCATATTCCACATAATCATGAACAGTCAGGTGATCCCTGTCCACGGCCCGCTCTTTTGTATCGGCACCGTCCAGATAGTGGTCATAGGCAAACGCATCCTTGCCGTCAACCGTTTTTCCGCGCTTCAGATTGACATACAGATCCGCTACCGTATTCGCAATATTGTAGTAATCCTCTTTATCCGTACTGACATTTCCACCATATTTCATCGCATTCAAATCGGAGGAAACGAAGCTTGTGTCCGCATAGTTATAGCAGTAATATGTGGAACTGCCTGATCCGTTATTGTAATGATTGGCATCATTCAGTCTGGTTGGACGGGAATCGGAGGTCCATGAATCGGATTGAATATCTGCGGCTGTACGATCGACATAAACACCGTCATAGGTGATTGTATATCCTTCTGCCTTATCCGCAGTAAGGTATTGACCGGCATCCAGTACCGTTTTGGCATCCGTCCGCACGGGATTCACTGCCGTAAATGTCATCTGGAAGCTTTGAATAACATCCTTTACGTATACATTGCTTGTATTCACAGCTGTATAGGTCGCAAAATCACCCACATGATCTTTTACAAAGCGGTTGATATCAAATTCATACGCATTTTTATCAGCATTCCATGTTAAATACTTGGAACCAACGATTTCCTGCTTACTCTTATAGGTCATCGTTTTTGAATTGCCGTAATTTAAGGTAAGCGCGCTTACCTCAAACCAGGAACCGTCGATGAGTTCTTTCGGTATATAGATATGCTTCAGACGATAATCCGCATGCATGGTGTTGTTCAGATTTGCTGTTTTGATATGGGCAGCATCCGTACTGCCATCGCTGCTGCTTCCATCGTTCTGATTGAAGATTTTGACACCGAAGCCCGCATAGGAAGGCTTCAAACCGTCAATAGAGGAGCCCGGTTCATAATCATAGATGGTGCGGCTGCCGGAAGTTGAAAGGGAATCAATATCAAAGCCGGCTTTAAACGGTATCTGATATCCCATCAGCAAAGCGGTGTCCCCAACGGCTCCAACCTGCATTGGTGAACCGTCTGCATCTGTTTCATCCTTATACGTTGTAGCCTGTATGGTATTGGTGGCATCCTTATCCGGATGTACCTTGTCAATCAGATAGACAGTTCCCCCAACATAGACATCCACATCCTTGTTTGTGCCGTGACTATCTGCCTTTTGCAGCTGTGTAGACTGATATTCTCTGGCGAAATCTGCACTGCCCGGAAGATCCTTCAGATAAATTTTATAACCCTTTACATACTCCTGATGCTCCAGCTGAATTTCATATGGCTTTGCTTCATCCGCTGTTTCCGATCGGTCCTGATACTTCAGTAATATGTGATAGAAGCCGTTATCTGCAATTCCCAGATCACCCTTGTGCAGCGTAATTGTCCGGCTTTCCTTTCCGTTGACAGGCTCACCCTTTTCATTTTCAAATTTCGTTGTAAGCTCTACGTGATCAATGTATTTTTCCAATTGTTCAGAGATACGAATATTCTTTGTCAGAAATCCATAGTATTCACTGACGTCATCCATTTTGTCTTCATGAATGGCAGGCAGTATATCCTCCAGTATGATTTGATCTGCATAGGATATTTTGCCTGACCAGTCCAGCGGATCCTCACTGTACCAGTCTGTCGTATTCCTTCCACTCACATAATCATGCTCGCCTCCGTTTGGCTGACGGAAAAAGCTGACAGCATAGTCCTGATCATCTCCATAGATAACCTTGCGGTCTGCATTCACGCTTGGATCCTTGTGCACACCCTTTACTACCTGATTTTTATCATGACTGACCACAACGTGGGCATCGGATTTCAGATGCTGGGCATCATAGTCTGCATTTGCGGAATGCCAGGAATAGCCGCTATACCAGTAATATACATACTGATTGCGATATGACCAGCTGGATTTCGTTTCCGCATTTGTACGCACCTTTGCTTTAACGCCTGTCCGTGCAGCACCGTTTCCTTCATCACCGCCAACCTGCAGGTCTGCCGTTACATTTGCCTTAGCGTTTCCTTCCCGATAGAAGCGTCCGGTTACCTCAAACATATATTTTGTCTTCTGGTCACTGGCATCATACCATGTACCGTAATCCGGATTGGCTGCCTTGTCATCCGCTGCTTCCTTTTGATTGATTTTCAGATGCACAACGATATTCGTAACCGGATTATCAGGTATTGCATAATTCTTGGGAGAACGATAGTAATCACGTTCCTCATTTCCATACTTCTTACTGCCTTCCATTAGGGCGATTCTAAAAAACGTATTACCTTCTGCATTTGTTTCTACAGAATTGCTCTGCCATTCCTCCGGCTGGATCGTCTGCCTGCTTCCATCCGCATAAATAACATCAATCGCTGTAAAATATTCCTTTGCCCGCGGATCAACCTTTAGATAATAGGTTTCAAATTTATCGGATGGCAGGGTAAGGTTCATATTGACAGACATTGCCGTATTGTATGCCTCTGTTTTCAAATAGCTGTAGCCCTGAGGCTCCTGCCAGCTGTAATTGTTTCTTGTAGGATCTTTGGGATAATTGGTTCCTGCATTCAGATACTGACGAAAATCCAGCATATAGGAGCCAATGGCTTTATACCCAACATCCAGCTCGCTGTTATCATAAAACAACCCACTGCTCGTATTTGCATAACGAAGGCGGACATGTTCCCTTGCGGTTGCCGTCTTATCAAAGCGCTCACCGCCTTCAGAATCCTTGTATCCGGCACTCAGTGTCGTATCAAAATACATTTTACTTGTGAAAAACTGGGAATCATCCTTTGTCTTCACCTCATAGTCATCCTGATGGATACGATCAAGATAGTTGCCTGCATCTGCACTTACCGTTCTGGTCGTACCGAGGTTTGCATCAGAAAAGCCCTTGATATTGATACGGCCTTCCTTTTGTAAAGCATACTCATAGCCCTCCAGCTCCAGCTTATTCAGATAGGTTATGCCAAGACTTTGCAGCTGCTGCTCATTCAGCGTAAGCCCGCCATCAGCATCCAGTGAAAGTGTGGTGGTACTGACTTTAAAGGCCTTCCCTTCTGCATCGTATGTTAATTCAGCAGCGGGAGCCTGTTGATCCGCATCATACAGATATAGATGTTCAATCGTTTTGAAGCCCGTTAACAGGTCATTATCGATATGCAGAGCTGTGGCATGGAACCCGGTGTGACTCTCATCCCCCTGTGCATGGTCATTTACAGGAAGCTGTACCGTAAGAACAGGATTATCCAATACGGAATCTTCTTCATTTTTTACACTGACCGCAATATTGAAATCCCTGTCATAAGGAATAGCGATAAGAGTTCTGTTTTTGTCTGTATTGCTGTTTTGTGCAACACTTGTTTCCGGTACATTATCGTAATAGCCAAGATTTGTATGTACACTCAATGCCGGACGCTTCACCTGCAAACGGGCTGTTACATCCTTCATTTGGTGAATCATGAACGGATTATCCGGGATAAAGGTCAAAACGGCATCCAGATTGTCATACCAGTCCGATGTACCATTCAAGCGAATCTGCATAGCCTGCTGTGGAGCTGTCTGTCCCAGATAGTTGTCAAACTCCACCAATACATACACAGCATGGTCAATTCCTGCACTCGCAAGGGCTTCCTTTGTTATGACAATCGTATCATTCTCAATAATCAGATCACTACCCTGCAATACCAATTTGGCCTGATCACTTTTTTCCTGCCCATATTCATAAACATGTACAGCTCTGATTTCTGCCGTCTTTTCAATGTTGGAAATTGTAATCTCATCTGTAAGAAAGCCCTTAATCATCGGATGATCTGCAGTTCCCCTATCTGTAATCTGGGATGAGAGATCCACCCATGCCTTTGCACCGCCGGATGCTGCACTGGAGGTATTCGCTATGTTGAAGAGATACCCGGTATCTGCTTCCTTGTTTGGCACCTGCAGGTGCTGAATTGTTCCTCCTGCGGAGGTGTTTTCACCGGAATAGGAGTCCTTATGATATGAGCTGGCCTTCAGCTGCATATCGATGCTGTCAACCTTCAGCTTTCCCTTATCCTTTGCGGTTGTGTCAACACTGGCATCCTGATACTGAGTCTTAAAGCTGCCTTCCGCTTCCACATCACCGACCATATTCGGCGTACCGTTTATCGCTACATAGATATCATCAGAAAGCGCTGTATTTTTACGGAAGGAGGTGAAGTTAACCTCAGCAGATTTCAGAGTCTTTCCACTTAGTTGATAAACCAGATTCCCCTTTTCATCCTTCGTAAAGGAAGAAGGCGCAACCGTCTTCACGCTTCCGTCTGCATAGGTCAGCTTTACATTGGCGATCACCGCGCACTCCTGTAAGCCTTTGGATAACAGGATTGAATCTGTGATAAAACCGTAAACCCCCTGACTGTTATTTTGCGTCAACAGATTTCCGGTATCGAATACCGCAGGGATGATGTCAGAAATACTGTCATTTCCCAGACGATAGCGATAGCCTACATTTTTTGTATAAACTGGTACCGTGGTCGTTTCCTGATATGTAAATTCATTATCACTGTTTTTCAGGTAGGTGTCTGTTTGAATCAGTGGATTCCCCGGCACGGTCTCAATCTCCGCCTTATCCTTGATCTCCTTTGAAAATTTCTGATAGGTTTCCTCTGTCACTGCCGTATCCTGAACATATTGCCATTCATTATAGTTTACCGTCAGTGCATTCTCGTATGTACTTTGTACTGGAAGTACCCCCTGTACCATAATTTCTCCGGAAAAGGCCTCTTTTGGCTCTATGCGGTTTTTGAAATTGATTCGCAGATTTCCGGTAAAGCTTTCATTTGCATGTGTACGCAGATAATCATTCAGCGCACGCTCAAAATCGACAGACCATACCGTCTTGTCAGAGCTTGATAAAGCACTGTCCTCCAGAAAAGCACCAAGTGCCACAAAGGACGTTGTATGATCCGCCTTTTCAAATTCCAGCTCCAGAATATCCTGATCCGCAAACCAGTCCGTCAGGCTCGGCTCATCACTTCCGCTTTTTGGCATGGAGATGGAAATTTTTTTCGGTTTGAAATTTTCCGGTAATGTATCCGTGGCACTCGCTTCAAATGCCGGAATATTACCGGTGTTCTTAAAGCCGGACAGATAGTAGGTTACATTATCCCCAATCGCTGCCTGTGTCTTCTTTACCTCGTTGCCAGTTTCATCATGAACATATTTTCCCGCTTCAAAGCCCGATTTCGGAGTTTCAAAATACGTGGAATTATTTGCCGTCTTCGTCCAGGAATATTTCCCGTCCCCAAAATATACAGTCCCGTACAGCTTGGTGATGACAGGCTGCATATTGGGATCAAAGTTGCGGGGAAACGGCACAGCCATATAATAGCTGCGCTTTTCTCCCTTTTGTACCTGTTTATCAGAGCGCAGATATACAAGCCCTGTCTGCTGGGAAATATTATAATAACCCGGCTTTTCCTCAACGTTATGAAAATCGTTCAGATCCCATTTCTCCAGTTCAGCCTCGCCGATGTCCGTAATATCATACAGCAGCATACCGCCGTCTTTTGGAACACCGGTCAGCTTTTTGCCGTTCACATCATCCGTGTCATCATTTAAAACAGGATCACCATCCTCATTATACAGCCATTTACGCATATCCTTGCGGCGAATACCGTAATGATAATCCGTATCATAAACAGGCAGCTCCAGACTCAGGTCAAAGGAATTGAAATAGCTTTTATCATCCTCAGATTGATTGATGATGTCCACCTGATAAACCATATAGTTATATTTATCCCATAATACATTTTTACTAACCGGTGTAATCTGTGCATCCCATTGCAGATTGGAACAAATAAAGGTAAAACGGTTTTCTGCATTTCCACCGTTTGGAACATAATGATTGTACTCGGTCGTATTTCCATTGGTATCCGTATAATTGGCATAGCCGCCCCCAACCGTGGCAATGCAGGAGGCATTCTCCGGAACATCCCCATAGAATACAAATTCAAGCGTAATTGCAGAAGGCGTACCGCTTTGGATTGTGAGCGCATCTCCACGGATAACATTTTTATTTATTTTGTCTGAACCGCCTTTGAATACAGTGTTTTTATCAACAGAATAGTCCTTGTTATCCCTAACAATTGCCTGCAGACCCATTTTGGGCTCCCCGTTTTCTTTACTGTCTTCCGGAACCGCGTCTATATCAAACGTAGAAACTAGTGTTCCCGACGCATCATAATAGAAATAGGGCAAATCCAGCGTAAAATACGGAGCTGTTATTTCTCCGCTGCTAAACTGTGGATCAATCTGTAAGTCTACAATAGCAGAGCTGCTGCCTTCCCGACCGACAAGAACAGTGTTTGCTATATTGTTCCCCTTGTTATCCGTTGGAATAATACCACCTGATTTATAAGCAAATTTCACCGTAATATCCGGTGCATCACCAAAGCCGGATACCGCATGTATGACTGTGTCCGGCAGATTCAGCTGCAGCAGAAACAAAAAGCATATCATCAGACACTTGAAAAATACAGCCGTTCCCTTTTTCGCAAAGCCTTGCATTTTCTTTTTCATAATCCCTCTCCTCGTATACCTACACCTCATGCTTTAAAAACATACTTTTTAAGTTAACTTTTTAAGACTCTTTGACCAATATAGAATCATGTCATCCCATACGACATGATCAATCCCCATTCCTTTTTTTGATTAAAAGCTATGTTTATAGTACGATATCGCCTTTTATTATGTAAATGAAACAGTGAAATTCTTAAAAACATATCTTTTAGAGACTTTGTATCCAAAAAAAAGCAATGCTTTCTGAAAAACAGTTACAGGAACAGATCGCTTCTTATGATTCATTTCTTTCCTTTGTAACTCGAATTATCACATATTCGTCATAACAATAAGACGACTCCAAGTTCATTATAGTGCTATAAAAATTTCTTTGCAAGAGGTTACAAAAAAAAGAAGCATAAAACTTGACAAATAGAGAAAATTAACTATTTTTATAGATTAAAATTTATACAATATGAAATATTTAGAAAAGTGATTTACTTTTCAGATTGCAATACTTTCTATCTTTCTATATTATCCAATTTGAAATTACCATGATTTGAAATGTACAGGAAGATGCTTATAGCAGATATACCGTACCTTTGTAAGCATGTTTATAAACGTCTTCTTTGGATATTTCAGAAATTATATACGCAAATAGCAGTACACGGCAGCTGTTTCATCTGTACAACATTACGCAAAAAAGCCAATCCTCTTATTAACTAAGGGACTGGCTTTTATATTATATATACCTAGGCAGATGTTATACAATACAATTATTTTTTGATAATACTTTCATTCCAGTGTTCATTCGGTGCTACTTCCAGCAGGTCTGCTACGGTAGCTGCCACATTGGATAATCCAAGCTGCTCATCCTGCTTCAGCTCTACATCAGCACCGTAAATGATGAACGGAACCTTGTTTAATGTGTGAGATGTCTTTGCCTTTACAGGAGCATCTTCCTTTTTCTTCTTTTCATACATTTCATCGGCGTTTCCATGATCAGCGGTTACGATCAGAATACCGTTAACTGCATCCACAGCCTTCTTTACACGGGCCAGCTGCAAATCCACTGACTCCACACCGATCACAGTAGCTTCAAAGTTTCCTGTATGTCCAACCATATCACCGTTTGGATAGTTCGTACGCAGGAAATCATAGTTTCCGGATTCGATTGCCGCACACAGAACATCTGTAATTTCTGCAGATTTCATCCAAGGACGCTGTTCAAACGGAATTAC
Organism: Clostridium sp. HGF2; assembly: GCF_964240115.1. Taxonomy (NCBI): domain Bacteria; kingdom Bacillati; phylum Bacillota; class Clostridia; order Eubacteriales; family Clostridiaceae; genus Clostridium; species Clostridium sp. HGF2. Next base: position 103,857 of record NZ_CAXSSO010000005.1, read on the forward strand.
ATCGGATTTGATTTCCACATAGTCTTCCAGCTTTTCATCCAGCTTTTCGGAACGGTTACCATTCCAGAAATACGTAACATGTCCGAATTTCTGCGTTTCACTGATTGCATATTCACGGATACCATGCTTGCACAGCTCTTCCGTCAATGTATATTTAATTTTTGGAGGGTATGTCAGGAAATTATGAGGGATGTTCAGGTCAGCATCATACTGCAGCATTCCGGCAAACATCACCTTCGGCATTCTGACACGGTCAAACTTGTCAAAGCTGTCATCTCCGTCAAACGCCAGAGAGATTTCCTGTGCACGGTCACCACGGAAGTTGAACAGAATGACACTGTCTCCATCCTCAATCGTACCAACCGGCTTTCCATCCTTCGCAATAACGAATCCAGGCAGATCCTGGTCAACTACACCGGATTCTGCACGATAGGTTTCGATTGCTTCCCTCGCAGACGCAAATTCTCTACCTTCGCCAAGCACATGCACATGCCATCCCTGCTCAACCATTGCCCAGTTTGCTTCGTAACGGTCCATGGTAATGGTCATACGGCCGCCACCGCTTGCAATGCAGGCATGGAAGCTGTCATCGTTCAGCTCAGACATGTAAGCTTCTATATCATCTACATAGGTTAATGCACTTGTTTCCGGAACATCACGTCCATCCAGCAATGCATGAACACGCACTTCCTTAACACCATCTTCCTTAGCCTTTTTAATCAAAGCCTTCAGATGGTTGATGTGAGAGTGCACGTTTCCATCAGAAAGCAATCCGAGGAAATGCATCTTTCCATCCTTACAGTTATTTACAAGTCCGCTCCAGGTTTCTGTTTTAAAGATTTCACCTGTTTCGATATTTTCATTTACCAGTTTCGCTCCCTGAGAATAAATCTGTCCGCAGCCAAGTGCATTGTGTCCTACCTCGCTGTTCCCCATATCATCATCCGTAGGAAGTCCAACTGCAAGACCATGTGCCTTGATTTCTGTATGCGGGCTGTTTTCCCACAGGTTGTCTAATGTTGGTTTATACGCTTTTTTTACGGCATTTCCAAATTCGGAATCACTGATTCCCACACCGTCCATAACCACTAATACTACTGGTCTTTTACTCATTTTCAATACCTCCTGTATTCCCTAATAATATAACACTTTTTGCTGGTTTTAGGAATCCTTTTATATCAATTTCAGCCGTTTGCATGAAATAATCTTATGCCTCTATATGTATTTTTCAAGGAAGGTATCCACCTTTTCCCAATAGGCCAGCGGATCGGCCTCTCTACTCTTTCCATGTCCGGCTCCCTTAACAATCATAAGCTCTTTTTCACCGGCAGCTGCCTTATAGAGAGGGTACACCATATCTGTTGGAACGAAATCATCCGCATCTCCATGGATGAACAGCATGGGGACCTTTTTCCTTTTTACTGCGGCTAGCGCATCCGCATCCTTTAAATCATAGCCCGCACGAAGCTTTGTCACAAGATTTGCGGCATCCAGTGCGGGAAAAGACGGCAGTCCGAACAAATCATCCAGCTGGAAGCTAAATTCATCCCAGGCACTTGTATAGCCGCAGTCTTCCACTGCGACCTTTACAGCTTTGGGAAGCTGTTCATTTCCACTCGCCATCATGACCGTGCTGGCTCCCATAGATACTCCATACAGGGCGATACTGGCTGAGCTGTCCTGCTTCAGAATATACTTCGACCATTCAACAATATCCTCGCTGTCCCATGCACCCATTCCTATGGAATCGCCTTCACTTTGTCCGTGTGAGCGAAGATCAGGCACCAGTACACGATATCGCTGTTCCGCAAAATGGTTTGCGACCTCTGCCATGTTTTTTGCTTCGCTGATGTAGCCGTGAACAACAATGACCCATTTATTTCCGGTTTGATTGATTTCATAAGCATGCAGCCTATAGCCGTCTTTATTTTTCATCCAGACATCCTTTGTATCACGCGCCATCATTTCATTATAGGAATCCTTCGATGCCTGCGCTGCTTTGGGATCCTCCTCTTCATTTCCGAATACAACGCTTTTATCACTATGTGCGTCAATCGCCAGTGTATAGAAATAATTACCGGCAAATCCAAGACCGCCCAATACCAGAATCAGCAGACTGATACCAATTCCGATTATTACCTTTGTTCTCTTTTTCATATCATCACTCCATTTACTTTTATAATCAAACTTTGTTATTATAGCAGACATTATCTGAAATGCAAGCAAATGAAGAATGAATTGAATATGAATCGTTATGAAACACCATAAAGCTGAAAAAAACTTATGATGTGATACAGAATGGAGTGAACAGCTTTATTGCATGGCTCGAATATATCATACAGAAGATTCTCATATTGAATGAAAAAGCTCTTTGCGAATTTATTTTTTCTTTTGACACATAAAAAATTTCGATAAATATAAACAAATAGTGGATTATTTAGGAATTCAGTATCTTCCATACGTATATAGGGGTGTAAGGAACCCTTACAGAATGGAGGACATTAATATGTCAAATGTAATGAATCAGCTAAACTACAGTAACGATTTATTCTTTAAGTACACCCTTTCCCGTGAGGATGAAGGCTCTGTGTACGCCCGCAACACCATTATTGAACGTGTTACCGGAATCAGGGTAAAGGAAAGCACCGTGCTCAATCCCAATCTGGATCCGGGCATCATCGGAAAGAAGCGTATCATTCTGGATGTCCATGTGAAGGATGAACAAAACCGCCATTTCAATATCGAGATGCAGACCACCTACAAGGGATTAGCGGAAATGATGCGCTTTGAATTTTACGGTGCCAGAGCATTGAACAATCAGCTCAACAGTGGTAAGGAGTACAGGGATTTAAAGCCGGTATATCAGATTATTTTCATTGACGAGTATGCATGGAACAACAGAAATCTGATCAATCAGTATCAGATGCGCAATGAGCAGGGAGAGAAGGAAAGCTACTACCCACTCATCCTTCGCACCTATATTCATATGCCGGCAATCAATGACATCGTAAGGGAGAAGGAAATACAGAGGCTGAATGACTTTGAACAGCTGGTGTATCTGTTTGAAAACAATGGAAAAAATGATATACTGAAGTCAAAGGAAAGGCTGGTGAAGGTATTCATGGATAAGTACGAGGAAATGCAGAAGGATGATGAGCTGTGGTCAACCGCAATGGCGATTCAAATGGGAGAGGCACGTTACCGCTATGGCTTGGAGGACAGCTTTGAAGAAGGAAAAATTGAAGGGGAGAAGATTGGTATACAGAAAGGTAGGATATCGCTGTTACTCAAGCTGTTAAAAAGTAAATATCATGAGGATTGCTCAGACTGGCTGCTCTCTTTGAATGATGAACAGATGGAAGCCGTATCCAGCTTGATACTGGTCTGTAATTCTTTTCAGGAGCTGAAGAATCAGGTTACGATAATGAAGTAATACATACCATCCCAACTAAGAAAACTGTTTTATGAGCGCTTCTGATAAAACAGTTTTTTGTTCTTTTTCACTCTCAAACATATAAAGCCCTGTTCATACAGTTGAGCCAGTCCGCTTCACCTCAATCTGCTCATTATCCTGAGCTATACACGTATATCGCGTATGAAGAAAACAGCAGCGCCATTCGGCATCCCAATCCCTGAAGCAGCACAGGTCTTTTACAGGACTGCAGGGAGGACAGCCTATTTCTTAATTCATCAGCCTATATTGGTATACAGGAGTTAATAATCAACAATTCCATTGCTTAAAGGCTGGCTTTCCAGTAGGTGCCCGACACGAAAACCTATCGTACATGCAATAGAAATGGAAGCTGGTGTAAGCCAGATACAGAAGTAATCCTTATAAAACAGTATGAACCAAAAAATACATATCCAAAGCAGATATGTATTCAGAGTATTCTTGAAAATGCCAGGATCAGAAACAGAACTCCACTGACCCAGGACAGCCTGCATTCTTTCAGCGATAGCACTCTGCTGCCCAGAAAGGATCCCCCCAGAATTGCCAGTATACCGACGCAGAAGCTGATGACCAGCACCGGCAGAGGCTGCACAATGCTGATACCCAGCGCAAAGCCGCTCGCCAGTGAATCAATCGACAGAGCCACAGCCAGATACAGTGCCTCCTTCAGGGAAAGCAGCTTGCTGTTATCCGCATCCGCCTTGGTTTCATCCAGATAAATGTCCAGAACAAACGATATTCCACTGTATTCAAAGCTCAGCTTTTTCCGTTTATAGGTGCCAAGAAACGACTTGATGGTTCCCTGAAACAGGGAGCTAAGACCAATCATAAAGAAAATCGTGAAGGATATCATGCGGCAGATATACGGCGGTATGAACTGCTGTATAAATGCTGCTGTATACAGGGAAAATGACAGAAACAGCACACCGATCAAGGAAATCAGAACCGCTGATTTCCAGGGTATGCGTATATGCTCGCCACCATAGGCAAGAGAGGCCAGAAAGCTGTCCAGACTCAGGGCAATGACAAGTAAAAAGGCATTCCACATGCTTATCAGACTCCTCTTTACTATCATATTGTATCTGAAAATTTATGTGACGAACGTTTTACGGAGCCTTATCCGACGGATTTCTGTTTCGGTTTCTTTCGAAGCTTTAATTCAACAGGTATTTTAGCAGCGGCCTCCTGCAGCAGAGACGCAGCAAGCTCCGCTTTTTCCTTTCTTGTGTACGTATCCGTTTTTACTTCTGATAAACGTTGCATGACACCTCTCAGCTCCTTCAGCTCCAGCAGATTTACAGCAAGTGTAAACAGCGTTTTCCTTCTGCCATCATTATAATCTGATAAAAGTTCCTTTAGAATCTCAATTTTTTCCAGCTGTTCCTTGTGATATGCAGCGGCACCTATCGTATGCATGCGCATGAAATCCTGCATGCGGTTGCGGTGCGTGATAAAGGAATCATACGCATCCGGTTCTGCATACCGCTCACAAGGAAATTCAGAGCATGCAGAGCAATACAGCGGTGTATCCTCCTTCTGCATAGCACACCGTGCAATCGCACACGCCTGATTTCCGGCACCTCCCCCGCACCCGGGACAATACCCGCCCAGATGCATACTGCAAAGTCCGCAGTTCAAGCCACATAGTGAAAACAGCTGATCCTCTCTTTCAAACCCCTTCATGCACACACCTCCGTTTTGATACAAATCTGCTTCTCTGTCTTCATTCTACCATCTCTATTTCAGAAAGTCATGACTTTTATCGGCATGTGTATATCAGAGCCGGCTTGCAGGCAGGAGGCGGTTAGATTATACAGCTGGCGATTACGAAAAAAAACAGGAAGCGAGCCATGTCGAAATTGCTCAATCCTCCTGTTCTATATATCAGGTGCTGTGTCGAAGCATGTATGCCGGATAGCGTATGCATGCCGGCAGAAGATTACAGCTCTGTAATATTACCTTTCTTATCAGCCAGAATCACACTCATATTCAGACTGTTTTTTACTGCTTTCGGAATTTCATTCCACTGCCTGCGATAGGAAACAGAGTCGTTAAATGCAATACTGTAATGTGTATTTGTATCCTCAATATGCTTTAAAACCTCGCTCAGCTTCACCGGCAGTGTCTGTTTTCTTCCCCGTTTGATCCCCTGTACATTGATCACCCAGCGCTGGCTCTCGTTGTGTGCTTCAATGAAATCCTTATTTTCGATGTATTCCCAGCCATGCTCACCCAGCCAGGATTTGATAAGATTGCATAAATCCTCTGTATTTCTCTTCATTTTTGCTTTTCTTGCGGCCAGCTTTTCTTCTTCACTCTTTGCCGGTCTTCCGCGTTTCTTATTTGGGAACATACGCTCTCTTTCCTCCAGCTGCTCTACATAAAAGCGTACCGTCAGATGAGAACCAAAGCCGGTATTTCCCTTTGGTCTTCTGAGAATCTCATCACCTTCCAGCATCAGCTTGTAGATTGCCTGGCAGCAGGTTGGCATCGTTGCATGGTTTGGGCTCACGTTCGCATGCAGCTCCTTGGAGTTTACTTCTATAAATGCCTTGCCTTCTTTTTGTGCAGTCACCTTCATGTTTTCAATAACTTCCAAGTAATCTTTAATTCCTGGACCTTTCATTCTTTAACACTCTCCTTTTATTGCTTACATTGTAAATGTTTTGATTTGTCGAATACTATCACAATTTGACCAGTTAGAAAATTTTTTTAAAAAATATGTGTATAATAGAGTTAGGAAGTGGTGAAGACATGAGAAAAATGCTATTTAAGAAAATTTTGAGCATCCTGGATGCCATCGAGCTGCAGGGTGTTAGCTTACATGATGCCCCGTTGCGTGTATATGAGGAGATTGCAGGCGAGTATTATGCCATGAAGCTCAGTGAAATTCGGGATTTGATCGGCTTTCTGAATGAAAAGAAAATGCTGAAGACAACGCCGCGTGGAATTGATTTAACGCCTGCGGCAACAATCTATGCCAAAAGCAATCAGAATTCCGGTGTGGAGGCTCTGTCTATATTTGAAAGCTTTATCAAGGATCCTTTAATTTTCAGATACTATCATGAACAGATGCGGACAAATCCGTTTCGTGATAAACAGCTTGTCCTGGAATATGTCGACAGAGAAAGCCTTCAGCTCATGCTGCAGACAACTCTGTTTGAGGTCGTGGAGGAAAAGCTGCGCTTCCATCCGCGGCTGCTGAAGGGAATATCGGATATCCTGCAGGAATACAGTGATGAAAAAGTACCGCTGGTATCCATCACACTGACTGCGCTGTACACCTCCAGTATCGTTGCTCACGAGGATATGCGTATTGACTATAAGAATACCAGCTACAGTATGATCGATTATAAATATAAGAATATCATACATGGCATCATTCCAAGAAAAGGGATCCCCCATGACCGGGATGAAACCAAGGCGCTGCAGGTATTTTATAAGGATACGCTATTTCATGAGTTTGACCATAGCTGTCCAATCTGCAGTATCAATATACCACATATGCTGATTGCATCACACATCAAGCCGTTTCGTGACTGTGCGCATATTTATGAGGCAATCGACCACGACAATGGTTTGCTCTTATGCCGCAATCATGATTATCTCTTTGATCAGGGCTATTTTACATTTGATGAAAATGGCTATATCATCTTCAGTGAAGAGCTGCTGGAAAAAGATAATCTGGACAGTGCCTACAGTCTTCGTAAGAACTACAGGCTTGCAGAATGCTATCTGAGCGAAAACCGGATGAAGTTTATGGCATATCATCGGGAATTTATTTTTCGCAGGAACAGGTAAGATATCCATTCCTTATTATAGAGATAAAATATAAAGTAAATATTAACAGAACATAAAATAGTATGTGAAATTGTCGAAGAAATGATACCTGCAGATCCTAGGAATCATACCATGAAGGAAGCTCACTGCTTCCTTTTTATATGGCAGGTTACAATACGTGGCAGCTTAAGATAAAAAAGATGTTCGAAAATCTAGGGCAGGATGATTGACTATTCTAACTGTAACTTTTATAATTACAGTAAAAGGAGGTATTGTATGAAAAAAATAGCTTTGTTTACCGTATTTGCCTGTATCATGGTCATACTGCAGGGCTGCGCAAAGGATATGCCGACGGAGGAGAATAAGGAAGCTGTACAGGAAAACAGCAATGCCTATCACAAAATTGACGCGAAGAAAGCAAAAGAAATGATGGATGCCGGAAAGGTCACGATCGTTGATGTAAGAACACAGCAGGAGTATAAGGAAAAACATATACCGGATGCCGTCCTTGTACCGAATGAAACGATTGAGGAGGAAGCGAAGGACAAGCTTACGGATACGGATGCTGTTTTGCTTGTACATTGCCGAACGGGAGTCCGCAGTAAACAGGCAAGCGACAAGCTGGTACAGATGGGTTATAAGAATGTGTATGATTTTGGTGGTATCAATGACTGGCCGTATGATACGGTAAGCGAATAAGCCTATGAATAGCGAGTTTATTATTGCACTGCATGCACTTGCCTATCTAAGGCATCGCAATACAAAGGTTTCCAGTGAGGAGCTGGCGAAAAGTATCTGTACAAATCCGGCGCGCATTCGCAAGGTGATGGCCAAGCTGAAAAAAGCCGGATTGCTGGAAACAAGAGAGGGTAACAGCGGCGGCTATGAGCTGCAAGGTGATGCATCCACGATCAAGCTGTCCGATCTTGCACAGGCGTTACAGCAGCCATTGACGAAATCCGGCTGGAGAAGCGGTGCACTGAATACCTATTGTATGGTAGCTACCGGTATGGGTACTGTTGTAGACACGCTGGAGGCTTCCCTGAATGCGGTGTGTATGCAATACCTTTCTCAAATTACAATTGAAGATATCAGCCAACAGCTGATTGCTATTGAAAACCATAAAAATAAGGAGGAATGAAGTATGGCACTCATAACAGCAAACAATGAGAATTTTTATGAACTGATTGAAAAAGAAGGAACCGTTGTGGAATTCTGGGCTCCGTGGTGCGGATACTGCAAGCGCCTGGCACCGGTTTTGAAACAGATTGCAGGAGAGTATCCAGACCTGACACTGGTACAGGTGAACATTGATGATAATGAAGAGCTTACTGAGCGCTATGGTGTGGAAACAATTCCAAGCCTGATGGTATTCCATGATAAAAAGCCATCCACTCTTTTGATTGCACCACAGGCAAAAGCGCAGGTAATCACATGGATGAAGGAACAAAAAGCTGCAGGAATCGAATAGAAGGTGAGGTGTTCTTATGAACAAGCAACTGTATGATGTGGTGATTATCGGTGGCGGTCCTGCTGGCTATAGTGCAGCTTTGTACTGTGCGAGAAGCGCGTTATCGGTTCTCGTGCTGGAAAAGCTATCAGCGGGAGGCCAGATGGCAACCACTGGAATCGTAGAGAATTATCCAGGCTTTGAGGAAGGAATCGACGGCTTTGATCTTGGAGAAAAGATGCAGCAGCAGGCAGAACGCTTTGGCGCCAAAACCGCTTATGCCGGCGTTGAAGGTGCGGATTTAACAGCACAGCCAAAGCTTTTGCATACGGACGAAGGTGATATTGAAGCAAAGACGGTAATCATCGCCACCGGAGCCTATCCAAGAGAGCTTGGTCTGCCAAACGAATCCAGCCTGCGAGGGCGCGGTGTCGCTTACTGTGCAGCCTGTGACGGCATGATGTACAAAGGAAAGGACGTCATTATCGTCGGTGGTGGAAACAGTGCCATTGCGGACGCCCTATATCTGGAAAAGATATGCAAAAGCGTTACCCTGATTCATCGTCGCGAGGAGCTCAGAGCAAGCAAGGTGTATGCAGGTCAGCTGGAAAACAGCACCATCCGCTTTGTCTGGAACAGCCGTGTAAAAGAAATTCTCGCAGATAACAAGGTCAGTGGAGCCGTTATTGAAAACTTAAAAACAAAGGAAACACAGGTCATAGCTGCACAGGGGCTGTTTGTCGCTATCGGACGCATCCCGGATACCGCAGTCTTTCAGGGACAGCTGGAAGTGAACAAGGCAGGCTATATCGTAGCGGACGAAACAACACGGACCAGTATTCCCGGTGTATTCGCCATCGGAGATGTTCGTGATAAGCCTCTGCGTCAGATCGTCACTGCAGTGAGTGATGGAGCTGTCGCTTCTAAGTTTGTAGACGAATTCCTTGCAGGATTACCGCAATAAAGTTACAATAAAACAAACATAGCAGGATGTGACGGCATTCGGGGAGGAAAGCGTATGATACAGGAATTGTTTACTTTTATTACACAGCGTTGGGATTTTCTGTTGCCGCTTATTTATGAGCATTTACAGATATCCGCAATCGCTATTGTCTTTGCCACCATAGTAGGTGTCAGTGTCGGTATTCTCATTGCGGAGAAACGAAAGGCTTCTTCTCTGACACTTGGAGTCATCAGCTTTCTGTATACGATTCCTTCCATTTCCATGCTTGGCTTTCTGATTCCGGTAACCGGGATCGGTAATACGAGCGCCATCATCGCATTAAGCATCTATGCACTGCTTCCTATTATTCGCGCTACCTATACCGGTATCACAGGTGTGGAAGATGATATTCTGGAGGCTGCCCGCGGTATGGGAAGTACTGCTTCACAGATTCTCTGGCGCATTAAGCTCCCGCTTGCCATGCCGGTTATTTTATCCGGATTTAAAAACATGGTGGTGATGACGATTGCCCTGGCGGGTATTGCTTCCTTTATCGGAGCAGGCGGTCTGGGTGTTGCCATTTACCGCGGTATCACAACCAATAATTTAACGATGACGCTGGCAGGAAGTCTGGCAGTTGCCGTACTTGCCTTTCTCTTTGATATTCTGATGAATATTCTGGAATCCTTTTTCACAAAACGGAAGCATTCCAGAAAACAGAAGCGCACTGTGGCCGTAGTGCTTCTCTGTATTCTGCTTGCGGGATGCACAACCATGCTTGCGATTCCTTCCAAAAAGGATACCATGCATATCGCCACAAAACCAATGACAGAGGAATTTATTATCGGAGAAATGTTGAAGCAGCTGATCGAAGACCGTACAGACCTTTCCGTTGAAATAACCAAGGGAGTCGGCGGAGGTACGAGCAATATTCATCCGGCAATGGTTAAGGGTGATTTTGACATGTATCCGGAATATACCGGCACCTCATGGAGCTTTGTGTTAAAGAAAAAAGAAATACCTGAGCACGATATCCTGTACAAGGAGCTTATCAGGGAATATAAGCAGCAGTATCATCTGGAATGGACAGGCTTATACGGCTTCAATAACACCTATGGTATCGCGGTCACAAAAGAAACAGCACAGCGCTATCACTTAAAGACCTATGCTGATTTGGCCAGCGTATCCAGCCGGATGTCCTTTGGCGCAGAATATGACTATTATGAACGTGATGACGGATATGATGCTATGGTAAAAGCAAATGATTTTCATTTCAAAAAGAGTGTGGACCTGGATATCGGTCTGAAATATGATGCCCTGTTGAAGGGGGAGGTGGATGCCATTCTGGTTTTCACAACGGATGGAAGAATCAGTGATCCCGCTATCGTTGTACTGCAGGATGAAAGCAATTATTTTGAAAAATATTATGCAGGAACTGTAGTCCGCGAGGAGACACTTGCCGCATATCCCCAGCTGCGCAGTGTTCTGGAGCTGTTAAATGGACAGATCAGTGAAAAAGAAATGGCGGAGATGAACAATGATGTTGAAACCAATGGCAGAAACGAGACAGATGTCGCAAGAGATTTCCTTGTGAAGAAGCAGCTTCTGGAGGTGACAAAATGAGCAGCATAAGAATGGAGCATATCTTCCACTCCTATGGAGAGCATACTGTCCTGAAGGATTTCTGTATGGATATTCAGGACGGAGAGTTTATCAGTGTTATCGGTGGAAGCGGAAGCGGTAAAACAACTGTTCTGAAGCTGATCAACGGCCTTCTGATTCCGGATCAAGGTGAAATCCATGTGCAGAATAAGGATATTCGCAAGGTGGATCAGAATGAGCTGCGCCGTAATATCGGCTATGTCATCCAAAGCATCGGTCTGTTTCCGCATATGACGATTGAGGAAAACATCGGTTATGTACTGTCCCTGACGAAACAGGATTCCTCTTTGATTCAGAAACGTGTGAAGGAAATGATGGATATCATGAAGCTGGAGGAGCAGCTGCTGAACCGTTATCCCGACGAGCTGAGCGGAGGGCAGAAGCAGCGTGTCGGTATTGCCCGTGCACTTGCTTCTCATCCGAAAATTCTGTTAATGGATGAGCCGTTCGGTGCCGTGGATGAAATCACCCGCCACTCCCTTCAGGATGAAATTCTCAGGATTTACCATGAATTGCACATCACAATTTTCTTCATCACACATGATATTCGTGAAGCACTTCGTCTTGGAACACGCGTCATGATTATGAAGGATGGCAATATTGAACAGTTCGATACACCGGATATAGTGAAAAAACAGCCGCAGACAGAATTTGTCCGACAGCTGTTATCCTACCTGAATGAGTAAACCTAGGTATATGGAACTGTATCAAATACCTTATACATATCATAATGAAAACGGAGAGATGATGCCTGAATTAAAACAGCATACATACTCTCCTTTTTTTATCTAACAAGCAGGCAGAATACCCCACCTCAGTGGTATACAAAGGAGAAGCGGCAGGGATCAGAGTCGTAATCTGTGAAGAAGCAATACAATCGAAGGCTAGTTCCATTGACGAGGATCAAATACCAGTCTATGGAAATGATGTAACGCATACCTTCACAGGGAAAAGAATCAAGCGAGGATTGTACAGAAGTAAAAACGGCATTCTAATGAATGCCGATATCAATGGAGCAAGCAATATCATACGAAAAGTATATCCATGTATGCCAAAGCGAGAGCGATGGAGTAGAGGTACCGTGAACGTACCAGTTACGTGTATTTGAACACGAACAAAACGTTTTGATGAATGTGCAGGCATTCATTGGAAGCCGCCTGCTCTTTAGCTGGCGGTAGTTCACAGCAATCTTGGTACAAGCGCTCATGTGATGGCAGCTAGTGTTGAGGGCTTTGCTAAGGAAGATATTCTAGTACAAAGAAATATATCCTGAGATTATTGCAGGTACTGTAATTGCATGGAGATGAAATATCTCCTACTCACAGCCTGAACATAAGGTGATAAAGGAAATGAATGCCTTTTAGGCATGCATATATATGCAGTATAGGTATTGGACATGATATAGTAATAAATTATAGAATAAATGTGTAAGTTAAGCTTATGCATTTATTTTTTTACGCTGAGGAGGATGATAGTATGAAAAAAAGACTAGTGGCATATTTCAGTGCAGGCGGAACAACAAAAAAAGTCGCAGAAATGATTGCCAATTGTGCGAAAGCAGACTTAATTGAGATTACTCCAAAGACACCATACACAGAACGTGACCTTAACTGGATGGATAAAAAATCCAGAAGCAGTATAGAAATGAGTGATAAGACATACAGACCTGAATTACTTGATATAGATATAGACATGAATACCTATCATGAGATAATATTAGGATTTCCCATCTGGTGGTATGTTGCACCGACAATCGTACATACATTCTTGGAAAAATATAATTTCTCAGATAAAAAAATAATTTTATTTGCTACCTCCGGTGGAAGTGGATTTGGAAATACGATGAGAGAATTGCAGCCTTCTGTACCAAACAGTGTTATAGAAGAAGGAAGGATATTTAACTACACAACCAGACAGCAAATAATTAAATGGGTAGAAACATTATAAAAATGGAGAGATATAACATGAAGAAGATAATACAAACAGCAGGAAGAAACGCATTAGAAGAATTTGCACCACAATTTGCCCATTTTAATGACGATGTGCTTTTTGGAGAAAACTGGAGCAATCATGATATCGATGTGAAAACCAGAAGTATTATAACCGTTGTCGCTCTTATGGCATCCGGTATTACAGATACATCATTAAAATTTCATTTACAAAATGCAAAAAGGCATGGTGTTACGCAGAAGGAAATTGCTGCCATTATCACACATGTTGCATTTTATGCAGGATGGCCGAAGGGATGGGCTGTATTTACTTTGGCAAAAGAAGTATGGAATGTGAATGAAGGTGATTTACCTTATGAAGATGCAGCAATGCGGGCACATGCAAAAGACATGATATTTCCAATCGGAGATCCAAACGATGATTTTGCAAAGTATTTTTCAGGAAGAAGCTTTCTTGCACCTGTTTCAACTTCCCAAGTGGCAATTTACAATGTGACATTTGAACCGGGTTGTCGCAACAACTGGCACATCCATCATGCGAAGAGCGGTGGTGGACAGATTTTAATCTGTGTTGCAGGACGCGGGTTTTATCAGGAAGAAGGAAAAAGTGTAATAGAAATGAAAGCAGGTGATTGCATCAGTATTCTGGAAGGAGTAAAACATTGGCATGGAGCAGCATCAAATGAATGGTTCTCTCATCTGGCGATAGAAGTACCGGGAATTGAAGTATCAAATGAATGGTGTGAACCTGTTACGGATGAGCAATATTTGCAATTTGAATATTAGGCACAAAGTATCACTAACAACAAATACTGCGGCTCGGACTTGGAACAGCTATTATTTGCAGCTGTAAGAGCTTTTATTATGTTTGCACTTGAAAAGACAGCACTTTAAATATGTTTCCATGAGGATTGCATATCAAAGCCTTGTGTTTGATTGTCTCCTATCCGTACTTCAAATCTGTACCTTGTAAAGTATTATCAGAAGCATATGCTTTCATCACTTGTATTTAAGCAGCTTAGCATTTCAGCTATCGCTGGTATGTATGAAATACAAGTATCAAATAGCCACATCCGATTGCAGGCGCAATCGGTCACAACCCGGAACAGGGGGTATTGTTCAATGAGAAAAGGAAGGTGTCAAATATGAAAAGAATTTTGACTACAATTATATACATTATATGTTTAACAGTACTTGTTGCATGTAGTCATAATACAACAGGTATACCAGCATCTGAGAAAAACACAGCGCAGGAGAATGATCTCAAAATAGCGGTTGTATATTTTTCAGCAACAGGTAATACGAAAGCTGTAGCAGAATTGATTGCTGATGAAGCTAAAGCGGATATCTATGAAATTATCCCAGATAAAAAGTATACTGAAGATGACCTTAATTATAATAACGATAATTGTAGAGCTAATCGTGAAATGAAGGATGATGCTTCAAGGCCTTCCATTAAGAATGATTTGAGTGCTATAACAGAGTATGATGTGATTTATCTTGGATATCCTGTATGGTGGGGAACAAATCCGAGAATTATTCAAACAGTTTTAGATAAATACGATATTAGTAACTCAAAAATATATACCTTCTGTACATCCGGAGGCAGTGGTATAGAAAGCAGTATTTCAGATTTGCAAACTATGTATTCAAACTTGAATATTGTTGCAGGCAAAAGATTCGATAATCCTACAGAAGAAGATGTTAAAGCCTGGCTGGAAAGTATAGGATAAAAATCTTATATTCAGGTTCAGTTTAAAAAGTGGGAATTATATATATGCAGTTTGAGTTATAGTATATTTCATATCCGCTTTATATAGAAGAATTAAATAATATGCTTAATTATAAGGGCTGAGCCTTATATCAAGGGAGGATACTACATTAACATTAAAGAATACTTATCTGACAGGCACAGATGTGGTGATAGAAGGTCTTACATCATTCTTGTATCATGCAGTCTTGCAGACATAAGGACAAAGATAATATTATAGGATAAGTAATAGAAGATCGTGTTAATGCCGCCATTCCATATGGGGATGACGGCATTTTTGTCTGTTTAAAAAGTCCAATTAAATCAGGTGCTTCTTTAAAATACAAGCAGCGCTTATTTGATAAGAATCTAATGTTCTGAGCCCTTTGTATGCTTGAAGGCGCATCGAGGTACGCATGAAATAGTCCTCTTCATAAGAGTTTGAGCATTTCTGCGAAGTAGTCTCCGCCTTACTTTAGACCAATGTTTTTTTATTTTGACGATGAAAATGTTATTGAAATTCCAAAAGCTCGTTTATTCTTATCATCAGCTCATCATATGGAGCTGTCGCAAAATCTGTCACATCCAGCTGCAGGGTCGTACCCAGTGCAAAGGTTCCATATCCCCGGCAGGTACAGCGCTGTATGAATTCATCATAATCCAGCAGATTGTCCGCTTCCTCATGACATTTCAGACAGATACCCTTATGATATTTCTTTAGGATATGCCCGAGGTGACGGGAGGTGTCCAAATCCCGTTTTTTCTGCCTTTCAAATAGAACATCCAGATCGGCAATCATGCGAATCGTAATAATCTGTACATGATGCTTATCACAGACCTCCTGCAGCTGATCATGCTGCTTATAGCTGAACGGATAATCGCTGAGAAGACTGATTCCCCGTGTGAATTTCCACTCCATTCTATGATAGTATTCTACCCAGCTTTTCTGAATCAGCTCTTCCTTTTCCTGTTCATTGCGGAAACCGTAGGCATCCCAGAACTCTTCCTTGATCTCATCCGGTGATAAAATTTCAAAACCGGCAAACTGCTTCATTAACAGCTCTGCCAGATAGCTTTTACCCGTACCGGGATAGCCGGCAAGCAAAATCAGTGTCTGCTTCATGAACGAACCTCCTGTTATATGGCAAGCTCAATCTCCAGATGGTAGGTATCTGCACGATAATAGGTACAGACACATTCCCTTGGATGATTATCCTTATCAAAGGATATGCGGCGTATATAAAGCAGCGGACTGCCGACAGCAATGTGCAGCAGCTCTGCCATTTCTTTGTCTGCCAGAATGGAATAGATTTTCTGCTTGGCAAAGGACCATTGAATCTGATAGGCATTGGAAAGAAAGACACGCAGAGATTCTTTCGAAAAATCATGCTCCATGACTTCCGGTACAAAGGACTGCTCGAAATAATTGATTTCCAGATAGAACGGCTCCTCCCCCGCATAGCGTACACGCTTTATGCGAATGATATCACAATCATCAGATAGCTGAAGACACTCCGCGATATCCTTGGGCGCTTTCATTACTTTTTGATTGATCATTCGTTTTACGGCGATAACTTGATCCACTCTGTTTTTCCTTGTATAGCGGACTACGCGCTGTGGTGATGTATTGGGCTGTGCCGATATGACAAAGGTTCCGTACCCGCGCTTCTTACTGACAAGCCCGTCATTGGCAAGCATCTCCATCGCTTTCCGTGCGGTTGCCCGAGATACATGATAGGTATTCATCAGCTCGCTCTCCGCCGGTATGATGCAGCCTACAGGATATTTACCGCTGATGATGTCCTGAAACAGAAGATTATACAGCTGATAATACAGCTGTTGTCTTCCACTGAAATCCAATGCACCCATGATGATCCCTCCTCATTCTACTGCCTTTTTAATCCATCCATTCTCCGCCTGTCAGATTGATGGACTGCCCTGTCAGATAAGCGGAATTATCTGTCAGCAGAAATACTGCCGCATTGATAACGTCCTGAAGATCAACCAGACGATGCATCGGGATATTCTTTTTGAAATACGGCATGACCTCTTCCGGATCAATGCTCTTCTTCTGTGCATATTCATATTTCAGCTTTTCCCACATTTCCGTGTATACAATTCCCGGACATATGGAATTTACACGTATATTGCGATCCGCAAATTCCTTTGCAATGGACTGTGTCAGTCCCTGCACACCAAACTTGCTTGCACAGTATACGGTCTGCCATGCGCTTGCCTTCTTACCGGACAGGGAGGACATGTTCAATATGGTTCCCCCACCATGCTTCAGCATTTTTTCAATCGCAACCTGACAGCACAGGAAGGTAGCCTTCAGGTTGACATTGATTGTCAAATCCCACAGTTCCTCACTGCTTTTCAGAAACGGTACCATTTTGCTTACACCGGCGGAATTGATCCAGGATGTGATAGCTCCCAGCTCCTGCTCTACTTCATCGGCAGCAGTCAGAACCACCTGCTTGTCTGTAACATCAACTTTTTTATAAACTGCTTTTCCATTTGCGTCCGTGATACTGTCCGCAACAGCCGATCCTCTTGCTTCATCCAGATCAAGGATTGCGATACCGGCACCTCTTTCCGCAAAATCCTTCGCCATGGCAGCGCCCATACCACTGCCGCCTCCCGTAATTACGATTACGCTTCCTTCCATACCTTCATGATTCATATCTATCCACCATCACTCTCTATTTTCTACTTCAGATATTCCTTAACACTTACCGGTTTATCCTGCGGCATCACCTGTATGAAGACATTTACATTCTTCTCCAATAATTCAGAGAACGCCTTATTTTCCTCAGGACTTGTTGAGATATTCTTATACAGCACACTTCGATCAGCTCGGGCACCCATGCCTCCGACATCCACTTCCTCAATGGTAATGCCGTGATCTACCAGATAGTTTAATGCTTCCGGCCCCTTGACCAGCAGAATCGTCGGTGCGTCCAGTCCCTGCTCAAAGAACTGCACACCTTCTTCCTTGGTGAAGATTCCTATTGCGATTTCTTCCGGTATTGCCATCTCCAGCACCTCGATCATATACTCATCATTCGCTGTTCCGTCATCCACGATTACCACCTGATCCGCTTTTCTGTTCTTGATCCAGGCAGTCATCACCTGTCCGTGAATCAGACGGTCATCGATTCTTGTTAATACTAAGTTTTGCACGTTGTTTTTTCTCTCCTTTCTTGAATACCGTTGTCTTTACGCCAACTGTACTCGATATGCCTGCTTTATCCGCAAGCTCCTCCAGCGTTGTTTCTTCGCTGCGCTCCAATGCAAGCGTCAGCAGCATCGGCATATTCATACCGGAAACAAGCCCGAGTTTGAAATCCTTTGAAAGATATGCGGCACTCTGGAAAGGTGTACCACCTGCAATATCAGACAAAACGATGGTTCCTGAACCGCTGCCGTCATCGGCTTCCCTCATGACAGTTTCAAGCTTTTCACGATAGGCTTCCGGAGACTCACCCGGAATGAGAGGCACCGCCCTCACTCCGTAATCTCCGCCTGCAATCATCTGCAGGCTGGCAAGCAGACCTTCACAGAATGCGCCGTGACTGATCAAAATGATATTTACCATAGCTGTCCTCTTTCGCCTTCTATCCTACATAACCCAGAATACCGCTGTAATAGCCTGCGATACCTACCAGAAAGATTGCGATAATGATCCATACAGTATTGATTTTCTTCTTCAGCATCCACCATACAAGCAATGTGATTCCCAGCGGAATCAGACCCGGAGCAAGAGAATCCAGTACACTCTGAATTGTGGTTGTTCCTTCCCCTACCTTGATTGCGAGCGGAGTATTTACCGTGACTCTGGTTGCGGCCATGGATCCGACAACCATCAGACCTACAATACTGAAGGAGTTGATGATACGGTCAATCGTACCGTTTTTAAGAATTTTCAGCAGTGATGTTTTTCCCTGCTTATATCCGGTCATAAACATGAAGTATCCGCAGCCGAAGATTAAAATTTCAAAGATTGCAAAGGACAGGATCGGTCCTAAATAGCTTCCATCCAGCGCCATGGAGCACCCGATACCAAACAGAATCGGGAACAGGATTCCCTGCATGACCGTATCACCGATACCGGCAACCGGCCCCATCAGACCGGTACGTACAGCATTGATATCCTTCTCTGTAACGTTTTCACCATTCGCATGTGCCTCCTCCATGGAACAGGCGATACCGTTGATGATCGGTCCTACGGTGAATACTTCAGAATTGTAGAATACCATATATTTTTTCAGTTCTTTTACACGTTCTTCGTTCGTGTCATACAGCTCACGAATCGGTGTCAGCATTAGGTTGGCAGCACCCAGAGCCTGTAAACGCTCATAGTTGTAGCAGGCCTCGGTACTCGTTGTCCATAACCATGTTTTAACAAGTGTTTTCTTGGAAAGCTTTTTTGTATACTCCGGCAGTTCAGCTGCTGCAGCCTGTTCAGCCGGCTGTGAAACCTCGATTGTTTCTGTTTTTTTATTTAACGAGAGACGTTTTACCTTCTTCGTTTCCGTCTGCTTCTGTGCAGTATTGCTGTTCAGATACATAACAAGTGCAATGATTGCAGAGAAAATGGAGATTGCAGTAAGTCCCAGACCGGAATATACGGTCAGGAAGAAGCCGCCGAAGAACCACGGAATTAGCTTTTTCTTACCAAGATAGCTCAACAGCATTGCAATACCCAAGGCCGGCATGATACCGCCGACAACCTGGAGTGCACTGATGACACTTTCCGGAACGGCATTGATCAGATCGCTTGCCCAGCCGCTACCGGATACAACCAGAAGGAAGGCAGGAATTCCATACAGGACAAGTGCCATACAGAAGGAAGGCACGAAGTTCATAAAACGCACACCGCGCAGATTGCCCTTTTCCAGCAGCTTATCCGCCTGATGAATCCATGCGGCGTTGACTGTCATATATACCTGATTCAGCAACAGTCCAAACATACTGAACGGAATCGCAAAGGTTACGGCCATCGTCGGATTGGCGCCGGATAAAATCGTCATCGCCGTACCGAAGATACCTGCGACGATGGTATTGCTCGGCATGGTTCCACCTGCGGAAATCCATCCCAGATAAATCAACTGAATGTTGGCCCCCGCCAGCATACCGGTCATCGGGTCCCCCATGAACAGACCAACCAGCGTACCTGTGGTCAATGGATAAACAAGACATTTCGTGACAGGGCCGAAGAACCACCACTGCCCCAGTGTAGCTAATAATGCAACTAAGATTGCTGATAACACCATAACTATTTCCTCCTGTTAGTGCTCGCCGCTTACGGAAACCAAGACCTTCCCTTTTCTTGCATAACGCAGGGTCTTTAGTTCCTCTCCCATTTCCTCCAAGGTAAGCTTTGCACTTATTATTTTCTTTGTATTGATCTGTCCGCTTTCCAGCAGGTGCACGGCACGCTCGCTGCATAACGGATTCAGAAATGACATATAAATACTGAGTTCTTTTGTATAAGCCTCAAACTGATTGAAGCTGATTGGCTGCTCTGGGTCACCGAGACCGAAAAGCAGTACCTTCGCATATTTCCCCGCAATGCGAATTGCCTGTTCCATGGTGGATTTTAAGCCGATGCATTCAATGACATAATCAATGTTTTCCTGCTTAGCGACTTCCTCGATTTCCTGATCGCTGATGGCCATGGTTGCGCCCAGCTCGAGAGCGAGTCTGCGTTTTTCCTCTTCCCGCTCAATCACAATGATTTTGGCAGCACCTGTTAATCGAATAAGCTGCAGCATCAGGGAACCGATGGCCCCCATACCATACATGGCAACCGTTTTACCGCTTTGTATCCCGATCAGATCCATACCGTGGACCGCACAGGATAACGGCTCCGTAAAGGCCGCAGCCTCCAGATCCAGTGTATCCGCTATATGATATACATTCTTTTCCGGCGGATAAACATATTCCGCAAAGCCCTTGGCTACGCCATGACGCTCCAGACAGAAGTTTGGCAGTCCCTGCTGGCACCAGATACATTTTCCGCATCCCCAGCTGGGATCACAGGCAACACGATCCCCAACCTTAAAGTATTTGCACTCAGGCCCTACCTCTGTAACGATACCGGAACACTCATGTCCCAAAATAATGGGTGGTATGACAACACTTGCGCCGTTTTTCCCCTGAAACTTATGAATATCGGTTCCGCACAGTCCGCACCAGGCAACGCGAATTTTCACTTCATCCGCTTCCGGCTTACGATCTGGAATATCACGTACTTCATATCCATAGTCGCCAATATAGAATCCTGCTTTCATATGCTATTCACCATCCATATTTTTAAACAAATGAATTTTTCGCTCTACGATTTCCGTAATAGTATCCAGACATGGTACGACATTATCACGATTGGATATATTCTCACGATGTTCTTCATAACATTCTCTGGATTTACGATTCCAGCCGACCAGCAGCTCGGTTCCAACATTGAACTTGCGGATGCCCAGATCAATGACACGTTTTACATCATCTTCCTTAACACCGGTTCCTCCATGAATGACCAGAGGGATATCAACTGCCTTCTGCAGCTCCCTCAGGCGTTCATAATTTATATTCGTTTTTGATTTGTACTGGCCGTGGTTCGTCCCGATTGCCACTGCCAGAGCATCAATTCCCGTCTGCTTCACAAACTCGACAGCATCCTCAGGATCCGTGTAACAGGCATCCTCCTGGCTCACGGCGATACCGTCCTCCGTTCCTCCGACAGTCCCAAGCTCTGCCTCCACACTTACATGATGGATTCTGGCGTAATCGACAACCCGCTTTGTCCCCAGAATGTTTTCCTTTAAGGGAAGGGAAGACCCGTCAAACATAACAGAGCTGTAGCCTGCGTCAATCGCCTTGCGAATCTCATCATAATCCTTAGCATGATCCAGGTGAAGAACGACATTGACTCCGTATTCCTCTGCCATAGAGCGGCAGACTGCGACAAGATTTTTGTGACCGACATAATTCGCGGTTCCGCAGCTTGTCTGAATAATAACCGGTGTTTTCTGATGAACCGCTGCTTTGATGATAGCAGGCAGCATCTCCAGGTTATGCGTATTGAACGCCCCAATCGCCATATGCAGCGACTCTGCCTCCTTCAGCACTTCCTTTAATGTTGTATACATAATTTCCTCCTTTAATAACCTGTATGCAATGGAGAATCTGGATCCTCCTTTTGTGGTAATCCTGTACATCTCAGCGTTAACTTTCTGAAATATACGAATATCATAATATCAAAATATACGTACGTTTTGATTTACAAGCACATTATACTTGATTACATAAAAAATACAGCGCTTTCACACTGAAAACACATTCTGAAATTGTGATAAATAGTAAAATTCATGAATGGCCATTCATGGTACAATGATAGAGAAAACACACAGGGAGGTAAGCATATGTTTATACAAATTGATAAAGGTATATATGAAAAGCTGTCAGAAGCGGAGAAGGGGGTCATTCAGTTTTTAAACCAGAATGAAGAAAAGATTCCCTATATGAGCATCACCAATATTGCAGAGAAAACCTTCACATCACAATCAACGGTATCCAGAGCGATTCAGAAATGCGGTTATCAGGGGATTTCTCAGCTGCGCTATGCGATTT
The DNA here is from genome assembly GCF_964240115.1 of Clostridium sp. HGF2. Taxonomy (NCBI): domain Bacteria; kingdom Bacillati; phylum Bacillota; class Clostridia; order Eubacteriales; family Clostridiaceae; genus Clostridium; species Clostridium sp. HGF2. The sequence goes on from NZ_CAXSSO010000005.1 coordinate 126,474, forward strand.
CTCAGCAGGAGCAGATGAAGGAGCATCACGAATCCAGCTATGGAGTAAATAATATCCTCGCAAAATCATATCGGGAAAGTACAAAAACGATTGATAATATCAGTCCGGTTGCCATGCTGAAAACAATTGAATACATCAAGCAGGCAAAGCGTATATTCATCTTTGCCAGAGGCTTTACGGCATTGATCGCAGAGGAATTTCAAATGTACCTGCAGCTGCTGGGCTACAATGCCATCATCGTTAAGGATGTGAAATGGATGGAGAATACCGAACGGATTGTCACAAAGGACGATATTGCCTTTATTCTATCCCTGCGAAATTCCACGCCGGAGCTGGCAAGAAGCGCCAGAGCTGCAAGAATGAAGGGTGCCAAGGTGATTACCTGCTGCTGTAAATCTCCCTGTGAGCTGGAGAAATTTTCCGACATTGCGATTTACGGACATTCCGAGCAGATCATGAAGGTCAGTGGAATGACGGTGTATTCAAGGATACCGCTGCTGATCATTACCAGAACAATCATTGAATACATCGGACAGTAAGTCCTTGTGATTACGTTTTGGAATAGGTTCCCGTCATTCGATGATACTCCTGCCGGAACACTGATGTAGTTTTCTGAATTGCATACGATGTTTTAAGAATTTAACTCTTTGTATATTACCTTTATTGTACTATTATCTTCAAAATCAAAGATGTGATGATGATTGTCTGTCCGCTCGTTCTGACTTGACTTTTAAATAGCCTATGGGTTCTGACTAATAAAGAATACGAGGGGTTCTGAAAAAGCTGCAGTATCCGTTATTACAGAATATCTGCAGCTTATGATATTCATAGATTTCAAGCAGTCTTTTAAGCACCGTCTCTATTGTTGTAGCATAGCAATCTATCGGTTTTCACCGCCATGTCAGTACGTGTTCCTGCTTTCATAATTCTTTTTCCCACCACGAGATTTCAAGTGTCCTTTCAATACTGCAAATAGAAAAATTTCTCCCTTTTCAACATCAGGAGAAACTTTTTCCATTTCCGATACTCTGGTATATATCCTTGTACAGCATCCTAAAAAGACTTTGAGCCTTATGAACATATGTCAGGCTCATTATTGTATTTCCGCCGTTTATAGAAATCAGCTGTGTGGTTCCTTTACTTGCCCCGTTTTCTATAAAGAATCATACCGGCCGAGCAAATGCATAGGAATAAGAAGCTTCCTGTGCTTGTAGCATCTGATGTCTTAGGGCGCAGGGAAACCGTTTTCTGGTGGCTGTCCTTATGCGTCGGATTGTTTGCCGGATGGTTTCCTGCAAAGGACGGTTGCTCGGATGAAGCACTGCGCTTTTTCCATATTGCATACAGTGTTGTTTGTTTCTTCACAGGCTTTGTGAAATCATACGACTGCTTTCCCTGTGCATCCTCTGCCCAGTATGCGAATACAAACCCATCCCTTTCAGGCAAAGCCGGCTTTGACGCACACTTACCTTTTCTCACGATTTCCTCATTCCATATATGAGAGGATGCCGTATCCCTTACTGTAACTGTATAATACTCCATGTCAACGGTTTTGTCTGTACCATAAATACTGATTGTTGCCCCGGTGTTATGTATACCCTGCTCTGTTTTTTCACAAATCGTATAATCGCCATTTTTTACCGCATCAATATCTACATACGCTCCGTCATTGTCTTTTAAAATATACTGTTTGCCGCAATCCTTCCATACTGCACCATCTTTGTATGTCCGAATTTTCACCTTGAAAACGGTTTTCCAATCCGCATATAGGCTCATTGCTTCGTTAACCGGCTGCTGGAAGTCATAGGCTTCCCTGTCCGTCTGCTTTGCCTTCCAGCAGATAAAAACTGCTCCCGGCTCTTTTGGGTCCGATGGAATTTCTGCCATTGTCCCTTTCAGCACAATCTGTTCCATTTCCTTCAACAGCTGTGTCTTATTAAAAAACGAAATTGTATAATAGTCAACAGCCGCTGTCGTATCCTGCTCATCTACCTTGACAGTAATACCTGTAGCTATATCAGAGCCTGTCGACGTTTCATACAGCTGAAAGCTACCGTTAGGCAGCCGCTCTGTCGAAGAGAATGTTCCTGTATCCCCTCTCCACGCAAAGGTTTTCCCGGAATCCTCCCATGGTTTATGATCTTTTTGAATGCTCAATGCAACGCTAAACATCCCGGTATACAGATTACAGCCATACCATACCGTATCCTTTTGAAGATAGCTTTGCAGGTATTGCTGAATTTCTACACCGTTTAATACGGTTCCTATTTCATCACATATGCGTACCTCCCGCTGATCAGAGGCTCCTATGAATATATTCTCTCCCATAACCGGTGGCTGCGGAGGTAAGAGCAAGCGGGATAAAGACTGACAAAACCAAAAGGCATTATCATCTATAGACTCCACTGCAGGAAGAATAATGCTTTTTAATCCGGTGCAGCCATAATATGCACTGCTTTCCACTGCTCTTACGTTAGGGAAACTGACCTCTTGCAAGGAGGAACAACCGAAAAAGGCTCTGCTGCCGATGCGCACGGCTGATGGAAACTGTAATTCTTCTAAAGCTATACAACCTTTAAAAGCGCTGTCCCCAATACCGTATACGTTGGGAAACTGAACTCTCTGAAGTGCCCTGCAATCTGTGAACGCACTGCTACCGATGCTCTCTGCCTTAGGAAAATGCAGGTTCTGAAGCTGCCCGCATAATTGGAAGGCATATTCATCCACAAAGTCAGCTTCAGGAAAAGAAGCGGTCTTTAAGGAAGAACACTTCGCAAATGCATGCTTACCAATGCGATATGCTTCTGGTGCCTCTATTTCTGTTAGGGCCGCACATCGTTCAAAGGCGTAATCACCTATGATAACCGATTGTGGTATGGTTACCTTTTCAATACAATCGGGAAAGATTGCAGTGTAATCGTTTGCCGAGGGAAGATCAGCTATCTCATACAAATTCCTTTGTATCTCAAATTCCTTTAGATTTTGCAGTGTATCATGCTGTGACCTCATCCATTCCCAGTCCGCTGTCGAGATTCTTCCATCCATTACAATAAGCCTGCTTATCTCTGTCGGGCTGACTGTCTGAAGTGCTGCCTGAAGAGTATCTCCCTGCAAAGCTTCCCTTGTACCGTCTGTCATATCAATTGTCAGCGTGATGGAATCCGCCGCCGGAGTCAGACCGTCAGGGAGAAGAAGAGTATCCAGCTTCAAACAATTCCGAAAGGCGAATTCACCTATCCTATCTGCCTGTGGAAATTCTGCCGTTTTCAGATTTGTACAATTTTCAAATGCACGACTTCCGATACGTTCGGCACGCTCCAGCCTGATTTCAGTTAGGGAATTGCAATCGGAAAAGACCTGATTATCAATATATACAGCGCCTGGTAAAACGATATCCGTTAATGACGAGCAGCTCATGAAAGCAGCATCACGAATACGCTCTGCCAGCGGTGCATGGATGGAGGTCAAAGCCGTACAGCCCATGAAGCCTTCCTCGCTGATTACTGTAACAGAGGGAAGCTTCGCATATGAAAGTGCTGTACAGTTTTTGAAAGCCTGTTTTGAAATTGCCGAAGCTCTTGGCAAATCTATTGCACGTAGAGAACTGCAGTTTGAAAAAGCCTTTTCTTTTATTGAAACTGCCGAAGGAAATGAGATTGCCGTAAGAGCAGAAGCACCATAAAAAGCCGATGCCATGATATCTTCAGCCTTAGGGGCATGGACTGTCTGTAAGGAAATACAGTCCATAAATGTTTTTTCCGGGATTTGTATGACCTCCGGAATATTCACCATCTTCAATGATTTACAGTTACGAAATACAGAGGATCCAAGACTTGTAACGTTTGGAATCTCGATTTCTGTTAATGCTGTACAGGATTCAAATGCTGCAGTGTTTACTCTTACGAGCTGTGAAAATTCCAGAGTTTTTAGCTGTTTACAGGAATAAAATGCCTGATCACCTATCGTATGTAAAAAAGGCAGACTTGCATAGGTAAGACCGTCACAGCCGGAAAATGCCGCATTTTCTATTGAGGTTACCTTTGGAAATGCAACAGACTGCAAAGCATGGCACTGTGAAAAAGCACTTTCTCCGATTTCATATGCGTTCGTAATGTCGACAATCCTTAATTCGTTACAGCCATCAAAAGCATTGCTGCCGATTCGTACAGATTGAGGTATTACTACCTTCTGAAGCTGATATGGAAAAATGGATGGATACGCAGGACTTCCCACGGGTGCATCGGGCAAATCTGCGGTTTGTACCCGATCAGATATTTCAAATTCTGTGAGGGCCGCAAAAGCGGCACGGTTGTTTCTCAGCCATTCCCAGTCTTTCGATGTTATGCTGCCATCCGACACCAGCAGGCGGTCGATACCGGTCAGCCCGGCTCCATGCAGTGCCGCTGATAAAGAATTTCCAGCCAATTCCTCTGTTTGTCCATCCGATGTTATAATGCGAACAGCTATGGATGATGCAGCATTTATCACAGTGGTTCCAATGAGCCGTACACCCATGATCATACATACCAGCAGAATAGAAAAAAAACGACGCCCTACACCTTTTAAATACCTGTTTTTATATATCATATTCCTACCTCTTATAATCATAAAGATTACTTACGTCATTCTTTACGATACCTGACCTCATTATAACAAACATTGCTTTCATATAAGGTAACAGCCTGCCATCTTGAATATTTCTTGAACATTTCAGTATGCTTCTATCTTACAGAGCAAACCTGCTGTCTGCAGCAATAAGAGAAACAGTATGTTCGCCGTTATTTTCGATCAGTGGATAGGATATACAGCGAAATCAAAAAGGTATTTTATTTGCATTCGCATTTCAGATTTTACTATAGTATAATTACCGGTTCATTTCCTCTGTATCTGTACGTATATCAGGCACGGCAAACCACTCCTTTAGCTGCCCGTGTATCCTTATTTCTTTACTATACGCTTTAGTCCGGCGATATCCAGCAGTAAATTGACCGTTTGAAAAGTACCTTTATAAAATACCGCCCAGTTATTGAACACGCAGGGCAGAGCCTTTGCCTTTTCCAAGGTATCAATCAGATGGAATGTCACCGGAACATCCTGTGTATCACAATACTGCTTCACGATTTCTATGTTCTTTAGAATATAAGGACATTGCATATCATAGTAGATGGTCAGTTCCTTATCCTTAATCTGCGAGTTCTTCGCCTGTTCCGTAAAGGAAGGCAGTGTTCCATCAAAAGAGTATGCCAGCAATTCATAACCGCTTTCTGTCGTATCTGCGACCTCAAATCCGAATTTCTTTGCGAAGGCTTGATCCGTAAGCCATGCCTTTTGTTTTTTTGCCCCCAGCATGCATACACCGGATTTTTCCTTTGCTCTGGCATCTGCCAGACAGTATTCCATCAGCTCTCTGCCATATCCTTTTCCCTTATACTCGCCGGTTGCCCAAAGACAGTAAATGTAATAATAATCAGCACCGATGATTGGCACCCAAGCGGTTTCCAGCGGTGCATATTCAATGAATACTGTCCCTTTCACATTTAATTTCCGAAACACATGACCTTCCTTCAGACGATCTATCAACCATTCCCTTTTTGCTGTTATACCGGGATGTGGCTTTCTACTGCGAATAATACAGCAGAGATGCTCATTGTAGAGGTTTTCCTCTGTAAGATTTATAAATTCATTTGTCATAGCACCTACCTCCTGTTTTAATTTTACAGCGTTTCTCTCTTACACTCAATACAGCACTCCCATTGACCTCTTAATCATAGAATTTTCCTTTATGAAAATTATTCTCATGTATTTTCTTTGCCGTCATACAAAACATAACACAGCCGTCCGGACATACAAGCTCCTTGCTGTAAGTGCTGTTTCCTCCGATATTGGTTAAATCACCGCCGCTGCGTACAGCCTCCATAACTGGAAACATCACGGTCATCGTTTTGGAACAGATGCCCTGTCCCGATAGGTTTACAGGGCAGCCATAGGTACATGTATAGCGATCCCCGATTTCCTCCCCGTTTCTGCAATAACGTTCTGTGTGATCACTGCGCAGAAAGCCTGTAACCTCTATTTCCCATGTGTATTCCTCATCATACCATTTTTTCATATCTATCTTTCCTCCCTTGTTCTGTTCACTGAAAACCATCTTATTTCTGTTGGACTATCGTCCCGTAAAAAAACACCATATTCCTTCTTATGAAACACGGAACATTACCATAATTATAAGCGACAGTATGGCACAATACTTGATTTTGCTTGCTGTTTACCATTGGGTTTCATTTCCTGCATCTTACAATTTCCGGCCTTCCAGAATAATCTGCCCTGCATTCTGTTGTCTGCTCATTCCACATGTGAGCATATTTGTATGCGATGTTTCATCCGCAAAGAATCACTTATGTGTATGTGCAGCTACGCTTTCCACCAGATTTTCATGATATCGATTATAATATTACATAAGACAAATTTCTTTGCTAAACAGGTTCCCATATCATTCCTGGATGTACTATTACTGTCTATACCCACGTAATAAAAGTTTGAAACACAAAGCCTTATCCCTGTATTTTCTATTATTCATAGGTGAATCAAAGTATTTCCCATACAAAAAGCCAGCGATTCTGCTTCTTCACTGGCAATATTTTATAATTTGATTATGCGATCATGCTCAGGGTTTTCATGTCTGTATTTTTGCTCTATTTTAAAAAGGCACGGCTATGTATGCTGGATTTTGGATGAATGTAAGGCAAGGATGATACAGAGCCGTGCATAAACATCAGTTGTCCATTTCCGGTTCAATTAATATTTTATAGAAAAATTCCTTCTTCTTGTCCATGATTTCCACGGCCTCTCTGGTTTTTGATAGCGGAAGGCGATGTGATATGATTGCATCCGTCTGAATAATACCTTTGTTTAAAGCATCCAGTGCGATATCCCATGCATTGTGCGGGAAGCGTTTAAATTCAAAGCTCCACGTACCCTTGATCGTCAGCTGCTTGCGCAAAATCATTTCATAGGTGTCAACTGCAACGTTCAAATCCTTAACCGGTCTTCCAACAGGTCCGAAGCGTCCGTTCTGCTTCAGTAATGACATGGCCTGATTAAATACCACAGGTGCTCCGCTTGCTTCAAACACGACATCACATCCTGCTCCCTTGGTTGCTTCCTCCACTGCTTTACGAACCTCATCCATCGACGCGCAGAGTGCATCCTTTAAACCAAGCTGTTTTGCTATTTCCACCTTTTTCGGATCGAGGTCAACTGCAAATACATGGGCAGCGCCGAATGCCTTCGCCCACTGTGCTACGAAAATCCCTATCGCGCCAAGACCGAACACAACCACATCATCACCGAAGCTTACCCCGGTATTCAATACCACATGCAGTGCCACGCTGATTGGTTCCAGAAATGCCGTTGCTTCCGGTTTCACATGCTCGGGAACGATGACCAGATTTTCCTTTGGCACCCTGACATATTCCGCAAAGCCTCCATCACTTCTGGAACCGAGAAAATCATAGTCCTCACACTGTGCAAAATCCCCAACCTCACAGGATTTACAGCCTCTGCATGGAATCAGAGGAATGACGGCAACCTGCTTATGCAAATAGGCAGGCTCCACCTCGCTTCCGATTTCAACAACCTCTCCGCCAAATTCATGTCCCGGAATGGTTGGAAAATGATAGGTCCCCTGTGTCAGGATACGCGGTATATCAGACCCGCAGACACCACACGCAGCAACCTTGACAAGCACATCGTGATCTCCGATTTCCGGTATCAATACATCTTCCACGCGAAGATCATTTACACCGTGAAGAACTGCCGCTTTCATATATCCTTTCATAACTGCCCCTTTCTATTCGAGATTTGCATGCTTTTTCCATAAGGCATGCAAATCCGTTATCTGTTTCTTATCGACAATCAGCAATGCCACCATATCTGCCAATAGCAGCAGACTCTGTTCAAACAGGCTGCTCATGACCTGCTGCGATTTAATTTCATCCTGCAGATTCAGCTTGGTGCTGCATGGGATACGGATGAAAAGATCCTCATACGGTGTCATGGAGCTGGATGCATTGCTACCGATATGTGCAATTCGTGCATGGTGGGTTCTTGCGATTTTGACGATAGTCAGCGGCACTGCACTTTCTCCGGATCCGCTGCCGACAATCAGCAAATCGTTTTCAGTGATCGCCGGCTCATCGACCGCACCGACATAGGTTGCTTCAATTCCCAGATGATGCAACCGCTTGACAAACGCCTGCAGCATAAGCAGCACACGGCCGACACCGACTACGAATACGGATTCAGCTTCACATATCGCTGCGGTAAGTGCTAAAACCTCTTCTTCCTTTACATTGGCGAAAACCGTCTGCAGCTCCTGCAGTACCGTATCTTTAGCTTCTGTATACTTCATCCTTCTTCACCTTCTTCAAATAATGCATAAAAGTCAGCGGCATACCGGTTTACATCTGTCTTGATCTGCACAGAAAACTGTGATATGGAAAAGGCAAACAATCCCAGCAGAAAGGTAAGATCCCCGGCTCTGGGATCTTCCTTGCTGAGAAACTCATTCATTTTCATATCCAGCGCCGCAATCTGTTTTCGATAGGCAGCACAATAGCTCTGCCCTGTCAGCTTGCGTTTCTTTCCGAATACAGCCTCCTCATGATTCTGTATAAAGGCCGCAAAATCAATATGTCCTGCCGGTTTCATCATATATCTAGAGCCGCACTGTACATCGCCTTGCAAATCGTGACATTGTGTTCATGAATATCATCGAACAGCTGCTTCAAATCCTTCAGACCTGCACGATGCGTAATCAGATCGGATACCTCCAGCTGTTCTTCCTCAATCATACGTACCGTATATTCCCATTCATTGATCGGCGTCTGTGCATAGTAGGAGTTCCATACTCCGTGCATTTCCAGCTCCTTACGCAGAAGCAGGGAATGAACGTTCAGCTGTATCGTTGTATCCGCATGCGGATTCCCCAGCCAGACAATCGTGCCGCCGACTCTGACAATTTCTATGGCATCATTGATACCTGCCGAGCAGCCGGTTCCTTCAATAACGACATCCACACCGCGTCCGTCTGTCATCGCATCTATGCGCTCCTTTAGATTTTCTTTTCCTGAATTGATAACCGTAAAGCCGCGCTCCTGTGCAAATCTCTGCTTTGTTTCGTCAATATCTGTCAGAATGACCTGTTCTACACCAAACAGCTTTGCCCAGCGGGCAGTCATAATGCCAATCGGACCTGCGCCCAGAATCGCCACTGTCTGCCCCGCCGTGACATTTCCTCTGCGCAGAGCATGCTGGGCAACGCATGCCGGCTCGCACATACTCAAAGCTTCCAAATCAATATCATCCTTCTGTGACAGCACCAGATGCCAGCGGGACGGCAGTAAACAATATTCCGCAAACCCGCCGTTGCTGCGTGAACCAAGATAGTCGTAGTTTTCACACTGACAGAACTGTCCGATTTCACAGGGTTCACACTCCCGGCACGGAATCAATGGAAATACCGCAGCCTTTCTTCCAATCAGATCTTCATCCTTCGGATTCCCTACAGCACACACTGTTCCGCTGAATTCATGACCGATTACGACCGGATATACTCTGGTACCAAGCTGATATACTCTGGGTATATCAGAGCCGCAGATTCCGCACGCCCCTATTTTAACGAGGATTTCATCCCCCTGGGGAGATGGGGTTTCAATCTCTTCCAGACGGAAGTCGTTAATGGCATGCAATCTCATTACTTTCATTCGATATTCCTCTTTTCCTTATCTATCTTCCCTTTTTACTTCGCAAGAATATTGTTCAATTCAAAACGCTTTTCACTCGGAATGATCTGGATTGCCACATCAATCCCCTGATCGAGGAAATCCTTGATGCACTGGCGCTCCTCATCCGTTGCGGATACATTTTTATAAACGGTTGTTCTGCCTGCCTTCATTCCCATACCGCCGATATTCACAGCCTTGATGTTTATGCCGTTTTCAACCAGCTTTTTCAGGCTCAGCGGTGATTTTGCCAGAACAAAACTCGGTACATCCAGGCCGCCCTGCAGCTTGATCAGCGCTTCATCCTCTGTAAGAGCAATGACCTTTAAACCGCTTGGAGCTGCATTCTGCAATACAAACAGCATGAAGTCATCCTTAGCAACCTTATCATCAATGACGATGATCTGCTTTGCCGGCAGTGTCTTCATCCATGCTGTCATGACCTGACCGTGAATCAGTCGGTCATCAATACGAACCAGTAATAAATTTTCCATATGAATCGCTCCTTTTTATCCTCTGTTATACTGAATAGTACCGATGCTTTCCTTTGCCTCAGACTCCGCCATAGCCGCAAGTTCATCCAACGTGGATTCCTCATTTCTGCCCAGCGTCAATGTCAGCAGCATCGGCAGATTCGCACCGACTACGATGATGATCTGCTGTTCTCTGGAAAGCATCAGAGAACGGTTAAACGGTGTACCGCCACGAAGATCAATCAGCACGAGAACACCATCCCCGCTGTCTGTATCCTCAATCGCCTTTTTCAGCCGTTCCCCGTATGCATCCGGGTCCTCCCCCGGCTGCAGCGCAACAGCAGCGCATTGTGCAATGGTACCGCCGATCATTTCCGTGCTGCTTTTTAATCCTTCACAGAATACTCCGTGGCTTGCGATTACAAAACCAACCATAACTATACCTCGCTTTATTCTTCCAGCGCCTGTACATACGCTTTATACATATCTTCAAACGTATCCAGGCCCCGGATTATGCTGGATGTTCCCACGACGAATGCATTGGCTCCTGCATCCCTCATGATTTTGCTGTTTTCTAATGTTGTATTTCCATCCACAACGATATCAATATCTTTTCCATATGCATCCAGAAGCTTACGCACTCTGCGAATCTTCTGCGGTGCATCCGGCACCATTTTCTGACCGGCAAAGCCCGGATTCACAGTCATTAGTGTGACATAGTCAATCAGGTCGATGCATTCCTCCAGATACGTGATAGGCGTTCCCGGATTTAATACCAGTCCGGCTTTACAGCCCTTCTCCCGTATGGTCTGCAGCAGCTTATATGGCTGAGCCGTCGTTTCCGGATGAAAGCTGATACGATCTCCCGGCTGGATATCATAATACTCCATATACTCCTCCGGGCGAAAGGACATAATATGCACATCAACCGGCAGACTGCATAAACGCTTGATATCCTTGTATACCGGTGTTCCCAGCATAACATTTTTCACATAGGTTCCATCCATGATATCGAAATGTACGGAATCCAGCTGCACGTTTTCAAACAGCTTTAAATACGGTTTATATTCCTCTATCCTGCAGCACATGATAGACGGTGATACTTTTATATCCATAAACATTTTCCTTTCTGACAGTGCCTGCTGAATCGTGCAATACATCGGTTTATAAGCCTTACGTATTGCACAATTCCATTGTTCTGCTTAGGCTCCTACACTCAGCAGTCCCAGCAGGGATGCCGCAATACCGATGATGAAGATAACTGCAATAATCAATGTCGGATTCATTTTCTTCTTTACCATCCACCATACAAACAATGCTATGACAAGAGGAATGGCACCCGGCAGCAGCTGGTTGAAGATATCCTGTACGACAATTTTTACCTCACCCACTTTGAATTTCGCCGGGCAGATAACATTGATTCTGGAGTATGCCATGTTACCGACAACCGTAAGACCGATGATGGAGAATGCCTCTGTAATCTTATTCAGCGTACCGCTTTGCAGAAGCTTGAAAATTGCCTGTTTCCCCTGTTTGTAGCCCAGCATGAAGCAGGTGTAGCCACAGCCGATCATCAGCACCTTATAAACGATTTCAAACAGGATCGGTCCTGCGAAATTTCCATCCAGTGCCAGACTACAGCAGATACCGGCCAAAATCGGATATACAACCGCCTGTGATACCGTATCACCGATACCGGCCATCGGTCCCATCAGACCGGTACGCAGCGCATTGATGTCTTCACCGCTGATATCCGCACCGTTTGCCTTCTGTTCCTCCATAGATACGGTAATACCGTGAATAACCGTACCAATCCAGGATGGCTCTGTATTGAAGAATTCCATATAGGTTTTCAGAGCTTCCACCTGTTCTTCCTTTGTATCATACAGCTTCTTCACCACAGTAATCATCATATTTGTATTACCCAGTGCCTGCAGACGCTCATAGTTGTAGCAAGTTTCACTGGAATAGACCAATGCCCATGCTTTGACAAGATCTTTTTTGCTCAGTTCTTTTTTATTCATAACGGCGTTGCTCATGATTATGCTCCTCCTTCTTCCCGATCTCTGCTAAAGAAGTACATCACTGCTGCAATGACGGCAGAGAATATAAACAGTGACATGGTGTCCAGCTTCAGATATACCGTTGCGAAGAAACCGAAGAAGAAGAATGCAATCAGCTTTTTCTTTCCCAGATAATTCAACAGCATTGCAATACCAAGCGCCGGCATGATTGCACCAACCAGATTCAATGCATCAACGAGCCACTGCGGAATCATGGCAAGTGTATCCTGTGCCCACTGTGCCCCGTACAGAATCATCATCATTACCGGAATACCGTATAATACAAAGGACAGAATACCGGAAGGTACATAGTTCATCAGACGCACACCCTTCAGGTTGCCGTCTTCCAGATATTTATCGGCACGGTGTACCCAGACAGAATTCAGCGTCATATACGCCTGATTGATCAGAATACCGAGCAATGACAATGTTACAGCGAAGCTGACAGCCAGCTTCGGATCAGCTCCGGACAGAATCGTCAGAGCAGTACCGTAAATACCTGCGACCATCAGGTTTCCAGGCATAGAGCCTCCGGCTGTGATCCAGCCAAGATAGGTCAGCTGAATATAGGCAGCTGCCTGCATACCGAGAACAGGCTCTCCCATAATGACACCTGTAAGGAATCCGGACCAGATCGGATATAACCATGTTCTTGTGATAAGGTGTGAAAACCACCACTGACTGCCTGTAGCAAGCAGCGCTACTAAGATAGCTTGAATTAGCATTTGTAATGCCTCCCTTTCTCAAAATGAGTGATAAACAGTAATCGACGGATGTCGCTTCCATCCGATACCCATATGTCCCCCGTCAGTAACTCATGTTCACCCTCCTTTCTCTTTCTGACGCATACGACCGAAAACGAAAACGTTTACATCACGTTTACGATTCTGATTGTATCCTCACAATCTCATCATGGCAATGGATTTGGATTGGAAAGCTTTACCGATTTTCCGACATTGATGTAAATTTAATTTTTGCATTTATAAAATACATGATAAATAAAGGGGCAGCGCAGTCTGCAAAGATTTTCAGTGATAATGCAGCTTTGTATTATCTAAAATTAACTGGAAACGGTGAAACGTAGTTGCTATAATGGTAAAAAGAAAGAAAGGGATATGAATGATAATACAAATAAGCAAAGAGGTATATGATAATCTTTCTGATTCGGAACAACAGGTCATCAATTATCTGAACGAAAACGAAGTCAGCATTCCGTTGATGTCTATCACGACGATTGCAGAGAAAACGTTTACCTCCCCGGCAACGGTTTCACGTACCATACAGAAATGCGGCTTTCGCGGTATTTCCGAGCTGCGCTATAAAATCAGCAAACGTGCCGAGCATACCGATGATTCCTATGTTGTCAATAAGGTCTTGAACAAATCCTACAAGGAGTGTGTAAAGACGATTGACAATATCTGTGTGACCAACATACTCAAAATTATCGAGTACGTCAAAGCTGCGGAGAAAATTTTCATTTATGCTCGGGGATTCACTGCACTGGTTGCGGATGAGCTTTGCATGCAGCTGCAGCTGCTCGGCTACAATGCGCTTGTGGTAAAGGATGTAACATGGATGGTGAAAACCGATAAGCTGGTGAATGCAAATGATCTTGTCATCATTCTCTCTGTCATGAACACCACGCCGGAGCTTGCGAGCAGTGCACGGATGGCGAAACGGACAGGCGCAAAGGTTGTGACCTGCTGCTGTAAGGAAGGCACTCCGCTGGAGCGCTATTCGGATGTAAGCATCATCGGTTATGCGGAAACCATCACCAGCAATAAAACGATTACCGTGATTTCCAGGATACCGCTGTATATCATCACACGAACGATTGTCGAATATCTGACTCTGTAAGACCGCTGCCAGCCGCAGCGCTTTTTTTATATCGCAGCAACAGCAGGAAAAGCTTTTCAAGACCACTTTAAATCAGCTGTTATCTGAAAACAATTTCAAGCAGTCAGGTACTATACTGAAAGTATACATGAGGAGGTAGTCTATGGAAAAAGAAATGCGGTGTGCCGTATTTACAAAGCAGAGAACAGTGGAGCTTCAGCACTTTCCGATTCCGGAGGTGGAGGATGATAAAATACTGGTCAGAATTGAAGCCTGCGGTATCTGTACATGGGAGCAAAGGGTGTTTACAGGGAGAATTCCTGCAAAGTATCCGCTGATCGGCGGGCATGAAGCAGCAGGAAGAATTGCCGCGGTGGGAAAGGCGGTTCGCGGTGACTGGAGCATCGGACAGCGGGTGATTGTCGGTGTCACACTTCCCTGCCGTTCCTGCTATTACTGTAAACAGCATGAGGAGCAGAGCTGTTTGAACTTCAATACCGATCAGATACTCAGCGGACAGCCCTACCCCGGTACCGGCGGGTTCAGTGAATATATGATGGCGGTACCCTACAGCATATTTCCCTACGAACATATAACACCGCAGGAGGCCTGCATCTGTGAACCGGTTTCCTGTGTTCTTCACAGTGTAGAAACTGTCGATCCGCAGTTCGGAGATACCTGCGTTATCATCGGAGCCGGTATCATGGGACTTCTGCATGTCCAGCTGTGCGTGAAAAAGGGATGTCTTGTAATTGTTACCGATATGGACGAGGAACGTCTAAAGCTTGCGAAAACCATGGGGGCGCAGTATACGATCAATCCACACAGGGAGCATGCGGAGAAACGCATTCTGGAGCTGACACACAGCAGAAAAGCACAGGTGGTATTCGACACAACACCTGCCGCAGCTGTTGTGGAAGAGGCCTGCCGTTATGTCGGCAATACCGGCAAGCTGATGATTTACAGCGGTATCTACCCAAACAAACCCGTACAGCTGGATGCCCACTGGATTCATAAGGGCAGTATTCAGATTCTGGGAACTGCAAATTCCAACGACCGCGACTTTATGCGTGCTGCAGTCATGATTTCAGAAGGTATTCTGGATGTAAAGCCCTTTATCAGCAATGTCTTTGCTGTGGAAAACGCACAGCAGGCGCTGGAGTCATCCTGCCAGGGAAACACGTTTCGTAATATTATCACATTCGACGAACAGTCATAAGGAGGAAAAAATGCTGGTTACTACAAAAGAACTGCTCTGTGTCGCAAATGCAGAGAATAAGGCGATTGGAGCCTTTAACATCACCGGTCTGGAAACGCTGCAGGCTGTATTGCAGGCAGCTGAAAGCAGAAAAGAACCTGTGATTCTGCAATTTGCACAGGTTCATGAGGAGGAACAAATTATTAGTCTGAATATCATCGGCCCTATTATGGTCATGATGGCTGATCAGGCAACGATTCCGGTTGCCGTACATCTCGACCATGGTGTAGATCTTCATATTCTGAAAAAAGCACTGGACATGGGATTTACCTCAATCATGTTCGACGGTTCCTCGCTGCCCTATGGAGAAAATATCGCATATACAAGGATGGCTGTCAGTATGGCGCAGGAATACGGAGCCAGTGTGGAGGCGGAAATCGGTCAGATGGCTGGGATTACCCTCAACGATCGGAAAATAACAGAAAACCGCAAGGTGGATCGAAGGATGTTTACCGATCCTCTGATTGCACAGGATTTTGTAGAAAAGACCGGTGTTGACTGCCTGGCATGTGCATTTGGCACCGTGCACGGACTATACACGACGAAGCCCTGTCTGGACTATGATCTGGTAAAGGAGCTGGATGCGGCAATCGGTGTCCCCATTGTTATGCATGGCGGCAGCGGTGTCAGCGAGGCAGATTATGATATCGTGATTGAAAACGGTGTACGCAAGGTCAACTACTATACCTATATGGCGAAAAGCGGAGGGGAAGCAGCGAGAGCATATGCATCTGCTTCTGATATTGTTTACTTCCATGATATAGCAAATACGGCAATAGCGGCAATGCGCAGTAATGTGGAGGAAGCACTCCGCATCTTTGCGCACCGCAGGGGGAACTGATATGAAAGCAGCTGTTTACTATGGGCGTTACGATGTACGAATTACTGATTTTAAAGAGCCGCCGTTATCCGATACAGGCGTGAAAATTGCGGTTTCCTATTGTGGCCTGTGTGGTACGGATTTACATAAATACGATGGCAAGGGAGGCTCACGCCCGGTAATTCCTCCTGTTGTACTGGGGCATGAGGCAAGCGGTATCGTTGTGGATACCGGAAAAGCCGTAACAGAGCTTCAGCGAGGCGCTCGTGTGTGTGTCGATCCCAACTGGAGCTGCGGACATTGTGTCAGCTGTAAGAAAGGCCTGACGCATATGTGTGAGAACAGCCGCGGTGTCGTAAAGGGCTTCGCACAGTATATCTGCCCTCCGCAGGAAAATGTCTATCGCATTCCCGATTCCCTGTCACTTCAGCATGCGGCTCTTGTGGAACCCCTGTCCTGCTGTCTGCACGGCATGGATCTGCTGGATGTACATCTGGGAGATCATGTACTCATTCTCGGCATGGGAGCAATCGGCTCTATGATGGTACAGCTGTGCCGTCTTGCAGGAGCTGCCCATATCGTTGTAGTAGAGCCACAACGTGAAAAAAAAGAGCTGGCGGTAAAGCTTGGCGCAACCATGTTTTTATCACCCGATGATGATGTTATCGGTATCCTGCAGCAGGAACAGCTTCATATAAGCAGGGTCATGGAATGTGTGGGATTAAAAGCAACCATCGAAGATGCCTTCCGATATGCAGGAAAATGTGCAACTGTCGTGCTGTTTGGTTTAGGTGATCCACAGCATCCGGCTGTTTTTGATCAGTACAGTGCGTTCCAAAAGGAGCTTACCATTAAAACAAGCTTTGTCAATCCGCATACAACTCAGCGTGCAATCAATCTGTTGTCCGCAAAAGCCATAGACTGTGATGCCATCATAAGCCGAATTATGCCGCTAGAGGATGTTGTGGAGGAGCTGCGGACACAGGAGTGGTTCCGCAAGGGAAAGGTCATTGTAAAAATCGGCGGGGATATGGAAGAACGCTGACAAGACCTCGTTTAGCAATGTTTCTATCTTTTTGAGGTGACAGCTGAGAATTTCCATTGTAATCTAACGCATAAAAACATGGCTTCTTAAAGGGGCCATGTTTTTTTCTATGCTATTCTCCATTAGTCGAAGGGCTATACTCTGTAAAAATTATCCGGTTAAGCTGTGATACACTTTTCTGACACCTCTGCGGCTTATTCCGGTAAACGAACCCTTACTGAATTATCACAGGAACCGCTTTCTCATTGTTAATAACCGCATAGTGAAATCCATAATGCTTGCATAGCCCGTTCCTGCAGCATGAAATTGTGCAGCGTGAGTAGCTTTCCTCAGCTGAATCCTATACTTTTTCAGACATGTGCGATATATAGCATGCGCTTCAGCTTTCATCAGTTATGCTTCGATTTCATGAAAGATATCCGGGAACGAAGCCAAGCAGTAAGCTATTGCCTTTTTACGATACAGTATGCTTTCATCAGCTCTCCGGTTTCCATTTATCTACAAACACTTTTTTTAATTGCTGCAGCTTTAGTTTTCTGATATCCGACTGAAATTCTTTATCCTGAAACAGATTTATCGTATTTTGCAAAGCACGAAGCTGAACAGCACCGTCCATCACCGCCAAATTCAAAACAAAATCTACCGGAAGCTCTTCCTGTGTATTATCCATTCGATGAAAGGATACCGGTGTTGCCAATCTTAATAAACAAATACCATTCTTATGTATGCTGCAGCAGGACTCCGCATGGGGTATTGCCACCGGCACCAGAGTTGCTAATCCGGTAGGATACATTTGCTCCCTTTTAATACAATTCTGATAAAAGTCAGCTTCCACACACCCGTTCTTATATAACTCATCAGCCGTCATCTGAATAGCCTCTTTCCATGAAACAGGATTTCCTTCTATTACATAAATGTTGTCTACCATACCCGTCTTCCCTTCATATAATCAGCTTTGAAACCTTCTGATATACATATATCCCTGCTTCATCCTTATACCACATTTCATGCAGCTTTTGCAATAATTCCTCTTTTGAAATCTTTCTCATTTCTTTTTCATACTGGGCTATCTTAGCGATAAAGGCAATACCTATATCCAAATTCGCAGCAGGATCGCTTTTCCATAACAGAATGATCGGTTTCACAAAGCGCTCATTTAATTCCAGCTTGCGCAGCATATTTCTCGCTATATTTGATAGGTCACGGCTTTGCTCGGCCAGCTCATTATGTGGAAACTGTTTACAGACAGGTCGGTTTAAACCCAGTCTTTTTTCATATATGTCCGACCATTTCCGAACATAACCTTCCGATAAACCATATCCGACTACCAGACTTCGTCTGACAAGATCCATATACGGGAGAACAGCATCCCGTACATCAGAATTCAACGTAGCTTCTTCAAAGCTTCTGCATTGATACAGAATTCCTGTAAATGCGATGGCATCGGACAATGTATTTAACAGGAATCTCTTGCGGGCAAAAATAGAATCTATATGATCGACTGCCGGAATAAATTCGATACCGGTATCCTCTACCACCCTCTTATCAACTGCGATTTCCTTAAATTCCGTAGTTACAACCTCCAGAATATCTTTTGGATTTTTTCCGCATCCCCGATCAACCATCGTATCCGGTATTCGGATTTTCATCAGATTATCACGTTGTTCCTTGCTATGCGCACATTTCATTAACAGACCTTGAAAATATGCAGAGGCCGATGCAATATTCTCACATAGTAAAATCATATTGTTATCCGCATCTGCTGTATTCCAGACATCCGCAATTATCTCGGCTACATGAATTAAATTTTCCTGTATGACAGAGGTTGTCACAGTGTCGATTTCTTCACGAAGCAATCTCTTTATCTCGTCCATTTCGTTATTCATGGATAAAACCCTGTGGACAGTGATTTCCTGATGCTGATCATTCGCTTCTGCATCAACACAATGCAGTCTATACGTATTATTATTTTTCTTTATCGCATCCATCAAGGCTTCATTCGTATCTGCAATATAAACCTCGCAGCCACTATGAACCAAACTGTATATCGTCAGTCCCCTTCCCAGAGCACCGACTCCAAAATGAAGTACTTTTTTCATAATGCCTCCTATGCCATATGCGGATAAGATACCTTTATTACCGCCAGCTTATCATGCAATGATGCTCCATATGGCCGAAGTATGAATTGGCCTACTGCCGCAGGGATAAAGGTTGCTTCCGCATAATGGATGACAAACGGTTCAAAGGTGCCGTCCAAACTTTCAATCAAAGCTTCTTCTCCTTCCACCAGGATCAGAATCTGAATTGCATCCTCACACTCCAGATGCAGAGCCTTCGTAAACCAGTACCGCTTGATATCCATCGGCTCATAATCAATCGGAGATGTATCATCACACTCCCAGCCATCTCCATGTGCAATCTGCGGCTGCTTTGCTATGAGATGATCATATACGAATTCACCTTGAAAATCTTCCTGAATACAATGCTGTCCGTGATCAATATTCACCGGACGCGGACGTCCGTCATAGTCCACTCTTCCCCAGTCGAATAATTTAAAGGTTGCATATGTATACTGATCGATTTCCAATACGCAGGTGCCTTCTGCGGAGCTATGAACAGTTCCACTCGGAATAAAAACATGCTGATGTTTCTTTACAGGGATACGATTCACATATTTCGCAGCATCGAATTCTCCGCTTTCTTCAGCTTTCTTCAAATCGCTGACCATATCTGCCACCTTCGTACCTTCCTTTAATCCGAGGTAAACCGCAGAACGCTCCGTTGTGTCCATTATATAATAACTCTCATGATGTCCTGCTCGAGCATTGAAAACAGGAATACCATAGGAAGCAGTCGGATGTACCTGCAATGACAGATTACCGCCTTCCCATGTATCCAGATAATTGATGGTCAAAGGACAGCGATATCCCCATTTATAATAGATACTCGCACCGAGAATACGTTTTGGTTCATAATACAGCATATCCTGAGCATCAATAGAGAAGATACCGTTTTTTAATTTATAGGTAACCTTCTGCATACTCATATGACCGGTCAGCACCCAGCCGACATTGGGCCAATCCTTACACACACCGAGAACCTTCTGTGCCCATTTGCCTCCCCATATGGCTTTGGTAAATTGCGGCACCAGCTGAAACGGTCGGGATGAAGCGTGTTTTATCAGCGTTTTTACATCACTATTACGCAGCATGACGGGGTGATCTGCATCATCTAAATTCAAAACGTAATCGGCTTTCTGCAAGCAGGCCGTTTTATGCGGGGCAAGAATCGTGTGATCCAAGAATATATAGCGCTTCTGCTTTTTCAAAAACTCTTCATCCGCATTCTCTGCTCCCCAGTTATCCCCTCCTGCCGCAAACCGTGTCATAACTGCTTCAAATGTGAAATTAGCATACAGTAATACATCCGGATGTTCGCATACGATTCCTGCAGCAACACCATAGATAATAATCAATCCGTCCTGTTTTCTGATTCTGTTTTTCAAATCCTCCAGTTTTTCTTTTGAAAAATATTCTTCTGCAGTACCGACAGCAAATGCTCCATACGAACGATCCTGCGGAACAATGAATTTTTCAAATTTTGTGAACAGCTCTGCTGCGGATAATAAAGCATCCTCGGTATGAATTATTTCATCCGGCTGCAGATCGGTGATGAGATTATCCAATAGGGCACTCTGATTCACGCCATGATAACAGTCTATCACGATAATCTTCTTCTGCTGCTCCATCTGATTCAACTTTTGTTTTATCTCGTATCCTATTTCATCATAGCTGCTGAAACAATCAAACTGATTTGCTTCAATATAAGGATGTTGATTAAAGTTTGGCTCTCTTGTATCGTTATACATATCATTTTCCTCTTTTCCTCAAGTCTATAAAATCCTCCTCCATAACCTCCTTACAAAGCTCACGGGTGAAGGAGGATTCTTGATCCCAGTCTTAAATTTGTGCGATTCCAAACAGCTGAAGAAGCATACGGACAAAGCCTGCAAGAATAGAACCACCCTCATCCCAGCATGTCAGTAAAGCTCCGTTGCCTACCGTATCAGCCATAAGTCCTGACTTTTCAATTCCCATAGTGATCGCCGGCGCCATCCATGTAGCTATATAACTGATTAAAACAAGATACAGTGTAGTACAAATGACACAATGAACCATATTTCCCCTGGCATAAGGTGCAACTCCTCCCACGATATAAGGCAGGGCTGCCAGTGATGCAATCGGGATGAATCCTACTCCCGGAAGAAGCAGACACAGAACGATCATAATCGGAACCTCAATCACAAAGGTTGCCATAACGGAAGGATCTCCAAGAAGGGTCGCTGGATCTACTGCAATATATAAATCCCTTCTGCCTTTGAACTTCTTTTTCATCCATGTCATGATACAGGTCGTTACCGGTACAATACCCTCACATACAAATGCCGCCATTTTAGGAAATAAAGCTAGTGTGGCTGCCAGAGTTACAGAGCATTCCAATATTCCTGTAATATCAAAGCCGGCGCACAAGCCCAGTACAAGACCAATGATTGCCCCAAGCACGATCTGTTCACCGAAAATACCAAACCGGTCCTGAATATCCTCGGCAGAGAACTTAATCGAATTCAAACCGGGTATTTTATCAATTACCTTCATGACGATACAGGTAAACAGTCCGGCCATAGTTGCGGAAGAAGCAATACAGCAGACGCCCGGTGTATTGTTGAACTCCTGAAAACGCGGAGCAACAAAGTCGGCCAGCTTCAACAGGATGATCAAAACGATAACCGTTATAATCAGTGACAGAACATAATCATCCGTGATAGCATAAGCTATCAGTCCGACGAACAAACCGTGCCATGTATTATGAATATCCACCCATAGAACCTTTGTCCATCCGAGTCCGATCATAATAATATCCAGAACAATGATGCAGGCCAAGGCAGGGAACAGCAGCTCTACATAACCGTAATAAGGGATAGCTCCATATCCGCCATCAATAACATTCAGCGTGATTCCCAATGTTGAGGCAATTCCTTCAGCGACACCCTGCATTTCCGTAACACAATAATTGATCAATAACGTGATTCCTGCAATACCCACCATAAAGCAGCAGCATGCTCTTACTGCATTTTTCATACCTCCCCGAAATACCACACACATAAGGCCCATAACAATTCCTGTAAACGCAGCCGTCGGAAGTGATGTGATAAACGTAACAATCGTTGTGAATATTTCCATAAACTTCTCCTCTCGATTTCTAGGTTTTGGTATTTTGTTTTATGATGTATATCAGCTGTTTTCTTTTTCGATGATTTCCTTCAGGTATGCTTCCACCTCATCAATGCATTTGATTTCATCCTCTTCATTCTGCATAACGAATGCGATTCCATTTACAACCGGAAACGCATGCTTCCTTGTATAATTCGTTGAAGATACCAGAATATCAATTTTATCGCTATAACGAGGTACATCATTTATAAGCCCATGCTCTATTTTAATTTGTTTTTTCACATCCCATCCCCGTTCCTTTAATCCCGATTTCAATCCCTCTGCTGCCATATAAGATGTTAATTTCCCCGCTCCGCAGCATACGAAGATAAAGTATTGCTTTTTCACTGTTCGCCAGCTCCTTTCTCTGCAATCATCCGCAACAAAATATCCAAAACATAAGATTCTTCGGCTGTTGAAGCAGTAGCCGTCCTGATCTTATAATTTCATTTTACATTCTACGTGATGATCTGCCGCCTTAACTTTTGCCCTAACATTGTGGCATATTCCTAACCGATAAGCTGTTCTATTACTGTTTCATAAACAGGATTCTCTAAAATCCTTTTTACTGCCTCTCTATTGGAAAATAAACGAAATGTCCGTGTATTCAGATTTTTTATTTTCTCTTCCTCCACATAGCCTTTTCCATAGGAAATCACAAATACGATGCGCACTCTTTTTTCGCTCCACTTCACGGCATCCTTCAATACGGATACGGAAATAAAGGTTTCCTCTGTACATGCTTCCATCGGATGTGGAAATGCAATGAAATTCCCATAATCTGTCGGATATAGATTTTCCCTCTCCAATATTTTTTCCTCAAGCATACCGATTGGTTTATCATAATGCTTCTGCATACGGCAACAAATGTTATGAATTACCTCCTGCCTTGTCTTTCCTTCCACACAATTAAAAAACAGCTCCTTCTTATAAAACTCCAGAAGGGAGGAATCATAATCGTTATGGATTAGGATATCCTTTACCTTATACAGGTCATTCTTGGTAAGATAAGGATTGATATAATATATATGCTTTCCTTTCACATCAATTGGGATGGTTGAAAATATAAAATCATAAGAATCCAGATTTTCCTGAGTGAAATTGTGCATATTTCTCATTTCTATGCTACTGATAAAAGGCTCGAATTCTCTCATAAACT
This sequence comes from Clostridium sp. HGF2, assembly GCF_964240115.1. Classification (NCBI taxonomy): domain Bacteria; kingdom Bacillati; phylum Bacillota; class Clostridia; order Eubacteriales; family Clostridiaceae; genus Clostridium; species Clostridium sp. HGF2. The sequence continues at coordinate 150,180 of NZ_CAXSSO010000005.1, forward strand.
TAAATGCGAGCAGCTGTGAGCTTGCCCTTCCTGCAGAGCAAATAATGAGGATGCGTTTCTTTTGTTTAAACTTCTCTTCTTCTCCGGTAAAAAGCTCGATGAACGGGGTGATATAGGCGATTTCATCCTCGGTGATCAATTTGGCGTACTGATCCTGTATGGCAGCAAAAGCATACGATGCCATCGCATAGCTTAACGGATACTTTTCCTTTATATCCAATTTTTGTGGATTTGTAATCGGGATATTGTATTTCATTCGTATATCGAAGGGAATCAAATGTGTGTAAAGTGACATACGAAGCTCCAGATTGCTTCTGAGATCTACGCCGAATTCTTTATAGATGCCTTCCAGCATGGTACTGACCTTTTCCTGTATGTGAACCGGTATAATCATCGTTCCGAAAAACTGATTTTTCGTAATCATCGTTTGCTGACTCTGAAATAAAATGGCAAGAAAAGAAAACTCCGCACTGTATTTTTCTTCTGCTATCATGATTCCCATAGCTTCCAGAGCCTTTAAAATCTGATCCGTCACTACAAGTGTATTATCATCAATATGATCCACTTCCTCACGGTCATAATCCGTATCTATATAGAAACCGGAGAGAATCCGCTGTGTAAATACGAATACAGAAACAACCAGCTTATCGAAGGCTGCGGAGTAAATTGTAATTTCGGTATTTCTCTGAATTATCTTTTTTAACATATCCTGAATCACCTTGATTGTAATCGGATTTTGCGACTCATAAAAGTAGACATCCTTTTCAATCAGGGAATTCATAAGGCTTCTTTTATCCTGCTCCTTTCCCGCAATCATGATTCCATTGTGGGATTTCCTCATCAATGTCAGATTATACTCCTCCAGCATACCTTCGATTTCATGCATCGTATTACTGATAGAAGTCCGCGAGATATACAGCCTTGCTGCGATTGCTTCCATCACAATACAGTCCCTTTGATTCAGCAGGATACTTAACACCCCAAATGCACGCTCCTGTGGATTTTCCGGAACTGCCTGCTTAGCTTCCGTAAAATTTTCTAAGAATTCCTTGAATTTCACATTGTTATGTACACGTAATTTATATCCGTAATGCGGTCGTGATTCAATACATCCGACCTTCTGATATACAAGCATTTTATTGATATCGGTAATACGATTACGAATTGTCTTTATACTTATTTCACAGCTTTCAGAAATATCCCTTGCTGTCACATATTCTTTTTCATTCAGTGATTTTAATATCTCATATGCTTTGCTCCTATCCATGATAAACCTCCCTGAACATAAAATAGATGTTTCTATTTTGCATAGTGTTTATGAAAAAGAGAATTCAATTTCTATTGATGAACACATTAGTTATGAATTCCCTATTTCAGTTTGTACCCACAAATGAGTAAGAACCTAAAACCGTATGACATCCTATCTTTTTTTATTTATATATTTCCGATAAGTTTTTAAAGCTATCGCCCATATATGAACTGCTATAAAACAAAATATCAAACTTATGCTGATATATATGAGGAATACAGATACACCAGTCACTCTGTCCAGATATAAATAAAGCAGAATCAACAATAGGACAGAGAGTATTACACATTTGATAGACTGAATACAGGAAGAGTCATAGATAAGCTTCATAAAATTATTTTTTTTCGGAGTCCAGCTTGAAACCGGCATCTTCTTTAAGAAGAGGATCCGAAAAGAAATATCATACGTAATATAGAAACCGGCTGCTACCATAACAGAAAGGACAGCTGTGATATCCAGACAGGTATACAATACAAGGAATACGGCAAATGTAATAATAAATCGCAACAGAAAGAAGCTGAGCTTTATGCGATATTTTCCATCAATTTCATATGTTTTCCTTGTTATAAAGTCATAATATATAAATATCTTTACATCTGCTTTATCAAATTCCGTAGTTTTTCGCTTTCCGATATTCCTAGCCATGACAACAAATGATTTCCATATCCCCCTGTAATACAAATTCTTTACAAGCGTTTGTCAGCATGAAGCTTTGTCCCTCTCTCACCTCAATGTCATTTATGGTTCCCTTCCCATAAATCACAAAGCATCCGGCAAAAGGTTTTTTTAAAGGGATACAGCCGGTACCCTTTACCTTATACAGCCATGCAGAGTAATTACCGTTATCGGCCATAAACCGTTCTGTTACACTGCCATATTCGCTGATAACCTCATTGTATACAACTGGTTGATCCGGTACCAAAAGATTTTCTTTTGCTTTCTCCATATCCAGCTTACGCGGCTTTCCATTGCTATCCAGCCGATCGTAGTCATAAAACCGATAGGTAACAGGACTCGGATTGCATATTTCTATAAAATAGCTTCCCTTTTGCACGGCATGAAGTGTTCCTGCATTGATAGCATAAAATGAGCCAGGCTTAACAGGATGTCTAACCATTAGCTCCTCCCAGGCTCCCCTTCTGATATACTCGTCAAATTCTTCCATCGTTTTCGCTCTGCTTCCGAATACAACCGTGTTATTTTCAACAGTTTCCGGAAAGTACCAGCATTCAGATTTTCCATGAGCATGCAGATGCTCCATAGCCCAGTCCTCTCTCGGATGAACCTGTACGCTTAAATCCTCCGATGCCCAGCACGCTCCCATAGAAATCGCCATCATATCCTTCCATTTCCGCTGATCGGCAGAACCGAAGTAATCAGGATGATGTTTATAAAGCCATTTTAAGCTTCGTCCTTTATACTCACCATTTTGTATCGTGCACTCTTCAGAGAAGCCTCCGCCAAACGGACACCGATCAATATCATACCCATCCGCCATTTCCAAATGATATCTTCTGGTCAATGTACCATCTCCCCAGATTGCTTCCATGGAGATAGGCGGAAGCTTCAGCAGTAAAATATGTTCCATCATATTTTACACCTCCTTCTATTTTATTTTAACAGCTTCACCTCCTGATAGAATCCAAAGAAAGGGAACAATATTCCGACATATTCCTTACATAGAATCATAGCTCGAGTTGATATTTATATTTATGAGAACATCCGTCTTTTATCTCGGAAACAAGCATACCGCCGATCCTTTTACATAGTTTGTTTGAATATACATTATCCTTGTCAACCATGATATATATTTTGTTCAGATGCTTAGATTGCAATATGGCTATCAGCTTATGACAGGCAGTCGTTGCATATCCGCGATGTTGATATTCCTCCAGAATATGATAACCCAGATTACCGAATCGGTTGATTTCCTTTGTGCCGATATATACGTACCCATCGCCACACAAAAGATCATCGAGATAAAATTCATATCCTATATACTCTTCCTCACAAATATAACGGTGCCATTTTTCTTTTAAAGTCAATGTCATAGCTTCAGCTCCTTTTCAATATAGTAACATATACAAATTCAAAATAGAGGAAATTTATCCGATATGACACGTTCAATGAAATTATTATTTGTCTGGCTGCTGTTTTTTTACATTTTATGGAAGTATATCCAGTAAATAAATTCTTATCGTTCATTCAAACATATGAAATTATATTTTTTATTTTACAAGCAGCCTTTTTCCATATTAGAAATTCCATAAAAGATAATAACGTCATTTTATATATGGGAGAGACTAAATGTTTTTATCAGTGATTATGATAATTTTTTTCTTATTTGAAAAGCATTAAAAGATTTTGGCCTATTCAAGAGCTTATCGAGACAGCCTTGGTTTTGTTAAAGGTATAACAGCTGATCGAACGTTGTCTGTAAGTAAAATGAAAATAACCTGTCCTTTCGCAGATATCTTCTATTGTTTATGATAGATAAGGTAATCGTCTAACTGCAAATATTATAATAAAGTAAGAACTACTGAAAAGGGCTGGTCGTTTTTGTGTGTGCCTGCATGCACACAACATAATGGATAGATTCAGCATTATATTGCTCTGCTATATCACTCATATATATTGGATTTTACATACTGTAAAAGCATTATTCTTCTTTGTAAACTATCGTGTAACACACAAAAACATGACTTTACGAAAAGTCATGTTTTTTCCAATGCTATATCCTTTCATAAGATCGGCAGCTTAAATGGATTAAATAGACTGAGAGTCATTTTCCAGTCCCTCTTCCCCATTGGATTCCATTACACGCTTATACCATGCAAAGGAATCTTTTTTATAGCGTTTTTTGCTGCCGCTTCCATCATCATTGATATCCACATAAATAAAGCCATAGCGCTTGCTCATCTGACCGGTGCTGGCGGCTGTAATATCAATACAGCCCCAGGATGTGTAACCCATAACATCCACACCGTCTTTGATTGCTTCTCGCACCTGAATCAAATGATTTTTAAAGTATTCTATACGGTATTCATCATGTATCTTTCCATCAACCAGCTCATCATGCGCACCAAGACCGTTTTCTACAATCATCAGTGGAATCTGATAGCGCTCATAAAGCTGATTCAGAATAATACGCAGGCCAACCGGATCAATCACCCAGCCCCAGTCGCTGGCTTTCAGATAAGGGTTACGGAGAACTCCCAGCATGCGCTCATCCTCTGTCAGATCACTGACCTTTTCCGGATTTAACGGAGTCACTCTTGAATAATAGTAGCTGAAGGAGCAGAAATCAACGCATCCCTGTGCAAGTACTGCAGCATCACCGTCCTCCATAACTATTTTAACTCCCTTTTCTTCAAAGAAACGATTTGCATAGGATGGGTACGCTCCACGTACACATACATCGGTATAAAGGAAAATCTCATGGTTCGCTTTAATGCTTTCCATAACATCTTCTGGTTTGCATGTATTGGCATAGCTTGGAATCGCATTGATCATACAACCGATTTTCATTTCCGGATCGATGCTGCGTGCCAGCTTTACTGTCAGTGCGCTTGCAACCATCTGATGATGTGCTGCCTGAAACATGATCTGTTCCTTATGCTCCCCTTCTTCAAATTCAAGACCTGCCGCATACCATGGAATAACACTGCAGAAATTGATTTCATTAAACGTGATCCAGTATTTTACTTTTCCTTTATAGCGTTCAAACAGTGTTTTCGCATACTTTACATAAAGATCAATCAGAATACGATTTCTCCATCCGCCATATGCCTCTACCAGATGCAGTGGAAATTCGTCATGTGAAATGGTAATCAGCGGCTCGATACCGTTTTTCAGAAGCTCATCAATCACATTGTCATAAAACTGCAGACCCTTTTCATTGGGCTCCTCCTCCACTCCGGTTGGATAAATTCTTGTCCATGCAATCGACATGCGGAAGCACTTCATACCCATCTCCTTAAACAGTCTGATATCCTCCTTATAGGTGTGATAGAAATCAATACCGCCATGGGAAGGATAAAATACATCCGGCAGAATCTTATGATCTTTTGGTACCGCCTCTCTGCTGCCATGTGGAAGAATATCCACAATGTTTACACCCTTGCCATCCTCATTCCATGCCCCCTCAAACTGATAGGCACTGGTTGCGCCACCCCATAAAAACCCTTCCGGAAATTGTTTATCTTTTTTCATTATATCTCTCCTCTCATGTAATATGTATTTTCTTCATAAATGCTGCATAGCTGTCACATTCCAATACCTGTGCAAATCGAACAGGATCATCAAATACATTCAGTATCAGATCATACAGCTTTGGAACCTGATCAAAGCTCTTGTGCAAAGCAAACATCAGTACAATGTTCACTTCAAAGCCATCCCATATAACGGGCTTCCTCAGCAGTGCGACAGCGATGCCGTTTTTCTTTGCTGTTTTTTTCGTTGTATGCGGAATTGCATATCTTGCACCAAAGCAGGTAGGTGCAATTGCTTCTCTTTCATAAATCTGTTCCTGAAAATCGGCGTCCACATACCCCTGTTCCTCGAGTAAGCTGCAAAGATAGGTAATCACCTCGTCCTTGGTAGTAAGCTGTGAGGGAATACAAAACAGATCCTCCATGAAATAATTATGGATCATGATATTTTCATAAGACTTTTTAACGCGGACACTCTTTACAATACGCTCAATTTTCTCATATTCTTCATCCTGAAGATAATTATCAAGCTGAAAGACAGGTACTCCCATTTGCTCACTGGTTGAGACCATTGTCACAATAATATCCGGCTTCTCGGTATAAAGCGTTTTAAAATCAAACATGGAGAAGCAGCCGATCATCTCGACATCTGTTAAAGCCTGTAATCTCTGCTGTATGATATGTGTTACAGAATTTCCATACGGATTGATCAATGCAATACGGACAATGGAGGTCTTTATACTTTTGATACCGTTCATAATATGCAAGGCGATAAAGCTGATTTCGTTTTCATCCAGAACATAGCCTGTTTGTTCCTGAAAGCGTATCGCTATATATGCTGCGATATCATATATAAGAACAAAGCTCTGCTTCAGCTCTGACAATAATGGATTTTTTATCAGCATACCATGCTTACAGCGGTTTCTCAAATTTTGAAGATGCAATGCCAGATTATCCATAAGATCCTGATTTTCAGTAAAATTGATACTGTAAATATCATAAATTTCCCTCAATACTTCATGCAGAAACTGCATAACTCTCACATCATCCTGTCCTGCATTTCGTTTTTTGAACAATGCACAAATCTGCTGTGTACCCTCTGCAGTGAATTGAATACGCATTCTTTCCCTTATCGCTTCAAGTAACGGCCTACAGTCCTGATCACATATCGAAGCACGCTCCTCTTCCATGCTTATATAAGAGGTGTTACTGATATACATCAGCATATGCAGCAGGATGGAAAACAGATTAAAATCAGAAACAGCAAGCTGCTGCCTGTGGATAAATTCCATCAGTATCTCAGAAAGCCTATAGACATCCACATTTTCAAAATAACGATCCAATATTCCAACATCAAAGCGCTGATCCTCACTTTCCTCCAATAGAAAATAAGTCAAAACCCTTCGTTTTTCTATATCATCACAATTCAGAAAGAGATGATTTTGTTTTCTTGTAATCCTCAGTGTCCGAAATTCCTTCTGTATGCGTTCATTCAATATCCGTATATCCTTATTCAGTGTAGAGGGGCTGATATAAAATCTATCCGCAAGCTCATAGTAATCCACATGCTCATTGAATAGAATTTCCTTCAGTATTTTTATATCTCTTCTCCCCTCATCACCAACAATATACTTCTGCCTGATCCAGGCATCCTTATCACGCACTACATACCCTTTTCCTTTCAGAGAAGATATCATGCAGGCTTTTGATTTCCTATTGATTTCTGCTATTTCTCCGTGTATTGTTTTCTCACTGACCTTTAAAAGATTGGCAAGTGTCGCTGCAGTACAATATTCGGATTCCTTCAGTAGTATATCAACCATCTTCATTTGTCGTTTCGACAGACTGATCTCCATGATATCTCTCCCTTTCCATGTTATCGTTTCCAGGTAAATGCGTAATCGTGATTCATCAGATATGGTGTATAATAGGCAACCATACTGGATAACGGCAGGATATCCTCATGCAACTGAATACCGAGAACATCCTGTATATATGTTCTTCTTTTCAACATGCGCTCCCAGCTGTTTGGATACTGCTTTTTGATTTCCTCTTTCAATACCGCATCCGCAAGAACAACGCCGTTTTCACAGCAGCAGCCCGGATATCCTTCTACAGATGGAATGATATCAATCTGCAAAAGCATACCGCTTTTCAGCTTCAGCCTTGAACCTTCGTAAATCGGGCTGCTTAGCCATTCCTCATCCGCAGTGAGGTGTCCGGGATTCAACTTCCAGTGGAAAATATCCTTCGGCAGAATATCATCAACCAACGCATATACCTCTTTCCCCTCCATACCGATATGGAGATGCTCAAGCCATGTGCAAACAGCTGAGAAATATGGTTTTGCGATTTTCTCTTCATAATCTCTTACTGCGGAATCAAGGTCTTCTCTTTCATAAGCGGCAAATGCTGCTCTGCTGGCAAGACCGCCCTTGTACCCGACGGTTAGTGATATTCTCTCTCCTGTCTGTATCGGCTTGTTCATAGGATACAGATTGGCTTTTTCAAAGCGTGTCCCGCTGGAACAGATGGTCACAACATTGTGTATCTGACCTTCGGATTCCAGCAATCCTCCGATTTCAGCTTCTGTTTTTCCCGGCTCCAGAGCAAGCATCGCCCGCTGAAGACCTCTTGCTGCAAGGATTTGTCCATACTCATAATGTGCAATTTCATTTGCATTATTGACCGTTCTTGCACCATCCTTTGGAGAGATGAATATATCCGTTGCATTGCTTATCTTCACTTCACAAGCTTTCAATGCTTCAAGAATGTAATAGGGTATGTCAAACAGCTCTTTCTGTAAACGGTAGAAGCCTTTCCATCCAACCACACCGAGATGCATACCGTTCTTAACGCCTGCCTTAGCTAACACACTTTTTAGATCCTCTTCCTCCTGAAGTGGCTGGTCAGGCAGTGAGAAATAAGACATATGCAGACCCTTTGCAGGTATTCTTGCATGCTTGGATAATGAAAGGACCTCATTCCCCAGTAGAAGATATGCATCTTCATTTTTATGAAGAATCAGTAAGGCTTCTTCAAAACGCGGTATAAAACCGGTAAGGTATTCAAAATTGCCACCGTGCTCCACGTCTGCATATACGGCAATACAGTCCAGTTTTTTCTCCTGCATTCGGTGAAGAATCTTTTGCCGTCTTTCCTGCATGGTTTCATCACTGAGCAATACCGGTTCTCCTGTCTCCTCCTTCGGAAACGGAATTTTATCTAAAACTACGTTTTCATAACGCTGATCCATGGTGATTCCCTCCTTTTTCACGACTGGTATTATTTTTTTCTCTTCTGTCATAACAAGTCCGTGGTCAGAAAGCTTCACGTACGGACATACAAGCAAATTCAATATTGTGATTCTGGATACCGGATTTTCCAAATAGCTGTTCCCCAGCTTATGAAAGGCCTCCGCCATTAGATCAACGTTTTGTGATACTGTTTCCATGCATTCCGTGCTCATCAGTCCGGCAACAGAAAGAGCCAGAGATGCAAGAATATTTCCCTGTGAAACTGCACAGAAGCCTCCATGCATATTCATAACCTCCTGTACGGCCAGATACCCGTTTTCAGGTGTATCATAAACCACACATACATTATGACTGTCATGAGAGATACTACTGGCAACAGCACCATGATCAATACCGAAATTCTCGACGATACAAACCTTCCTTTGTGCGCGTCCATAGCGGTTGAATACTGCGGCATACATTTGTTTTTTATCCTTTTGAAGCAAAACCCTTCCATCCTGTATCGGGCATATACGTGTTTTCAGATGGGATGTAGCTATATATTCAGATGCAAAGCTTAGGATATTCAGCTGTGCATACGGACCCTTTGCTTTGATAAGGAAATCCTCCTGCTTCAGGACCTGCATTTGGATAGTATTTCTGCTGTTCAACTCGCGGGTATAAGAGGATAAAACAATTGGCGATGTCAGCTGTTCCTTCTTGCTGACAAGCTTCCCTTCAAAGAATACTGCATGCACCTGCAGATCCTCCACATTATTCAACAGCACCAGATCGGCTGCATATCCCGGAGCAATCGCACCGAGATGCTTACATCCGCTTTCCTGTGCCACACGGTAGCTCGTTGATAACAGGGCTTCCTCCACAGGCATTCCAAGAGATACGGCTTTTCTTACCACATGATCCAGATGTCCGTATTTTCCGGTGACATTACAGCGTCGGTCATCCGTACAGAAGCATATGCGGCTGTAATCATTAAATTCTTTGCAGACATCCAGAATCTCTTTCATACGCCCCTGTGTGTTAGCCTCTCTGATATCGATCCACATACCCTTTCTGTATTTATCAAGAGCCTCCTGTTTCGTTTTCACCTCATGATCGGATTGCGGTCCTGCATTTACATACGCACTGAGACGGTTCCCCTCCATAAGAGGTGCATGTCCCTGCAGATAGCCTGCATGCTTTTTAGCAGCAAGCAGCAAATCATGTATACGCTGTTCTCCCTGCAAAACTCCCTCATAATCCATCACCTCACCCAGTCCGGCTACACGCGGATGCTGAAAGAGTGCTGTATAATCCTTTGCGAACAGTTCAGCATTAGAAGATTCAAACCCCGGAAGGCTTGGAACACAGGATGGAAGTGTCAGCAGCATACGCATAGGGAGATCCTGTGAAGCAGCAAGCATATACTGAATACCTTCCACTCCCATTACATTTGCTATTTCATGGGCATCCTCCAGTACAGTCGTTGTCCCGTGCGGCAGAACCATAGCAGCATAATGTTCCGGTACAAGGAGCGAGCTTTCAATATGTGTATGTGCATCAATGAAACCCGGGCACAAAATTCCGTTCAGCTGTAATCGCTGCTTTGAAGGCAGTGCCAAATTCTTTTTGTTATATTCCACATGGGATATAAAACCGTCGCAGATGTAGACAGTTGCTTCCAGGAATTCTTTTGTAAATACGTTGAAGATGCGGCACCCCTCAATAGCCAGATCATTCTCTACATTTCCCAAAGCCGCTGCAATAAGCCGTTTTGTATTCTTTGGTTGAAACGCAAGCATGATTATTCCTGCATTTCGTCCTGCTGTTCAATCAGCAGCTGCTGCTTTTCATACATTTTCATAAACGGGAAATATAACAGCATATCTATGACAATCAGAACAGCTACAAGAATGACAGCCTTGAAATCCCCGGTAGAGAAATAGGCGCCGAAGATACTTGGCATATTGAAAGAAAGCATCGCATAGGTTTTTCCAATCAATCCTGTATTCAGACAAAGGAATGCTAAAACCGCATTAACAACAGATACCAGCGAACACGGTATGAAGAAGATAGGATTCAGCATAATCGGAAGACCAAATGTAATTGGCTCAGATATTCCAAAGAATGCCGGTATGATTCCCACCTTACCGACGACTTTTAAAAGCTTCGATTTGGAGAAACACAGGATAATAGCAAGCGAGAGACAGGAACCGACACCTCCTATGCATATGAAATATACCCAGAAGGCTTCGGTCAATATTGCTGTAGGCGCTATTCCTGCCGCAAGCTGTGCAGCATTCTCTGATATATTCATCATCATAATCGGTCCCATCAGTCCCCAGAAGGTTGCATTATGGATTCCAAAGAACCATGCTGCATTGATAATAAAGGTCATAAGGAGAATAAACCACAAGCTGTCAGTCGCTTTGATTTGCGGCGCAATAACAGAGCTGAGCCACATGGCAAAGGTGGTATCCATGTTATGGAAGATGATAAACATTACCATATACAACGACATGATCAGGATTGCGATGGATAAGGAGGCAAAGGTTTCGGATAGGGATGCAGGAACACTATCCGGCAGTTTGATGCGCCCAAAGTTTTTTGATTTAAGAAATCTGTAAATTTCAACCGTCACAATGGAAACAAAGATTCCTACCAGAAGACCTTTTCCATCCAGAAAGTTCAAATCGGAAAGAGATAGCCCATACTGCAGTTTTTCAATTCTCACTGCCAGCATGAATACTCCGAATACAGTGATAAAGTTTGGAATCAATTCCTCAATTTTATAATTCTTACACAGATAATGTGTAATACCAAGTGCAACATACAGTGTGATAAAACCAAGACTTAAAACTGAAATCCATGAGAACACATAGCTGTAATCTGCCACAAAGCCAGCCCATGCGAGCAGAAAACCGTTCGTTGTCTCTTTTGTGACAGGTGCTGCGGAAATAACAGCTGACAAGCCGCCGAACACCATGATTGGAAGGATTGTCATAAACGTATTACGCAATGCAAGCAAATGTATCTGTGTGCTTAGCTTACCAGAAAATTCAAGTACTTTCGCCTCTATTCTGTCCTTCATACTTTCCATTTTTATTTTCTCTCTTTCATAATTTTTTTAACATCATCAATTACACCCTTTGCATTCATCAATCCGTAATGTGACGGATTCATGCTTACAACCGGAACCGACGCATCAACAAACTTTTTGATTCGCGGGATTTCATGACGTATTTGCGGTCCAACCAGAATCAGATCACACCCCTCCAGGTAGTTCATGAAATCGCCATCACCGTATGCCTCAACATAACAGTAACCATCGGATTTCTCATTCATTTTTTTTGCCATCATTGCTGTGGACATGCCATTGTTACAAACCAGAATAATCTTTAACATGAAGTATCATCCTTTCGTTTCACTCATACAGTGAAATAACTCTCTTGTCATCTGATAAATGATTTCACTCGCCATCATCTGATCCTCCGCATGAACCATTAACAGACTGATCTGATCGAATTCCCCATTTGCAGATTGCTTCAGAATCCTGCTGTGTGCCCGCTTTGCTGTATAGAGATTTTCCTCGGCATCCTTGTACTGCTTTCTGCCAGCTTCTTTATCACCATCACGATAGCTTTGCAATGCTTCAAAGCACAGCGATCTTGCTTCCCCGCTATAGGAAATGATCTGCATCAGGGAAATTTCCAATTCTTCCATTGCTATGCCTCCTTTCATGTTCAGTATAGCACCGCCGGAATTTCTTTGTTTTCTTTTACTTCAGCTGCAAGAGGAAATAATGTAAAACTATGTATAATTATGCATAGAAGGCTGCGACTGCATGCTGATAATCAATACACAGAAAGAAACAAAAAAGCAGCCCGCCCCTGTATATCGGCTGCCGCTGCTTCTTCCCTGTCCGTATTCGTTTTTATTGCGTTTCTCTGTACATCTTTATATTTATACGATTTCTTTCAAATCGTCAAGACTTTTCAGTATATAATTGCACATTGCCTTTATTTCCTTAGTAGGCTGTACTTTATCCGGAATCATAACCACTGTGGTACCTGCACCAAACGCTGCCCGAACACCGTTTAGGCTGTCCTCCACTACAAGGCATTCCTGCGGTGAAAGATTCAGCTGCTGTGCAGTCTTTAGATATACATCAGGAGCCGGTTTTCCGTGTGTAATCATTTCATCACTGATGATAGCTTCAAAATAATGCTGAATATCCGCATTGTTCAAATTAAATTCCACATCCTCCGCTGAAGCACTGGTTGCCATTGCAATCGTATAGCCTTTTGCCTTCACGGTATCCAGAAGTCCCTTTACATCCCCCATGAGTGGTACACCATTTTTCAGCTTCTCTTCTTTTTTGAACTGTGTATGAAGACTACATGCTTCTTCCTGCGGCCAGTCCTTTGGCATATAGGAATCAAATACAACCTGCTGATCCTTTCTTGTTCTTCCAATTAGAGATAAAATAAATTCATCGCTTGTAGGAAGCTGAAGGGTTTCTCCCACCCTTTTCCATGCCTTCATGGAAATAGTTTCTGTATCAAAGAGTGTACCATCCATATCAAAAATTATCGCTTTCCAGTGTCTCATAGCTTTTCCTCCACATCAAAAAGCCCTATAGCTGTCTATAGGGACTTAATCATCATCGTCATTATTTTTAGCCGGCAGCTTAAACACCTGTTCTCCAGGCTTGCTGACCATGTACTTACCTCTGGCAAACCGCTTCACATATTCAGGATTTTCCAGATTCTGCTTTTCCTTGGAAAGATCATCCTTTTGATTTTCCAGAGAGTTAATCATCTCTTCAGAAGAAGTGATTTCATCCTTCAGCTTCATTGTCATCATCAAATCGGAGCTTGCGGCATAAATCAGGAAGCATGCAATGAAGATGGCAGCAAGACTCAAAAACGTCTTAAGCTTATTTCTTTTTTTCTTTTTATCCTTTGCCATGCACATCCTCCTTATTCGCTGTAACCATATTATAAGCAGAGAACAGAATTTTGACAAGGCTTTTTTCCTGCTTTATAATCTGGGTTTAAATAGTTTTATATAAAGTTTCATAAAGACTGCATTTTGAGATATACTATCTGCAGCAGATGGCTTTCATACCTTATTCAGCATGATTTTTTGCATAAGCTTTAGATGAGCAGAAATTTACCCCTTTCATGCGGAAAGCTTATCTATTTGTTCACCCTTATTTTTAACAAGAAATTTACCCCTTTCATAACGTTTTACATACTCCTGGTCCTTCATCTTTCCTTTTTTTCGACAGCTCTTTTTCCGATGCTGCTCGTCTTGATTTACCATTGCTTATCAGGGTATCCTGATGTAAATCCATATGTATAGTTTATATGCAAGATTTGTCATCAAGCCGTTTTCCAAGACTTCCGCCGGGATGAAATTTATGAAAATCCGATGGATTGAATCCGCGTTTTTTGGAAATGGCACAGGCAATTGCATCACCAAGTACCAAAACCAGAGTTGTGGATGAAGTTGGTGCAAGATTGTATGCATCTGCCTCCGTCACCTTTGGATAAATCAGAGTAAGGTCACATGCTTTTGCCAGTATAGAATCCCTATTCGCACAGCAGGCCACTGTCATACAGCCTATGCTGTGCAGCGGCGTTAAAACCTGTATGACCTCCTGTGTAGTTCCACTGTTAGATATGAGAATTACGATATCCTTTTCCTCTATCATTCCAAGATCCCCATGAACACTCTCTGTAGCATGAACAAAGAATGAAGGTATACCAAGCGAAGCAAATGTTGCGGCAAGTTTTGCCCCTATATGTGCTGATTTTCCAACACCGCAGAATACCACCTTTCCCTTACATTCCTCTATTGCGTCCATTACTCTTTCACATTCCTGCAGAGACATAGCTGATAATGCATCCAGTGCTGTTTTTTCCTTTTCTATTGCTTCTATAAGATATTTTTTCATTTTAACCTCTCAATAGCGTCATATGTCTTTTTCAAACGACACAGACCATCCTCTACCTTGCTTCTCGAACAACCTACATGAAATCGAAGATGCTGTTTAGCTCCGTAGACAGTCCCGGACATGATAGCGACTTTCCCTTCATGAATGAGAAACTGCTGCATTTGAGCATCCGAAATACCAAGTTCATGAAAATCAATCCATGCGAAATAGCAGCCTTCGGGTATCTGAAATTTCAGCTTCGGCATATGCTTCTGTATATAGCTCTCTGTGTACTTAAGATTATCATATAAATAAGAGCATAAATCATCTACCCATTCCGCACAGTGTCGATATGCTTCTATGGTAGAAAGCACCCCCAGTATAGCTGGGGAATTAACAAACTCCGTATACCTCGTCATTGTTTCAAATGCCTCATAAATTTTGAAATCCGGAAGTATCACATAGGAACCTTGCAGGGAAGGTATATTGAATGTCTTGGATGGAGAGGAACAAATGAAACAACGACAGTCAGAAGCAAGCTTCAGTACAGGAATCCCTTTTTCCTTATACGTGATATCCATATGAATATCATCGCTGATTACTGTAATATCATATTTCTCGCAAAGCTGTAAAAGCTTTTGCAGTTCCTGTTTTTTCCATACTCTGCCTACAGGATTATGCGGGTTGCAAAGCAATAGAATGCGTGCTTCCTTGCATTTTTCTTCCACATCCTCAAAATCAATTTGATAATACCCTGCATTCTCCAGCAGTTCACTGCTGATCAGTCTGCGCTGATTATTTTCAATAACCTTATAGAAGGAATCATAGGCCGGTGTGAATACTAAAACACCGTCCCGAGGCTCACTGCATAGCTGTAGCAGCTTTGCTATGGAATACATAACGCTGGGACTGTAACAAATCCAGTCCTTGCTAATCATACAGTCATAGCGGCTCGCATACCAGTGAACAATTGCGGATAGATAGTCCTCATTTTTCCAGCGGCTGTAGCCGTATATCGGATGCTCAATCCGCTTTTTCAACGTATATACAAGGCTCTTTGGACATGCAATATCCATATCCGATATGGTGAACGGGAGAAGATTGTCTGTTCCGAAACGATCTTCGATATAATCCCATTGTGTACAAAAGGTTCCTCTTCGATCTATGACCGTATCAAATTCTGAGCCGCTCATGCCTGCTGCATCTCCATCGCTTTGTTTATTTGCTTACGTAAAGCATAAACCTGTGTACCCACAATCACCTGAATTGTATGCTCATCCAAATGCACAACAGCAATACCGCCTGCATTCTTAATTGCATCTTCATCAATCAGATTAACATCGTTTAATTCCAGACGCAGTCTTGTAACACAGTTATCAATGGAAACAATATTGTCCTTTCCACCCAGTGCTTTCAGCATCTGAATACCTTTATAGGATGAAAGTGCCGCAAAGTCATCCATATCCTTTGTATCCTCTTCACTGATAGCCATAACCTCTTCTCTCCCGGGTGTTTTGATATCGAATCGCTGGATAGACCATTTGAATATAAAGTAATACAGTGCAAAATAGAATGCCGCAAACGCAATAGCAATCGGCCAGCCAGTTCTGGTTCCACGCAAGACACCAAATGTTATAAACTGAATCAAATCACCGGTATAACCCATGAGCACGCCAAGATACGGCAGAACCATATTGGCAATACCATTTAATACAGTATGAACAAAAAATAGCGGAGGACACGCGAACAGGAATAAGAATTCAATAGGCTCTGAGATACCGCCAATCACGACAGTTAAAGCACCGGTTATCAGCAGACCTTTGATTTTCTTTCTATTCTGCGGCTTTGCGCAGCGATACATTGCCAACGCCGCACCACACAGTCCGTATTGAATCATCAGCTTGCCTTGTTCCATTTTGCCTGCCAAATCTAATGGAATATCCATATTATTAGCTACATAAGCAAGAAACATATTAACCGTTCCCATATATTCCTGACCATTGATAATAGCAGTTCCGCCAATTGGTGTAAAGCGGAAGGTACTCGTTACCAGATGATTCAAACCAAACGGAATTGTTACACGTTCAGCTACCGCATAGGAGAAATAACCAATCGGTCCGGAGGTGGATATCCATTCCCCAATCATCTTAAAGAAATTGTAAAACGGTTGCCAGAATAAAGGTACCGCTACCATGCCGAAAATTCCCATGATCACCAACATGGCAATCGGTGCCAGACGTGGCCCGCTGTAAAAACCTAGCGCCTCCGGTATTTTTACCTTTGATATTTTCGGATATAGCCAGAATACCATAAGTCCAGCAATAATACCGCCAAGAACGCTTGTATTATACGTCTGAATTCCCAGAATCATCCCCTGCCCTGCTTCTGTCATTTTATCTGCAGCAGCCAGTTGATCCGTAATTATCAGATAGAAGTTTGTACCGATATGCATAGCCATAAAACTAACAAGACCGGTAAATGCACCAAACTCTTTTTCCTCCTTGAGTAGTCCTAAAGGAATCGCCATCGCAAACAATACCCCCAGATTATTAAAGGCAAACAAGCCCATTGTTGTCATAAAGCTGAAAATTTTCTGCAGCACAGGATTACCTAGCAATGGAACCGCCTCTATCAGACTTGAATTTGTGAATGCCGATCCGATTCCCAGCAGCATACCGCACACACTCAGTAAAGCAATTGGAAACATAAAGGTTTTTCCCAGCATTTGAAAGAACTGCCAAAGACTTTTTTTCTTATTTTCCATACATTTTCTCCTTTTTATACATAACTATTTTTCTAATTCGTGTAGCTGATTCGCCTATATCATAAGTAGGATTTTATTCTTCCTGCTTACTGCACGAAAAAAAGACCCATATCTGCACCCTCGTCCAGATGATCAGGTCTTGCCTTTCGTAACAATCCTAATTTAATATTTTCAGTATATGTACCATGATGTAGAACAACTCCTGTCTGCCCAGCTCATAGTCATAATTATGCTTCACAAAACTTTTTATTCTTTCTAAACATGATTTCATTTCAGGATTCATTTCCAGCATCATACGATACATTTTATCATTGAAATCCTGTTTTATATGCGTGCGGTCAACTGTAAAAATCCGCTGTCCCAGATACTTCAGATGCATTGCAAGACGTGTTTGATCGAAGTCCTTCTCCTTCCAGTCAATATGCATCGTAACCTCAATAATATGTAGAATCTGTTTACTGAAGGTCAATATTTCTTCCGCACTGTTTTTGTGATCCTGACTTCTGGAATTGATGATATGCATGGCGATGAAGCCTGCTTCATCGAGAGGAAGGTGAACCCCCGTCTTCAAGGCGATATATTTCAATGCCCACACACCGATCTGATACTCCTTATGATACAGTGTTTTGATTTCCGGCAGCAACAGATTAGGAAGATGTATCCCCTGTTTTTCACGTTCAATAGCAAATGCTATATGATCCGTCAATAACAGCACCATCTGATTGTTTAAACCACCCTTGAATTCCTTAGATGCTTTTTTGAAGATGATTTCAGAAAATTCGAAGTATTCAACCGGTATATTTTCCAGCATCTGATAAAATCTTGTTCTTTGTGTATTCTCAATCAGATACCTCTTTTCGATTTTTCTTTCATCAATCTGATCTCCAACCGCCTTGTGAAATCCGATACCCGGACCGGTTACTATCATTTCAGTTTTATCCTGGGAAATCGTGGCCACGGTGTTGTTATTAAAAATTTTTGCAATTTTCATACTACTCTCCCTTTCGATAAAAAAAGGCCATCCCTGTCAGTCCCCCGACATCAATGGTCTTGCCTTTGCAGTAACAATCCTGTATCTGTCTTCATTATAAAGCGTTTTCAATATTTGTCAATACGTATTTTTTATTTCCATATTTTTCTATATACTCGACTATATGAATAAGCAGTTTGCTATTGCAACGCAGAAAGCATAGGAAAACAAGCTTAATTTATAAAGTGTTACTTCGTGTATTACAGTATATTTTTAGTATCATGATGACTATATGTGCTTACAGAAGAATAAGAAGTTTTTACATAGCAAGCATAAGGTTACTTATCCCTTGATTAAACAAGTGTCACATATACTATTTAAGATACCTTTTTCAAAAGATAGTTGACAAAAGGGCTGCTTGCTTTTATGATGAATATGTATTATTTAACATGTGACTGTTAAATCAGGCATGGGTCTCTGCGTGAGCTCATGTCTTTTTTTAGCAGCAGGAGGTAAATGAAAATGTTCACATTTAGAAGAAAAAAACAAAGGGAGCTTTACGCTCCTGTAAATGGATGCGGTATTGCTCTGGATGATGTCAGGGATGAAGTGTTTTCAAAAAGACTTATGGGGGATGGCTGTGCATTCCTTCCAGAGACAACGAGCGTATGTTCACCGATAGACGGTGATTTAATTCTTGTCGCAGATACGCTTCATGCTTTTGGTGTGAGAAGCAGAGAAGGAATTGAACTGCTGATTCATATCGGTCTGGATACCGTGAAGCTTCAGGGAAAAGGATTTCAGGCATTACAGTCTGTCGGTACAAGCATAAAGGCAGGTACACCGGTGATATCATTTGATTCTTCCTATCTTCATGATGCTACCCTCGATATGACAACGATGCTGATAGTTACGGATTGTGCAAATCTGAAAATCAAAGAGATAACAAAGGGGTATGTCAATACAACTGATCCCGTAATCATTATGGAATGATAATCATATATCGTTTTACCGATTCTTTTCTACTGGCATAAAAAAACTCTGCTTGTTCTTCAGAAAGAATTAAGCAGAGTTATTCGCCATTTGTATCTTCGCTGCTGCCACCGGGAAGTTTAAAAACCTGTTCACCCTTTTTTATGACAAGAAATTTACCCCTTGCATAACGTTTTACATACTCCGGGTCCTTCAGCTTTTCCTTCTGTGCAGACAGCTCTTTTTTCTGTGAAGACAGCTTATTGATTTCACTGTTGTTTGCCGAGATTTCCTGCTTCAGATTCAGCATGACAATAACATCCGTGCTTGCTGCATAAATCAGATAACATGAAACCCCTATTGCGAGAAGACTAATCAGGATTTTCATCGGATGCTTTTTTCTTTTTCTTTTTTTTACGGCTGCTTTTTTTTCGTTTTGCATTCGCTTTCCTCCTCTTCCTGATTTTGCCTGGTAATCTAATTATAGCAATAATTTTCGATTTGGCAACGAGAAGTTTCACTTTAAACGGATGCAGCAGCCTGCGGATGGCTGTGAAAAGCTGCAGAAACACGCTGAGATACCATGTAAAATAGATAAAAGCACCTAGAATAAAAAAACAGATGAGATAGATATTCGTTATACCGCCATTGATCTTATACAATCCAATAAACATAAGGGATGTAAACAGAATATGATACAGGATCTCTACGATTCCTTTTAAAATCGGAAAACGGAGATACTTTACAAAGCTAATTAAAAAACTGAAGCCGAAAGCATATACCCATCCCATCAGAAAATGATAGAGTATTGCCTGAATCTGTGTAGGCAGCAGCATTATTTAAAGATTTTTGAAATCACTGATTCCTTTCCGTTTCCCTTTTTATTGGATACATAGGATAGAGCTTCAATGACACCGCGTATTACAACATCCCCGCGTTCTGTATCCAGCTTGCCCAAGGTCAGATCCTTTCCCTGAATCACCATCCATCCCTGTGCGGTCTCCAGCAAAAACTCACTGGAATCAAAGCTGTCAATCTGTTTGACGCCGGTCAGCTCCATCACCTTGCGGTCCTTAATAATTACGTTATGATATGGGTTCGTTTCAAAACGAAGCGGATTGCTAATGTTATCTTCCATACAAACTCCTCCTTATTTCTAGTTCATTACAATCTATGTCTGGAGAGCGGGGAATAGAACAGCAGCACAAAACAAAAAATATCCCGGCCTCAGTCTTCTGCCAGAATATCTTTTACTTCTTCTTTCTTAATCAGCTTTTCTTCCACAACCTCAAACATCAGGGAAGCATCATTTTTATTTGCCTGCTTCTGTATCATGGTTACATTAACAGTCAGCTCACGGTATCCGAAAATAACCTTGATGGTATCTCCCACTTTTACATCTGTAGAAGGCTTTGCAATTTTTCCGTTTACATAGACACGTTCCTGATCCGCCAGCTCCTTTGATACGGTACGACGTTTCAGAATACGCGCTGTTTTCAGATATTTATCAAGACGCATATACTCACCTCTACAAATAAGTTTACCATTTATTGCTGCTGTTGGCGAGATAAAAGTTGTACAAATGCCTCTACTGCATAAAGCTCGGACTTTTCCAGCTCCTTCTTATCAAATACGATAATAAAGGAACCATACCAGTCTCCAAATGCGGTGACCGGATAAATCAGACCCTTGTAACGCTGTGCACTGTCCTCATAGATACGCTCATTATCAAAATCCTTCAAACGATGTGTTTGTGCGATCATAAGAAAATGGTCATGTATCTTATGATCTGTTTTCACCATACATTCATCCTTCACAAAAAATACAGTATTCTGATATATGGCACGCAGGGTATCGCACATAATCATGATTTCTTCCATATGCTTGGACATGACATCAAATTTCTGAATTACAATTCTGTCATTATCGATAAAGAATTCAATGGAATCTCCTTCTTTCATGCGGTACTGCTTTCTAATTTCTTTTGGTATAACCAGTCTTCCAAGGTCGTCAAGACGTCTTACAATTCCTGTTGCTTTCATTTATAGACACTCCTTTTCTTTCAATAGTATGGACATATGACAATCGCTTTATACCTGACGGCAAAGAGGAAAGACATTTCCTCTGATTGAAATTTCATTCAAATTCAGACATAAATTGCATATAAATTATCATAAATGAAGGTATTTTTTTACAAAACTAATTGTTATAACAAATATAACTATATTAAATTAACCTTTTATACATAAAAACATTTAGAATGTAGTTGTCAATAGAAATAGGAGTGATCTGACATGACAATGGGACAAGTATGTTGTGAGCGGATTCATGATCTGTGCGACGAGAGAAAAATTTCTCTGAACAAACTCAGTATCATGTGCGGAATGACGCAGTCAACGCTGAGCAACATCACATCAGGCAGAAGCAAGAATCCAACCGTTTCCACGATCAAAAAAATCTGTGACGGTCTGGATATCACGCTTGTGGAATTTTTTGATACAGACGTATTCAAAAATCTGGATCAGGAAATTAAATAAGCTGTTTGTCAGCCTGAAAAAAACTGTTATGGGAACTATTCATGCAATCCCAAAACAGTTTTTTTATTTACCTGTTTTTATTTTACATATGCCTTCAGGCGTTCAGCCGGTTCAGTGCTTTCCCACTTCACCTGCAGATCATCACGGCCAAAGTGACCATAGGCTGCCAGATTTCTGTAAATCGGCTTGCGAAGCTCCAGTGTCCTGATAATTGCAGTAGGACGCAGATCGAATTCCTTCCTTACGATTTCTGCGATTTCTTCATCCGGAAGAACTCCGGTTCCAAAGGTATCCGCAAGAACGCTGACCGGCTGTGCCACACCGATGGCATAGGCAAGCTGTATTTCACATTTGCGAGCAAGACCTGCCGCAACAATATTCTTGGCAACATAGCGTGCCGCATATGCCGCACTGCGGTCAACCTTGGTAGGATCCTTTCCGGAGAAAGCTCCTCCGCCATGACGGGCCATACCGCCGTATGTATCGACAATTATCTTTCTTCCTGTCAGACCGCTGTCTCCCTGCGGCCCGCCGATTACAAAGCGTCCTGTCGGATTTATGTATACTTTTGTTTCAGCATCCATCATATCCGCATCTACAATCACATCAATGACATGCTTCTTTAAATCCTCGCGAATCGTGTCCAGAGAAACCGTATCGGAATGCTGTGTGGAGATAACAATCGTATCGACACGCTTTGGACGGTCATTCTCATATTCAATAGTTACCTGTGTCTTCCCATCCGGACGAAGATAGTCCAGTGTGCCGTCTTTTCTTACCTCTGTCAAACGGCGTGCTAGACGGTGTGCAAGGGATATTGGCATCGGCATATATTCCGGTGTTTCATCACAGGCGTAGCCAAACATCATTCCCTGATCTCCTGCACCATTGTTTTCCTCCCCACCCTCTTTGGTTTCCAGCGAGTGATCAACACCAAGTGCAATATCCTTGGACTGCTCATCAATGGAGGTCAGAACCGAACAGGTGGTTCCGTCAAAGCCGTATTTTGCTCTGTCATATCCGATTTCCAGAACTACATTTCGTGCAATGCTTGGGATATCGACATAACAGCTGGTAGAAATTTCTCCCATGATCATGACCATACCGGTTGTACAGCAGGTTTCACAGGCAACTCTCGCATCCGGATCCTGTGCCAGAATCGCATCCAGAACAGCATCACTGATTTGATCACAGATTTTATCAGGATGTCCTTCCGTCACAGATTCGGAAGTAAAAAACTGTTTATTTAACATAATCGTTTCCTTTCTTTTCACTAATTACCATCATTCTTATTTTACATCTTTCCCTATTGCTAAACAAGCATAACATGGGGAAGTTACTTTTCGCATTTGTACAATGCCTGATACGACAGCCCTTTTAAAGGTGTAGCACGAAAGAGTCTGCATGGATATGGAAGCAGGTATCCTTCTATATCTTCTTATAGCCTTTCAGCAATTTACTTCAGCTTTAGAAATTCAGGTGATTGCTTTGATGCAGCTATACGCTGTGTTTTATGCAGTGTTGTCTCTGTCGATAACCGGTTATATTCCTGCTCCTGAATATCCTGAGATGTACGATAGCGCTGTTTCATGTCTGTTTTCAAAATTGTTTTTCCATCTATTGTATAAGACAGCTTCAGCTCTTCAAAATGGATATCCTCCCGCTTGTTATCTGTTTTATTTATATACTCACTGAATTTCTCATTATTCGTCAGCTCTACTGTATATACCGTGGTTGCATCCTGCTCCTGCTTCTGATAGCGGAAGTAATCCTTCGCCTCTTTTCTATATTTCTGAAAAAGCAGAGAGGATAGAAAATTTTCTTCATCCTTGGATGTCACAGGTGTTTCCTACATTTTCTCATAGGTATTGTCAACGTTCACAATATATACATGCAGCACGTCATTCTTCAACTGCAAAACAGTATCTATCCTGCCAGATTCACCGGTATCCGGGTGGATGCGCACCTGATACTGCTTCAGCTCTTTATTATGAAATGCAATATTCATCTGTATGGTATCTGTATCATGATTGCGTTTTTCATCCATTATTATTTCATCTTTAAAGTATTGCTGTGTACTGCTTATACTTTGGCTATCTTCGATATGTAAACCGTTTGTATCTTTCAGCATATCAATTTTCGCAAGAATTTCCAATCGTATATTTTCTTCCTTTGCATGATCCTTCTGCATACTGCAGCCGCAAAGGACAGCGGCAGCACATAGTAAAATTCCTATACCTCTACAGTTCATATCCTACCTTATTTTCAGGAAGCTGTTTGTTCCTCCCCCATTGGCTCTGTGCGTTCCAGCACCTCAATCACGGTATAGAGCCAATCCTTAAGCTTTGGCAGCTTCATGGTAATCTTGCCGTTCATATAGCGTATCGTTATATTTTTTGATATGGTTGTCATCATTTCGAATAATGCAACACCGTCAATGCTGTTTGACCATGCACTAGTAAACGTCAGCTCAACCGCCTTTGGCAGTTCACGGAAGGCATCCACATGCGGCTCATTGATACAGATATCCAGCCGCTTCTTTTCAAATAACAGCTGTACAGCCTTCGGCAGTTTTCCGTAATTATCCTTGATTTCATCCATCATGGCAAGCAGTTCCTTTTTAGTATGAATATCCTCCATACGCTGGTACAATGTGATTTTTTCATAATCCTCGGTCGCAAAGCTGCTTGGAATGTATGCGTCAACCTTGACATTCGCCTTCGTCATTTCCGGTTTCACCTCCGGCTTGATGCCTTTTTTCTCCATGATGGCACTGTTTAGCATTTCGATATACATATCAATACCGACCGTATCAATAAAGCCGGCCTGCTGCGGCCCCAGCATATCTCCGGCACCACGTATGGTCAGATCGCGCATGGCAATTTTATAACCGCTGCCCAGCTGCGTGAATTCCTTGATGGATTTTAAGCGCTTCATGGCAATCTCACTTAATTGCTTTTGCGGGGAATACATCAGATACGCATAGGCAAGACGATCGCTTCTGCCGACTCTTCCCTTAATCTGATACAGCTGACTCAATCCGAAGTGGTCAGCATCTTCAATCAAAATCGTGTTGGCATTGGGAATATCAATACCGGTTTCAATGATGGTCGTACAGACAAGCACCTGATATTTATTATCTGTAAACTGCAGCATGACATCCTCGATATCCTCCCGTGTCATCTGTCCGTGCGCAACACCGATTTCCACCTCCGGCATGGCATCCCGAAGCTTTCTGGCCACATTATAAATTTCCTTTACATTATTGTACAGATAGAACACCTGTCCGTTTCTGGCAAGCTCACGCTGTATGATTTCCTTCACCATCTGAAAGTTCTTTTCAATGACATAGGTCTGTACCGGCATACGGTTCATCGGCGGGGTTTCCAGCTGCGACAGGGAACGGATACCAATCAGCGACATCTGCAGGGTACGCGGAATCGGTGTTGCACTTAACGATAAGACATCCACACTGTTTTTCAGCTCCTTGATTTTTTCCTTATGCTCCACACCAAAGCGCTGTTCCTCGTCAATGACAAGCAGTCCCAAATCCTTAAATACGATATCCTTGGAAAGCAGACGGTGTGTTCCTATCAGGATATCCACGTTTCCTTCCTTCAGATCATGGATGATATGCTTTTGATCCGAGGGCTTGATAAACCGATTTACAACGGCAATATTCACAGGAAAATTGCGGAACCTCTTCATAAAGGTTTTATAATGCTGAAGGGATAAGATCGTCGTCGGACACAGGAATGCCACCTGCCGGCCATCCGCAACTGCCTTAAATGCCGCACGGGCCGCAACCTCTGTCTTACCAAAGCCTACATCTCCGCATAGCAGACGATCCATCGGCTTCGCAGATTCCATGTCCTGCTTGATTTCCTGTACCGCTCTTGCCTGATCCGGGGTCAGCTCATATTCAAAATCCTCTTCAAACTGCTTCTGCAAAGGGGTGTCCTTTGCGAATGCATGTCCGATATTCTCATCTCTGGATGCATACAGCTTCACCAGACGATCCGCCAGCTCTGCAATCTTTGCGCTGACCTTTTTCTTTGTCTTCTCCCATTCTCCGCTGCCCAGCTTATTCAGCTTTGGACTTGCACCTTCCTTGGATACAAATTTCCGGATAAGCTTAAACTGTTCAAGCGGTACAAGCAGAACATCATCTCCCTTATAGGCGATATGCAGAAAATCCTTATGTACACCATCTATTTTCTTATTCACAATTCCCAGATATTTACCGATACCATGCTGGTTGTGTACTACATAATCTCCGACATTCAGCTCCTGATAATCATGCAGAACCTCCGCCTCTTTGAATTTATTGCTGTAGCGGGCTGCTTTTTTGACACTGTGAAACAGTTCCTTTCCGGTATAGACACAGATTTGTTCCTTCAGGCAGGTAAAGCCTTCGGGAAGACTGGCATTCAGAAACTGGATTCCCGGTTCCAGTGTATCCGTGGATGTTACATTGCGCCAGGATATATTTGCTTCCTCCAGCAGCCCTTTCACCTGTTCCTGCTCCTTGTGGTTCAAGCAGAGCAGAACCCTTCGTTCTCTTGCCTGATGCTGTACCTCCTGCATGGTACGCTCCAGGTTGATATCTCCCAGTGACATGGTCATGATCTGTGAGGTTATCGGTTTTTTATAATCGACAAACTGATGAAATTCCATATAGCTGTGCTGTTTGATGGAGCTGTACAAATCTGTGAACACATCAAAGCTGTGCAGACTGATTCCCTCCTGAAAAAGTTCCTGAAGATAGGAAACCATTTCCTCGTGCATATGCTTGACGCTGTCCTGCACTTCCTCTGTGCTGGACAGAATGATCTGTGCGTCCGGGGCATATTCAAAGACCGTGCTTCTGTTTTTCAAAAAGGCATAATATTTATAGAACCGGCTTTCCATCATGTGATTGCTGATGAGATCCAGATCTTCATTCACATGCTCCTGCAGCAGCTTCTGCATAGCGGTATCGTGCTGGGACAGCTGATTTTTCAGCGCCTTATTCGCCTGCTCCACCAGTTCGGCAACCTGTGCATCTGTAAACAGCAGATCACTGGCCGGGATAATCATGGCTTCCTGTACGATTTCAATTGTCCGCTGTGTCGCAATATCAAAGAAGCGGATGCTTTCCACGATATTATCGAAAAACTCTATACGCAGCGGATGGTCATAATTCATGGAATACACATCAATGATTCCACCGCGTGCCGCATAGCACAGTGGCTGATCAACACGGCTGACATGCGTATAGCCTGCTTCAAAGAGAAGCTGCTTCAAATCCTCATATTCAATTTCCTGATCCTGCTTTAACGTAATACAGTGATTTTTGAATACCTCAGGAGAGGGTAGAAAGCGAATGGCTGCAGCTGTATTTAAAACCGCCACAAAAGCATCCTGCTGCTGCAGCTTTGCCATTGCCTCCATCTGTATCGCTTTGTTTTCCGGTGAAGCTGCGATTGCTTCTACGCGTAGTGATTCCTCCAATGAGAAAAGCAGCACTTCATCCCCAAGGAGGGCCTGCAGGCGCTCGTAAAGCTTCTGTGCTGTATAGGCGTTATTCTTGATAATCAACAGCTTCTGCGGTTTTTGGCGGTAATCTGCCGCAAGTAGAAGAGCCTCCTCCATATACGACAGATTACCCAGAACACTCTCTTTTTTCTGAATACTCAAAACCGCTTCATTCTGCTGAAGCTCCTTCAATAGAATATCCATATGTATTTCCCTATTTCCTGTTGAAGTGGCTCATGGTATCCATAAAGGAATGAGAACAGCTGTAAATAGCTGCATCTCTGGCCAGTTCAACTGCCTGTCTGTAATCTTCCAGTTCTTCCCTGCGTATTCTGCCGAGCACCCAGTCAATTACCGAAATACGTGCGTCCTTGCCTATACCGACACGAATTCTGTCAAATTCCTGTGTTCCGATATGGCGGATGATATTTTTCATTCCATTTTGTCCGCCGGCACTTCCCTGTGCTCGCAGACGTATTTTTCCTACGGGCAAATCAAGATCATCATAGATCACAAGCAAATCCTGTGCTGACAGCTTATAAAAATCCATAGCTGCACGAACCGCTTCCCCCGATAGATTCATAAAGGTCTGCGGCTTCATTAAAACAACCGCCTCACCACTGATTCTCGTATTTGCAATCAGTGCCTTAAACTTTTTCTGTGTAATATCAACACGGCATTCCTCTGCAATGGCATCCAATACGCAGAAGCCGGAGTTATGACGCGTCATTTCATATTCCTTACCGGGATTTCCCAGTCCTACAATCAGTTTCATGCAATCACCTCAGTTTCGCTTTCTATATTATACCAAAAAAGCAGAGAATTACATCCTAAAAAGCCTGTTTTCGTACAGGCTTGCTTTTTGCTTGTATTCATTCGGATATGTGCGTCTGTATGGATGCTGTTTTTTTATATACCTGCTTGAAAAGATCAGTCAAAATGCAGTATATATGCGCTGTGATGTTCTGCTTTATATTTTATTATTTTCCTTACAGCCTGCTTCCGTCTCTTGATTTCTTTTTGAGCTCTTCTGCTTTTGTTTTTTTGGACCTGTTTCCTGCTCGTTCGCATCATTCTTTACAAAAAAATCCTTTTGTAATATAAAATCCGGCCGCTTTAATTTTTTATCTGCCATGAAAATCTCCTTTCTCTTACTACTTTAACAAAATCCACCCTTAAATTTGAAGCTCATACAGCTTTTCTGATATCCCTGTTTTTAAATTCTTTCTGTAGTAAACAGAGGACTGCAGCCTGTATCCTGTTCTCCACCCTATGGATACAGATTCATCGGGTACACTGTAATTCACACTGAAATAAACGACATCTTTTTGCACATCTACATTGCGGATATCAACATGTTCATCTACAGTAGAACGCCTGTAATAGTCCTCACCATGGACGATTAGCTTCTCTCTGGCATTGTTTCTATAAATCCAGATATTCCCGTTATCATCCTGAAAGGGCTGATTTATTCTTCCATACTTCATGATTTCCCCGGATTCATATACCGTAAAGTTAATGGGAGCTTCCCCCAAGACCTTGAAATTTGAACCATCTTTTTTTACCTTGGCAAGCACGCCGCCCTGGTATACAGACGCTGAACCTCCATATGTCCCGCAGGAGAAATAAACCGTATCCTGTACAGCCTGTACACAGTTAATATATAAATTTGCACTTGTCTGTATTATCTGGTTTACATCTTCTTTCCTTACATCTGCCAGTCTGCAACGCTCTGTAGCATCAAGTTTTACGCTTGCAAGCACTATATGCTCGTCTGTATCCTTCGGATGCTCTGTGAAATAAACGGTATCATCATCTGTATATAAATATTGTGCGTCCGCCTCCAGCAACTGTATATCCTCAGTTTCTGTATCCATAACATGAATTTCAGTTTCTTCACTGTTGGTGAAAACAAGATATTTATCATACACTGCATGTACTTCGTAGTCACCATAGGCGTGCTCGTCTTTTCCCTGCATATTTAATGAAAACAGTTCCCGTTCCTTATTCTCTTTGCTGTTATTTCGATACAGATACATACGCTCATTCACAATCCAGATGTTACCATAGCCGTTTCCCTGATATATCACAGTTCTTTTACCATTTGCATCCGTTTTTACCAGCTGATTGGCATCACATGTTACATAGTCGTAATTTGCAAATAGAGCAGCTGTTTTCAGACTATTCGTTGTATACTCCCACGCATATGTTTCATTCGCATATGTTGGATGTGCAGAACCAGAATCATCAAATCCCGTCAGTATTTTTTTGTGCATTTGAAAGGTCTGCATGCGAACTGTGCCTTCCCCGTTATAAAAATAGCTGTATTCCTTTGGTACATATTTACATAGCGCTTCACCTATATGATAAAGCCGTTTATAAATCGATTCCTTGCCATCTTCCTGTATTTTCCTGTCCGTTACGGAGCCATTGCCTATCTGTTTTGTACAACCGATAACATTAGCTGTAAAAAGAATTACTAACATAAAATAAAAATACTTTTTTACTTTGTTCCCTTGGTATCGTATCATACTGGCATCTTCTTTCTATCTTATTCTGTCACAAACAGTGTTTCAACCTCATCCGGACATAGTTCAGGATTATGCCTGTGCTTATTGAAAAAAATCTAACTTATCTCATAAGGTATTGATGTTTTGTTAGCTTCTCACGACTTTACTCACGACTTTACTCACGACTTTATTATACTTCTATATCAAAGATAATCAATCAAAGAAACAGATATTTATAAAAAAGGTTCTATCTCGATTACGGGGGACTTAAAACAGGGAGAATTCAACACTGATATATTTATCAATAAAAGTCGAATTCTCCCTTTTGCATACACCCTAAAGTGAGAAAGAACCATAAAAAAAGAGCAAAGCCTTTTTCATTTTACATTTCTGTGCTTTACTCTTTATTACTTTTTAAGATATTCCTACAGCAGCTTTGCCAGCTCTCCGATATGTTCAATAACGATATCCGGCTTTACATCACTTGTATCAATGTCCTCAGCCTTTGTTTCTCCACTCAATACAAGAATACTGGTAACCTCGCTGCCATCCGCTACCTTGATATCCGTATACAGACGATCACCGATAATAGCAATCTGATCGGGTGAACATCCGGTTTCCTCGACGATATAGTCCAGTGTCTTCCCACTTGGTTTTCCGAAGAACTCAGGATATTTTCCGGTACTTGCTTCTATCAGCTTTGCCATACTTCCGCAATCAGGTATAAAGGTATCATGCTCCATTGGACAGTTTAAATCCGGATTGATTCCGTAATACAATGCGCCTTCTCTGATAAAAGTGCATGCCTTGGAGAGTTTTTCATAGGTCAGTGTTGTATCAAAGCCCAGAATCACGATATCCGGTTTTTCTTCATCCAGTATCCAGCCGTGAGCTTCAAACTCTTTGCGCAATGCAGGTGTCCCTACCACATACACACGCCTGCCGTCATGATGTTTTTTTAACCAGCGAAGAATTACATGGGTTGATACCATCATCTGTTTTTTATCGATATCAATTCCCATACCATGCAGCTTATCTATATACGCAGCTAAATCTCTGGAGGAATTGTTGGTAAAGAAATAATACTCTCTTTCGGTAGCCTTCACCGTATTGAGAAAATCATGTGTGTATGGAAATAAATTCTTCCCCAGATAGATCGTTCCATCCATATCCAGAATAAAGACGCGGATTGCTTCCATCTTCTTCTGAATCATTTTTTTATCTGTTATCATATAACTCCCCTTACCTCTAATAATTCCGATAATACGCTACAAATGCGGTACTATAATCTTCCAGCAGCCCAAGGTCCCACAGCAGCTGTAAAAGACCGTAACGCACACGTACTTCCTTTGCCAGTATCACACCATCCCTAGTCATTGTTTCATCAATACCAACCTGCATTGGACGATATGCTGCCTCTACCGATTTCAGAATCGCTGTCACCTCTTCCGGCTGCGGCAGCTCCTGTTCAATGACTGCCTGAATATCCGGCCATTTTTCTTCCATGATATCAATACGTTTCAAAGCTGCTTCTATATCATTCTTACCGGCTTTTTCCTCCAAAGCAAGAACTCCGGGTGCGGCTGCTTCAAAGCGGTCAAGCACCATTGCTTCCCAGGCAGCTTTATCAAATGCCTTTACACGCTTCCTACATGCCGCAAAATCGATACCGTCCCGGGCAAGCTTCTTCCACATGGCGATTACTCCCGGTGTTGCCAGCCCCACCTTAGTTCCATGGAATACCGGTGCATGATGAGCAAATAAAAATTTCATTTCCCAATAATGCGAAACATGATGCTCACTGCCGGATGCCGGACGTGAATTGCCGACGAATCCCATAGCCATACCGGTTTCAATCAATGCCTCTGTAATTGCCTTTACCGCCGCTTTATCGCGTGTCATTACTCCATCTGCGTGCGCTACAACCTCCTTGATAGATTTATAAACCATATCAACAATTGTCTGACAGTAATATTCCCCGTTGATCATATGTGCAATTTTCCAGTCAACCAGACAGTTATACTTTCCTACAATATCGCCAAGACCTGCCTTAATCATATCCAGCGGTGCATTTGCCAGTACGTCCAGATCACCAAAAATTGCAGTCGGCACATGACAGTCATAGGTTGTTTTAAGATTATCAGTAATCAGTGCGGCGCCAACAGAAGCAAAGCCGTCCATACTCGGAGCGGTTGCCGCAATTCCATAGTTCAGTGAAAGCTTATAGGAAATGAATTTGCACAAGTCGTTTAAAGTTCCGGACCCGACGCCTAAAATGTAATCATATTGACGCTTCATATTCACCAGAATACGAAATACAGAGGCTTCATTCGGAACAACATCCGCTTCAAGGATGACACGATCGCTGGCGATTCCATTAGCGTTTAAATAAGCCTCAAGCTCTTCCCCATATACACGGCAGGTATTTTCGTCCTCAATCATATAGACTGTATGATATGCATGCTCCTGCAAATACTTCAGGATATCCTCCTTCACATGATCACAAACACGGACATGCTCCAGACGGGTGGTATGCTGCTTTCCGCAATCACAATTAAACGCATGACCAAGGTAATCATTGATTTCAAATGTTGCTACCTTCATTTTCATAAGATCACCCTAATCCATATTCACAAAACAGCGCATTGCAGACTCTATATCCTTCTGCATAGCATCCTGTCCTGCTTTGGCGGCATCATGAAAATATTTCACGGGAGATGCAGCATTTACGCCTTCTCCTCCTGCTTTGTCCATATACGTAAAGTAATTGATTTTACGAACACCGTTTGCGATAACCTTCTTGTAATCCGCATGACTTACACCGCTTCCTCCATGCATGACAATGGGCACACCAGCTGCCTCCTTTAATTCCTTTACCAGTTCAAAGTCAAGCTTCGGCTCTGAAAAATATTCGCCGTGCACCGCTCCGAATGAGCATGCCAGACAGTCCACTCCCGTCTTCTCGACAAAATCCTTCGCCTCTGCAGGATCTGTGTAATTCCTGCGATCTGATGCACGGTTTTCTGTAACACCTTCATTATTTAAGGTAATCCCTGCCATTTTACCGATTTCAGCCTCTATGGACACTCCATATTTACGAGCTAAGGCAACAGCTTCCTTTGTCTGCCTGATATTCTCTTCATAGGTCAGTGCGGAACCGTCAAACATGACAGAGGTGAATCCCATTTTCAGAGATTTTTTAATGTAATCCAGATTTACACCATGATCCAGATGAACGACCACAGGCACCTTTGCGCGCTGTGCCATCAGTACCATAACAGGTCCGATCGTATCCAGATTCATGACATTATTCTCCTCATGCGTCTGTGCAAACGCAAGAATTACCGGCATATTCAGTTTCTCTGCTGTATCCAGTACAGCCAGTATATTTTCAAAATTCACGATATTGAAAGCACCGATGGCGATTTTCTTCTCATCGGCAAGCTTCCATACCTCATTCAGATTTGCTAACATAAATTTTCTCCTCCTTTATGATTCAGCTGCTTTTTCATCAAGCTTATACAATACGCATCCTTACGGTCTGTAAAAGAGATATTCTCAGGGTGTTTGACGCTATTATTCTGAGAATCGCAGCATAACTTTATAGGTATCCGGACGGCTTGCACATTCCATTGCTTCCACAACATCCTCATAATCGTACACAGCCTCAATCAACGGCTTCACATCAATGATTCCTTTGGAAATACAGTCAATTGCCTGTGCAAAGGTCTCAATGGTTCCATTCTGGGTACCGGTTACCACAATCTCCTGAGAGTGAAGACGTCCCGCATCCACAAGAATCGGCTCGTTGGGATGAATGGAGCTGAACATATTGCACAACCCGCTTTTTGCAGTCATCTGAATTGCCTGTGCTGCTACAGAAGGAATTGCTGTCGTATTCTCAACAACATTTGCCCCTCGGCCGTTTGTCAGCTTTTTAACCTGCTCAACAGGATCGGATTCCAGCGGATCAATTACAATATCAGCACCCAGCTTCAATCCAAATGCGCGCCGCTTTGCATCCGTTTCACTCAGGATAACGCGTGCCCCCTGTCGCTTCGCACACAGTACATGCAGCAGTCCCATAACACCGCCTCCGATGACGACAACATCATCTCCCATGTTGATATGGGAACGATTGATACTGTTAATAACACATGCCAGCGGTTCTGTGAATGCGGCTTCATCATCCGGTGTTTCCTTAGGATACACATACAGATGGCGTGCCTTTACCACTGCATATTCTGAAAAGCCATAAAAGCCCGAAAAGCCGTTTTCATTGAAATAAGCAGTTCCCTTTGTGAAATTACTGCATATATTTTCATGATGATGCTTACAGTCCGGACAGACCCCGCAATCATCAATAATATAGTTGATAACCTTATCACCTATATGAAACAGACTGGGATCCACACCTGTTCCTATATGTTCTATTACCGCACTGTATTCATGTCCGCCAATACGCGGATATGACCATTTACAGCCCTGATAATCTCTGACATCATTTACGCAGATTCCGGATGTCAAAATACGAACCAGTACCTCATCCTCTTTCATTTCCGGTACCGGTATGTCCTTGATTTGATAATTTTTAGGTCCTTCTAGTACACAGGCTTTCATAATTGTCAGTCCTCCTATTTTCGCTTACCGATTATAAAGTTACATATCGCACACAGAAACAATTCCCGTCTGCTTTTTATAAAAGCAGGGACCAGTAATCAAGAACTGGTCCCTTTCATGTTGGTTGCTAAGCTAAGATTCCAGTTAATCCGCCAATGATACCGATGATTACAATCAGAATAATAATCTTGATGGAAGTCCATCTTTTCTTCATCAGCCAGTAAACTAACATCGTGAATCCAAATGGCAGAATGCCTGGCATGACAGCATCAAACAGCTGCGTCTGCACATTGAATTTTGACCCCGATGTGACAAGCTCCAGACCACAGGAAACTTTTACATAATTGGCAATCAGGCCACCCATAACCATACAGCCCATGACCTGTGCTCCCAGCAGCAGCTTGTCGAGCAGACCCTTTTCCAGAAAATCCATGATAGCCTCGGAGCCCTGCTGGTAACCGAAGAAGAAGTTTGCGAAGCTGAAGATATAACTGATGGCAAGCATCAGAATCAGATATACGATTGCCCCCCAGACGGTACCGGTCAGCGTGATATCAATACAGATTGCCAAAAGGATCGGAATCAGTACCCCCTGATAAATCGTATCTCCAATACCTGCCAGAGGTCCCATCAGGGATGTTTTTAAGGATGTGATAAATTCACCCGGAATCGGTTCTCCCAGTGATTTCTGTTCCTCCAGTGCGATTGCCATACCCAGAATACAGGAACCGAATTCGATATGGACATTGAAGAATTCCATTTCACGCTCCATGACCTCTTTCCGTTTTGCGGCTCCGTCCGGATCATCCTTATATAAATCATCAATCACAGGTACAAAGGTGTGCCCGCAGGCCATACCCATCATTCGTTCATAGTTATAGCAGCACTGAACCCAGGTTTCCCAGTTAAAGGCTGCACGGTATAAGTGTTTCTTCGGGATAACGTGTCTTGCTTTTTGTTCTGCCATTTTAGAAATCCTCCTCTAACTCAGATTCTTCAGCGATGTTACCTTTTCCGCTGCCCTCTCTGTAACGAACCTGTACATAAACCAATGCGCATAATAAGGACAATACACCAAGCGGCAGCAGTGCAAGTCCGGAATAAACAGCGACAACAAATCCGATGAACAGAAATACACGGCTTTCCCCTTTAAAGATATACTGCAGTGTGATTGCGATACCCAAGGCAGGCATCAGACCGCCGATGATCTGGAAAATTTTCAAAGGGGTTCCGGCAAGCATCGTGATGAAGCCCTGAATATAGGTGGCTCCGAAATATGCAGCCAGAGAGCAAGGAACGATACAGATAACCGCAGCCATGATCTGCGGCAGCAGTACGTTGGCAATCCAGATTTTATTGTATTGTTCTTTTTCAACAAATCTGTCACCGATGTGAACGAAGATGGAGTCAAAGGTCATACGGCAATACCATACCAGTGTACCCAGAAGACCGATTGGAACAGCCAGTGCAAGAGCTGTATCGGCATCCAGATTACCGGTTATGGCAAATGCAGCCCCCAGTGTTCCTGCCAGTGCCATATCGGCAGGCATGGACCCTCCGGCTGAAATGAATCCTAAATAAACGAGGTTGATGGATGCTCCAACCATAGCTCCCGTTAATGCGTCCCCAAGGATGATGCCCGCAATCCATCCGCAGACCAGCGGTCTTTGTACCGTCCATAATCCGACAAACGGCAGGTTTGCTTCACCAATCCAATACAGGACCCCCAATAGAATCGCTTGTACTATTGACATAAATTTCTCTCCTCTCTGTTAGTTTTTATGTCCAGCAGAATCTGTCTCATAACAGGTTTGATATATCGACTACCTTCTGCTCAGGTACTAACTGATAATATACATTTACACCCTTCTCGTTTTTCATGCGGCGAATGGAATCCACCTCATCCGGACTCGCAGAAACATTGTTGATGAACGGCTTGCGGTCTCCACGGATACCCATACCGCCAAGGCATACCTCTTTGATTTCCACGCCGCCATCCAGCAGCTGTTCAAAAACGATCGGTGTTTTTGTCAGAACGATAACGCGTTCATTTCCCGGATCCGGCTTCTGAAGTGCCTTAGTTGCGCCTTCAACAGATAATACGGCAACCTTGGTCCCCTGTGGTGCCAGAGCCATCAGTACCCGTTTGTTGAATTTATCCGCAGCAACAGTATCGTCTACAATGACAATTCTGTTTGCACTCAGACTCGGTGTCCAGGCTGTTACGACCTCACCATGAATCAAACGATCATCCACACGTGCTAAAACGATGTTTCGCATTTTTCATCCTCCTCATTATCAAGCATGTCTGCTAAGTATTTTTTTACATCCTGTACGGTACTGCCTGCCAGCTTCATAGCCTCGTCACATATTTCCGCAGCGCTTTTTCCGTTTCCTCTCATCAGTAGGATTTCCATCAGCAGGGGAACATTGATTCCTGTTAAATGGTATACATCATATGTGTTCATCAGCTGTACAACCGCATTGAACGGACTTCCGTAGAACAAATCGGTAAGAACCAGAATTTCTTCTCCCTCATCTGCTTTTGTAAATTCCTTCTCAATATTTTCTTTCAGGATATCCACTCCCTGATGAGGATACAGACCGACATATGACAGATTCTGCTGTTCGCCTAATACCATTTCCATTGTCTCAAATAATCCCTTGGAAAAAGAACCATGAGATACTAAGATAACCTTCATAATACCCTCCTTTCTCTATTCATTTCCAACAGGTGAAAGCACTGCTCTGGAAGCGGTTCCACCATCTGGTTATATTCTATACGATTTCCTGCAACGTTTTTTATTATGTTATGCGTAATCATTACGTAACCGATTTTTTTACGGAGTTCATATTGATTATGCAATTTTATAATTTTTTAATTCACTCCTGCATAATATTCTTCAGTGCACTGTACATACGCTTATATTTTTTATATTGCCGATCGTATGCGTCAGTGAGTACTTTTTCCGCAGCATACACCTTCCCCTGTCCGATACAGGCTTCCTTTTCCGATACACCGTCTGCCAGCGCAGCCAGAAGTGCCGCTCCATATCCCGGGGTTGCACTTTCGGTAACGACCTTTAGCTCTGTATGGAGAATATTCGCCATAATCTGCATCCAGACAGGACTTCTTGTACCCCCGCCATTGATTTGTATGCGGGAAGGCCATTGTGCAAGCTTCATACTTTCAAGAACCTCGCGGATAGCGTAGCTTACCCCCTCGAAAACAGCCTGTGTCATATCCTCCCGTCTTGTTTCAAAACTCAGCCCGACAAATGCTCCCCTTACGCAAAGATCATGATACATAAGTTTATCCCCTGTGATGTGCGGGAAAAACAATACACTGTTTTTTCCGAAGCGATCAGATGAAATAAGCTGCTGATCCACAGCCATATCATCTGTCTTCACGATATTTTCCACCCACCATTTATGAGTTCCCCCTGCTGAACGAACCGTTCCCTGTACGATATTGACAAACTGTGTATGATCCGCATTGAATAGAACATTCTTACCTTTTCCTTCGAAGTCCATATCCCTTTTCGGCATAATTACAACTCCGGATGTTCCCAGCGAAATAACCGGTTCCTTCCGGTTCAGTATCCCCATAGCCACTGCATTTGC
The DNA here is from genome assembly GCF_964240115.1 of Clostridium sp. HGF2. Classification (NCBI taxonomy): domain Bacteria; kingdom Bacillati; phylum Bacillota; class Clostridia; order Eubacteriales; family Clostridiaceae; genus Clostridium; species Clostridium sp. HGF2. The sequence continues at coordinate 188,391 of NZ_CAXSSO010000005.1, forward strand.
CGGATTATCTCCCGTTCCGGCAATGACACGGATGTCATGATTCACCTTCAGCTGTTCACAGAGTGTCTGTTGAAGTGTTCCGACCACATCGCAGCTAGCATACAGCGGTCCCAGACAGCTTTCTTCAATACCAAGCCTATCCAGCATATACACTGACCATTTCTTTGTGGCAATATCATATAATGAGCTTGTGGATGCTTCACAGTAATCCATACTGTACTGCCCCGTTAATTTATATACGATATATGCATACGGTGTCATGATTTTATGAATACGCGCAAAGCTTTGTGGCTCATGCTCTTTGATCCAGAGTGTATTCACTGCCGGACTTCCCGGTGACAATATTTCAGCGATATGGCGTGTTTCCTCCCTTTGTGTGCATTCCGTACGCAGTTCCTCAACCATACCGGCCGTTCGTAAATCTGTCCACATGATGGCATTGCGCACAGCTTCTCCGTTTTTATCCAGAAATACAGTCGTATGCATCTGTCCCGTAACACCGATTACGGAAACCTCCTGCGGATTACATCTGGCAAAGATATCATGCAGTCCCTTCATTACAGCCTGCATCCATACGTCTGGATCAATTTCCCGCCAGCCCTCCTGCGGCTGCAGGATTGTATAACCATAGCTGTTTTCGTATACGATTGACCGACGGGTATCCATCAGTGTAGTTTTTAATGCGGATGTACCTATATCAAGTCCTATATAATACACAGAATCAATCCCTTCCTATGATTCCTTCAGCCCGTTGATGATCAAAACGAGATCAGCAGCTGTTTTGCTGACATTCTCCACTGCCTTTGCACTGAGACCATACAGATTAGCTTCGTTATGATTCTTTTCATAAGCCTCTCCAAATGTCTGAATGAATGCCCTGCGCAGATCCGAACCGTAATTCACCTTGATCATGTTATAGTCCCGCATCTGTTTTACCTGATCAAACGGAATACCGGAGCCGCCATGCAGCACAAGCGGAACAGGTGAAACTTCCGCAATCCTTTTCAGCAGTGCAAGATCAATCTTCGCCACAGCATCAAGACCATGTACATTTCCGATGGAAACGGCCAGAATATCACACCCGGAGCGCTCCACAAATTCTTTTACCAGTGCAGGATCCGTTTTACAGTCTGCCTCATTTACATCATCATCCTCTTTTCCCATGATAGCTCCCAGCTCTGCTTCCACCGGAACATGATAGAAATGACAGTATTCCACTGTTTTCTGTACCTCTTTTATATTTTCTTCGAAATTCAGATGGGAAGCATCCACCATGATGGAGGTAAAGCCCGCATCCACACATGCCTTAACATCATCAAAGCTTTTTCCATGATCCAGATGCAGCCCGACTGGTGTATCTGTCCCCTTTAAAAACTCTCTCATCATATAAGCAATCACTTCCGGATTTGATAAATGCAGGTTGTTGGAGGATATCTGTACCATACCCGGGAGGTGAACAGCATTCAATCCCTTTATAATCGCCTTTGTCATTTCCAGATTCGTCGTGTTGAATGCCGGCAGAAGAAGCTTTTTTTCCTTTGCGTATGCTAGCAGATCAAAACCATTTACAATTTTCATATTCGTTCCTCCCTTATTCTGAAAATTTCACTAATACCTTAAAGGTTTCCGGACGCATGGCAGCTTCCAGCGCTTCCTTAATGTCAGTATAGTCATACACCTTTTCAATCAGCGGTTTTACATCTATGATTCCTTTGGCAATGCAGTCTACCGCCTGTGCAAAGGAGCGTACCGTCGGACTGACCGTACCGGTAATCCGGATTTCCTGAGAATGCAGACGCCCCGCATCCACAAGAATCGGTTCATTGGGATGAATCGAGCTGAACATGTTAACAAGACCGCTCTTGGCACACATATCGATTGCCTGTTTGGCTACTGCGGGTATCGCCGTAGTATTGTATACAACATTTGCACCGCGTCCGTTTGTCAGCTGCTTTATCTTCTCCACAGGATCACTTTCCACAGGGTCAATCACTGCATCTGCCCCAAGTTCAAGTGCAAGCTTTCGGCGATCTGCACTTGTCTCGCTGACAATGACGCTTGCGCCCTGCCGCTTTGCACACAGAACATGAAGCAGTCCCATGACTCCGCCACCGATAATCACAACATCATCCCCCATGCGTATTCCGGTTTTATTGATGCTGTTGATCACACAGGCAAGCGGTTCTGTAAATGCTGCCAGTTCATCCGGCGTATCATTTGGTACCATATGCAGATGACGTGCTTTTACCGCAATGTATTCGGCAAACCCGAAGTATCCGGAAATACCTCCTTCGTTATAAAAGGTTTTTCCGCTTTCCGCTGAATCACAGATATTTTCATGTTCATGCTTACAGTTGTAGCAGACACCGCATTCGTCTATAATGTAATTCACCACTTTTTGACCAATATGGAATATTCCGTTATCAACATCTTTTCCAAGCTTTTCAATCACCCCGGCATATTCATGCCCGCCGATACGCGGATACGTATATCTGGAGCCTTTGTAATCCCGGACATCATTTGTACAAATTCCAGCGACAGTAACTCTCAGTAACACTTCATCGTCTTTTGGTTCAGGAATGGGAAGTTCTTTGATACGAACATCATACGGTTTCTCTAACACACAAGCTTTCATATTTCCTCCTTTTTCTCGGCAGGCATTTTTTATAATTCAAAAAGCCTTACCGTCTGTCTTACAATTCCATTATAAATAAATTCAAATGCGTAGGTTTCGGATAATTGCGGAGTAATTATGAAGTCATCCACAGGGTATTCTTGCGTATCAATTACGCAAAAGACAATTTTTTTCGTAATTGATAATACGGTATGATGTACTTGCTTGCATAGGGTGGGGACTATGTTTCAATTTGTTTTGAATACACAAGGAAAGGAGAAGTGAAATCCTTTAGACAGTTTGGGTTTCATAGTGATAAGAATGCTAACAAAAAGACAATCCAGTATTTTTTTAGAGCTTTGCGAAAAAGTTGGTGAATACTATAAAGCAAACTATTTTTCGGATAAATTTAACATCAGTCTGCGTACCATCCAAAATGATATCAAGGCAATAAAAGAGGACACTGCTTCTTTATCTGATATATTCATAATTGATTCCAGAGTACCCTTCGGTACCAGAATTAAGATTCTGGACCGAGAGCGTTTTGCTCACTATCTCAATGATCTGAAAATGCAGTCGGATGAATACAATATCAATTACAGAGATGATCGTATTTATAAGCTGTTAAACTTTCTGCTGAGCCAGAGAAAAAGCATTTCCCTGACAAAATGTGCAGATTATATCTATGTGTCAAAATCCACACTGACCAGTGATTTAAAAGAGCTGGAAAAAACATTGTCCAAATTCTCCTTACGTCTGATTCAGACAAAGGGTTATATATGGATAGACGGGCTGGAACGGGATAAGCGCATCTGTCTGATGGATGTCAGCTATGCATACCATCCCATGATACCAAGCAAGCTGATATCCGATACGGAGGCTGTTCATGTGGAATTCATAAGAAAGACTTTGATGAAGGAGCTGCTGGAGAAACAGTATCCGATTTCCGATGTTGAGTTTCAGAATATTATTATCTGGCTGAATATATCCATACGGAGAATCACCAACTTCTTTTATCTGAATGATGAGGATATTAACGGTGAGGGTACCTATGACACGGAAATTAAAATCGCAGGGAATATCTTTGAGCGGATTGAAACAAAATATCTGATCCGTGTACCACAGACAGAAATCAATTTTCTGGCAATGTATATTAACAATCACAGTAATTTCAGCAATACTGATTATATATCAGAGGATCTGAATACATTTATTCTGCATGCGCTGCAGAGAATACATGAATCCTATCCGACGGATTTCACACATGATGTAAACCTGCGTATTTCACTGGCTTTGCATTGTGTTCCCCTGATATCCAGAGCACGCAACAATGTACAGATCAAGAATGAAATGCTGGATTATATCAAGCAGAGCTTTCCCTATGCATTTGATATTGCCACATATTTCTCCTACCTGTTATCAGAGCGCTATACATGTAAAATCAAAGAAAGCGAAACCGCCTTTCTTGCCATCTATTTCAATAAAAGCATCAATGAGTATTCTGTCTTAAAGGGCAACAAACGAGTATGTATCATAACGAACCTGAAGCGTTCTGAATATTTCCTTCTGGAACAGTTTCTGTATGATAAATTTCAGAAATATATCGTATCCATCACCTTCGTTTCCTCGAATGAATTGGATGATCTCGATTTGGATGCATACGATTTGTTCTTCTCAACCGAGGATAACAGGGCGACTGAATCCGGACTGGCGACAAAAATTGCATTCTTTCCCGATTCCAATGAGCTGGAGAAAATCAAGGTACGTATAGAAGGCTTTAAAAATGTTGAGGATATCATGAAGCTGTTTGATCCAAAACTGTTTTTTGTAAAAGATTTCACAGAAAAGGAAGAAATTCAAACGTGTCTTGTCCATGCGGCATCTGACTTGTATAAGCTGGACAATCTCGCTGAGGAAATCGAACTGCGGGAGGAATTTGGTTCCACCTACTTCGGCAATGGAATCGCAATCCTTCATCCCATGCATCTGCTGACGGATGATTCCTTTATCGGCGAAATCATCCTCAAAAAGCCGGCAGTCTGGGATACTGAAGGGAATCATGTGAATCTGATTTTTCTGGTATGTATTCAGAAAAATAATCTGGAAGCCTTTCGTGCCTGGGATTATCTTTCTCCCTTACTGTTCAATAATGAATTCAAACAGGAAATTCTGTCTGTTGAGGATTACGATGATTTCAAACGGATATGTGAAGAAAATCTGAAATCGCATATATTATAGGAGGAGCATCATATGACATTTACATTTCTGATTACCGCTGCTGTTCTTATCATACTGCTGATTATTCCGCAGATAATGAAACGAGTCGTATATAAAAAATTGACAGGATATCTGTCAGAAAGAGATTATGAACGATTTGAAAAGCTGCTGGACGGATTCGCCTGTACATTTTCCTTCAAGCCCTACAATCGGGAGTACATGCGGTTAAATTCCTATTTCATGCAGGGTGATAAAAGGAAAATTGAGGCACAGCTCGATACTATTTTCAGTAAAATGAAAATGAGAGATCAGCAAAAGGCAGCCGCTGCCAGACAGGGATTTTATTTCTATATGGAAAATCAGAAGTTTAAGAAAGCAGAAAGCATGCTGCATATCTGTCAAAAGGCTGATAAAAATACCGCAGAGCTTCATACGATGGAAATGATGTACAGTATTCTCGCACTGAAAAAGAGTGAGTATATAGAGGAAATCAGAGAGCGGCTGGAACCGATGAAGAAAATGCCGGACGCCTTTACCAATGATGCAAAGCGTGTACGTATCGGTATTTTTGAATATCTGCTTGGTCTGCAGTATACGTATCTCTGTAATAAAAAATTAAGCAAAACCTATTTGACCTCCGCACTGAAAAACTGCCGGAATACACCCTATGAGTATGAGATTAAAAAGCTGTTAAAGGCATGATCATGAAGCTGACGACAACAGAATTCAGTTTTAATGCATCCTTGTCCTGTATTGATCTTGGACATATTGCTGAGAGTATGGAGGAAATCAATCAATCTCGTATTAAAAGTCTTCACTATGACATGGTGGATGGCCAGTTTAATGAATGCTTCATTTTCGGCGATCTCATGCTGAAGGTATTTCGCAGCTATACTAAATTGCCGATTACGGTGCATCTGGCCTGTAGAAACCCGATTCCATATATTAAGCCCTGTATAGCAAACGGAGCAGATTATATTGCAATTCATTATGAGGCGGATATCGATATAGAAAAAGCTTTTCAAACAGTACGTGATTTTGGAGCAAAGCCTGTCCTTGCCTTTCGCTGTGATACACCGGTACCAGAAGATTTCATTAAAGTCTCTGAGCATGCGGAGTGGATTTTGAAACTAAGTGTCCAACCCGGTTTTTCAGGACAGACCTTTCAAGAGGAGGCAGTTCGCCATATAGAAAAAATGCATCAGCTGCTTATGACAGCAGAGCTTGACAGGGTGATCGAAGTTGATGGAAATATTCATACAGGGACCATACAGAAATGTGCAAAGGCGGGGGCAACGATGTTTACAGGAGGAACCTCCGGCTTATGTAATCATAAGCATTCCATTGATGAAAGCATCGTGCTTCTCGAACAGGCCATCGTTGCAGGAGGAAATTCAAATGGCATTGACTATGAATGAGGAAAGCAAAAATACGGAATTAAAAAAGCTGCTTTGTGAGCAGGAGAAGTACAGGGCAACAACTTGGGGAAATATCGTATCCACAACACCGAGGCTGTTATCATATGCTGTTGATGCAGATAAACGTCCGAATATCGGATTCCGTAATATATACTGCTATGTGGGTTTAACGAAAACGAGTCTTCATATTGTTACACTGCATTCTCTGGATGTGACAAGGGCTACCGGATATTTCCGTATTCCATTACAGGATATACAAGGAGCCACTGTGAGAAAGGGTGTATTGAAAAGCAGTGTTATTCTGAGCTTCGGAAACGAAAAATTCAAAATTTTATGGTTTAATGAAGCCACCGGTACCGATATGAAGAAGCAGAGAGCAGCTGTACGAAGAATCTGTGATTATTTCATTGATATTTCGAAACAGGAAAACATCAGGGGTTCTGTATAGGTTCTAACTCATATCGGAATACACAAAGAAATGAAAAAATTCCAATTGCAGGTAAATACAAGGTATAGAGAATTCAGCACGATTGTATAGATCAATAATTTGAATTCTCTTTTTTGTAATCACCCCATCAATTCCACGATTCAGACTTTCTTTCCTCTTTGCTTTTTTTAGCTTTTTCTATAACCGAAAAAGAGCCTTTGCATACTGCTGTATTTATCTTCTCCTATGTGGTATCTTTCATCTATGAAAACTCTATAATATTTGTTATTTTCTAAGTCCTGCAAATTCGGTTTCAATTATAAAAAGGAAGGCATGCGCCATATGATGTTTTTAAAAAGGAACATATAACAAAAGGCTGCTCCATAAGTCTGTACTTATGAAACAGCTGTGTTACTCTTTCATTGTAATGAATCAAGTAAATGAGTTGAGCATTCACTTTTTATTTTGCTTATCAATATATAATATGCTCCAGTATCCCTTTCATATATGCGATAGCAATTCCGTAATTCGTCATCGGTATTCCTTCCTTTTTTGCCTGTTCCACTCTGAATTGAACATATTTTTTATTAAACATGCAGGCACCGCAATGAATGATGAAATCATAGTCCTGCAGTTCTTTCGGAAAGTCCGTACCGCTGACAATATTCACCTGCAAGCCGTCTCCATATTTTTTCTTCAGCATAGCAGGAATCTTAACCCTGCCGATATCCTCCGCAAGTGGGGCATGTGTACAGGCTTCGGCAATCAGAACTCTGCTGTTTACAGTCAGCTGATCAATAGCCTTTGCACTTTTTATGAAATATTGGATATCCCCTTTGTATTTTGCGAATAGTACGGAGAATGAGGTCAACAGACTTTCCTCCGGTTTTTTTTCATATACAAGCGGAAACACCTGTGAGTCTGTGATTATCAGCTTCGGCGGCTTTGACAAAGCTGAAAGAGCCGCATCTATCGTATCGCTTGTACAGCTTTGAATAATACATTTGTGATCCAGCAGATCGCGAATTGTCTGTACCTGCGGCAGGATCAATCTTCCCTTTGGAGCCTGTATATCCTGCGGCATAACAAGCAGAACAAGATCATTTTCCTGTACCAGATGTCCGGTGATCGTTTCTTCCGTAAAATCAGAGGGAAGCAGACGAATCAAAGCCTGACGAACATCATCCGTCACCAGCTCCTTCACATTTGCAATAAGTACGTCACTACCTGTTTTCTTCTCAATCTGTGTAACCACATCCGCATATGCTTTCTCATCTTCAGCATCCTGATTCCATATGCAAAGAACAGGAATCTGTTTTTCTTTTAACTTCTTATACCATGTCATTTCCCAGGAAATATCCATGTCACGGAATACCAGAATTGCCATATCTGTTTTCTGAGTGACTTCCACTGTTTTTTCAACACGCAGATTCCCCAGTTCCCCTTCATCATCAAAGCCTGCAGTGTCATAAAATACCACCGGTCCAAGACCATGAAGCTCCATCGCTTTTACTACAGGATCCGTGGTTGTCCCCGCCACAGGAGAAACGGTAGAGACCTTCTGCTTCGTAATGGCATTTAACAGTGTGGACTTCCCGCTGTTTCGTTTTCCAAATATGCCAATATGCAGACGTACTGCATTGGGTGTGTCCTGAAGACTCATATTAAAACCGGAAATCCCGTTTTCCATTATCAATGGAATGCAGATAGGAGGCACAGGTTTCTCTTGCTTTCTCATTTGGAATATGTAACAGCTCCCGATCTATTATGGCACTGCCAAGCTTTTTTGTATCCTCTTTTGCATAATCATCCAGATACTCCCGCAGTGTCAATAATGCGTTTGGATGACAGCAGTTCGCAATCTGTCCGGATTTTACCAGACTCATAAAGCGGTCCCCTGTTCTTCCTTCCCGATAGCATGCCGTACAGAAGCTCGGTATATAGCCCAGCTTCAACAACCAGTTAACCACCTCATCCAGGGTACGGTTATCACTCACATCAAACTGCGCACTGTTTTCCTCTTCCTTTTCCGGTACTGCATAGCCGCCGACACTGGTGGAAGAAGCTCCGGATATCTGAGAAATACCGAGATCAAGAACCTTTTCTCTTGTTTTCTGTGATTCTCTTGTAGAGATAATCATACCGGTATATGGTACAGCAATTCGCAATACAGCAACAATTTTTGTAAATATCTCATCACTGATGGCATTTGAAAATTCATTCGGATTTATATCGTCAGCAGGACAGATACGTGGAACACTGATTGTATGCGGACCAACGCCGTGAACCGCCTCCAGATGCTCAGCATGCATTAAAAGTCCTACAAAGTCATAACGATACATATTCAATCCAAACAATACCCCACAGCCGACATCATCAATACCGCCCTCCATGGCACGATCCATTGCCTCCGTGTGGTAGGCATAGTTTGATTTCGGTCCGTTCGGATGCAGCTGTTCATATGATTGTTTATTGTAGGTTTCCTGAAACAGGATATACGTACCGATTCCTGCTTCCTTCAGCTTTCGGTAATTATCCACAGTTGTTGCCGCGATATTTACATTCACTCGGCGAATAGCTCCATTCTTATGCTTGATGCCGTAAATCGTTTTAATACTCTCAAGTACATATTCAATCGGTGAGTGAACAGGATCCTCTCCTGTTTCCAGAGCAAGTCGCTTGTGTCCCATATCCTGCAAGGCAATAACCTCCTGCCTTATTTCTTCCTGCGTCAGCTTTTTCCTTCGAATATGCTTGTTCTTATAATGATAGGGACAGTATACACAGCCGTTAACACAGTAGTTGGAAAGATACAGCGGAGCAAACATAACAATGCGATTGCCATACAGCTTCTGCTTGATCTGTTTTGCCAGCGTAAACATCTTTTCATTTTCCTCAGGAAGATCACATTCCAATAACACCGCAGCCTCTCTGTGTGTAAGCCCCTTACAATCTGCGGCTCGCTCAATCAGGGAGCTGATCAATTCCTTATTGTGTTTGTTTTCCTGTGCAAAGCGCAGTGTTTCTTTGATTTCCTCATCGTCAATGAATTCCGTTGCTTTCAGTGAATGTTTATTGTACATATACGTTTTTCCTCTAACTTTCTTATACTGTCGCCGCGATCTGTTACGAGTTCATATCCAATACGCTTCATACGATTGGAAAGACATACTCTGCATTCGGCTGCTTCATCACCGGTACAGATTTTATCATCATACAGCATGTATTTCTTTCTCACAGCTACCGGACTGAGATTGGGCATCACAACGTTGGCACCTGCTAAAATCCCCTGTTCTCTTCCCTGTGGATCAATCGTACCCAGAGCTGTAGTCGCCGGAAGAAGTACATCCGGCAGGATCAGACGGATAATGGAAAGCAGTGTCAGTGTCAGCGTGAAGCTGCCGGCCGGTTCATTGTAAAACGGTGTATCATGATGCGGAAGAAAAGGCCCGATTCCCACCATTTCCGGCTGAAGCTCCTTCATGAAATGCAAATCCTCTACAATATGCCTCAGCGTCTGTGAGGGAGAGCCGACCATGATTCCGCAGCCGGTCTGAAAACCGATCGCCTTCAAATCTCTTAAGCACTGCTTGCGATGCTCACTGGTAAGCTCTTTTGGATGCAGACAACGATAATGCTGTGCATTGCTTGTTTCATGACGCAGCAGGTAACGATCTGCACCTGCATCATAATAGCGCTGATAGCTCTCCTTCTCTTTTTCTCCAAGTGATAAGGTGATAGCACAATCCGGATACCGCCGTTTTATATCAGTTATGATTTCAATCAGAAGCTCATCCGTATAATATCCATCCTCCCCGGACTGCAGGACAAAGGTACGAAATCCAAGATTATAGCCTTCATCACAGCAGGTAAGGATATCCTCTTTTTTCAGACGGTATCTTTGCGCATGGGAATTGCTGCGGCGGATACCGCAGTAATAGCAGTCATTGCGACAGTAGTTGCTAAACTCTATCAATCCACGGGTATACACCTTATTTCCATAGTATCTGTGCGCTGTTTTTCTTGCATACTCCGCAAGCAGATTTCTTATTTCATTCTCACCATGATGTATAAGTACCTCAAGAAATTCTTCATCTCTTAGCCAGCCTTCCATATATAGCTTTTCGATCAGAAAAGAAACATTATCCATCTATATTCTCCATCACATTGGAATACAGTGCCTTTGTACTGACACCCTCTAATTTCCCCAGTTTACCGGATAATGCAGAAATGACAGGCTGAGGTGCATCTATGATAATACTGATAACAGAAATCCCTCTTTTCTGATACGGCACTCCCATACGACCAAGAATATATTGTGCATATTCATGAAGTATGGAATTGATTTTTTCAGCAGACTCCGTATTTTCGACAATGATACCGATAACAGCAACTCTAGTTTCCATAACATCCTCCTCCATTAAAAAAATTCTTGTCCTATAAAAAAACAAGAATACAGTAAAAACTATTTGCATTCCCGTCTTTTTCCTCAGGCTGTTCCTTTAGAAGCAGATCGTCAGCGATCGATGTTTGATGTTTACGGTCAGTACCACTTTCCGCTCACTTCAACATCTTGATTATAACACCTTGTTTATTTGTTCACAAGCAATATAGTACTATGTACTTAAAAAACTAAAATAATTCCAATACATAAAGAAAAGAAGAAGACATTGCTGCGTACTTCCTCTTCCTATTCTTACATTGGATGAAATGCGTCTGTTTTTCGTTCAATCAGAACTGCAAATTTTTTAGACTCCATGTTTTTATTATATTTCTCAGATTTATCTTATCCCTATTTTTCAATTGCAATCAGGTAGGTCGCAAATGCATAGGAAAGATTACGAATCAGCGATAGATCATCTTCATTCCATTCATGAATTCTTCGATCATTCATACCAAGTACACCTATCATTCTATGATCATACAAAATCTGATGCTGCAGTGTTGCCTGAATTTGATATTGTTCATACGCATTTATATAACGGATATCATTTACGTTAATCTGATTCTGATAGTAAAGGTGTCTGTCATCAAAAGCCTTTAGGTATGCTGGATCCGTCTGAATATGAACATGCTTGGATGCCTTATTCCTTTCCAGGTCATATATATAAACTCTGCCCATGGAATATGCTTCATTTTCAAAGCGAAGCAGAAATATATTTTTCACATTCATGGAACGGCAGATAAATTCCATCGTCTGTGCCAGCAGCTCATCCCGTTTATCGAATACATTCAGCATTTCAAATACCTTTGGTAGAATATCATTGACGGTGACCTCATGGCGGTCCTTGCGCTTTTCTTTTTTCTGCATGATCTGACTGAAATAGTCATTTTTATAGACAACAAACTGGTCACGCCCATTTGCCTTAGCTTCATAAAGAGCATGATCCGCTTTCATAAAGATATCTTCAAAATCCTTTTCTGTATCCACAATACAAATTCCCATACTGACAGTAAGCTGCTTCTGCAGCTTACTGATATTCAGATTGCGTATATTATCTATAATACGTAAAGCATTCTTTTCAATATCCTCAATACATGAGATATGATTCAGATACATACAAAATTCATCACCGCCGATTCTGCCGACTAGATCTTCCTCTCTTAGATTATTCTGAAGATTAGCTGCGACCTTCATGATTACCTGATCACCCACAAGATGTCCACAGGTATCATTGATAATTTTGAAATTATCAATATCCAGTATAAAGAAAGCACCCTTTTCGTCTGCTCTTTTACCACGAATCGCCTCCAGCACATGGTTGCGAAAGGCAGTTTTATTCAATACCTCGGTAAAGGGATCCAGTTTGTTGCTGCGAAGAAGCTCTTCATTTCGCTGCAGGATAATATGCTGTTCGTAGAGTGCGTTTTCCAAATCCATTTTATTCATCATACTTTGCAGATTATTGCGTTTTTCCTGCTCTCTTGCCTTTCGATTGAGACGATAGGCTTCCAGCAGATGGAGAAATAGTTCCTCTTTGGAGCAAAATTGCATTGCCAGCTCCACCTTGATATCTGCTAGTCTTGCGGAATTGATAGAGTTTGGATGATGAGATTCCATTTTTTCAAGATTGCGATATAGCAGATATGCCTGATCCTTTAATTTTAATGAAATGCAGATGTGAATACAATCCATATAGTTTCTCACTGTATTTTTATAATCAGATGTATGGGGAGCAGCCTCCAGAAAATCATATAATCTTTGCTTTAATTTCGCTATATCCTTTCTGTGCCACAATTCGAATATGCTGATCATGATTCTATTCTCTGTCAGTACCACATGGTCATTGTCTTTGAAATAGCGTAAGAATGTTTCATACCAGGGAGCTGCCTCTGCTGCGCGGTTCATTTTCATATATACCATCAGAATATTCGTTAATATAATACCGTCATTCAGTGAAAATTCAAGATGCATTTTTCTTCGTTCCTGAAATGCCCGTATGAAGTATTCAATTCCTCTTTGTTCACAATCGATATCATGAAACAAAGTTCCCAGATTGTTAATAATCGCATAATGATATTCGAATTCCGGATGATCCATTGTGAGATAATAAGCCTTTAGAAGAAAATGCAGGGAGGTGAGAAAATCCCCCAGATCAGAATAAACGATTCCCTGTAGATTATGTATGTATGCAAGAATTTTCAGATATTCATTTTTTTCACAGTATTCCTCACTTTGAAAGCAGTGCTGAAGACATTCTTTGTAATTTCCTCTTGAAAATTCATAATATGCCTGAAAATACAATGCAGCTGCAATGTAGTAGGGATCCTGATGAAGCTGCGCAATTTCCAGTAATCGGGAAGCCTTTTGAAGAATCTCCTCCGGTCTCCCCTGTTTGCGCAGTATAAGAAGCTGTTCTTCAAGCTCTGTAGCTTCTTTTTTATAAACTTCCATGCTCATCCTCTTTTCTATAATTAAAAAAACTCACATTCGACAAATTTCGCATATGGAAAGGGAGCCATGCTGTCTTGCATGACTCCCTGTTTTTTATGCATTATCTTCGCTGTAAACGATTTTCAGACGCCGCTGATTACCTTCACCTTCACTGACGGTAGCAATATGCTTCATATTGGCTAAATAGTTGTGAATAGCCTTTCTTTCATCGGCCGGCATAGGATCCAGTGTTGCATCAGTTTTTGTCCTCTGTACGCTTTTCGCAACTCGAAGAGCCAATGAACAAACTTTCTGATATTTCTCTTCCTTATATCCGTTGATATCAATCAGTACACCAATCCGGCGCTTAAACTCACTGGAAGAAGCAGATTTCAGAACAGTATTGACTGCCTGTAATGTCTGTCCGTTCTTTCCAATCAGAATAGCGTTGTTCTCAGCGTCCAGATTAACACGGAAATATTCACCGTCATCCACCACATCAATGGACACTTCCATATGAATACCTTCGAAATAGGTCTGCAGATATGCTTTCATGAATTCACGAATATCATTTCTACAGTAAGCCGTTATGGTTGTTTTGCTGCCAAGACCCAGAAAGCCTGAGGTTTCTTCTGTAACATTATAAGTGAGCTCTTCTACGCTTACTCCCTTATCCTCGGCAGCCTGCTTCAATACATCTTCCAGATTTTTGCCAGTATACGATTTCATCCTGTTATCCTCCTAATCTTTGATAAAGAATTTGTGGATTACAATATTTTGGATAACTCTTGCAAGAGAGTTTACCAGCCAGTAGAAGGACATACCCAGCGGCCAGTTGATTGCAAAGATGGCAATCATACCGGTACTCATGTACATCATCATGTTCATGGAGCCCATCATACCATTTCCGCCCTTTTTCTTAGGCTCTGCATATTTTTTCTCTTTGACATGCATCTTTTTCTTTCTGTGTTCCTGCAGCCACTGCGGCATTTTGAAGGACAACAGCTGGAAGGCTACCATCAGAACAAAGATGACAACATACCAGTAATTACCTAAGTTAAACCCTTCGATCGGCGTCTTAGCCAGGTCGATTCCCTGGAAGGAACCGGTTACCACGCTGTACGCGCGCATCGTCGCCTGATACATACCCAGAATTACCGGGAACTGTATAAACGTTACCAGCAGTGTTCCAAACGGATTGATTTTGTATTTGCTGTAGAGCGCCTGCATTTCCTGCGCCTGCTGCATCTTGGAGCGGTCATCGGTTTTGCCTGCATATTTCGCCTGAATCTTATTCATTTCCGGCTGAATGGACTGCATACGCTGTGATGCTACCTGTGATTTGATTGAGAACAGGAAGATCAGCAGCTGAATCAGGAAGGTCGCTGCAATGATACCGATACCTGCATCACTGAAATCTGCTACAAAGTTAATCAGGAATGCAATCGGCCATACGATCAGCCCGTTGAACCATCCCTCGTCCATTGCATCCGAGAATGTTGTTTTTTCGATTGTAATCAAATCATCTGCTTTATAATCCTTATACTTCTTTTGAAGTTCTTTGTCGTCTGGAATGTCAACATCTCCGCGTTTCACCTGAACGTCATTGTTCGTGTAAATGGAATTGACATATGTCTTACCATTCTGCCCACGCGGAACACTACATCCGGTCAGTGTCACGACCATCAGCATAACGACCAGAAGAAACTTCTTTTTGTTTCTAAAAAAATCTTTCATCTTTTTGTCTCCTCGCTAAGTTTGCCTACCTTTATATTTTAACTTTTTTAACCAATCTTTCCAAGAGTTTTTTGTTGTTTATATAATTTTCTTCATGATATTTTACGCGAACGAGTATAATCGTATCAAATTTCTCTTCAAAACTGTAAATATCCTGTACCATCATGCGTACCTGACGCTTGATTTTATTACGTACAACTGCTTTTCCCATTTTCTTACCAACGGAAATTCCTACTCTTGCATGATCTTCTTTTCGCGGCTTCACATAAATAGCAAAGGAAGGACAGGTGTAAAATTTTTTGTAATTCATAATCTCGGCGAATTCCTGGCTTTTTTTCACACGATATTCCTTTTTCATGCAGTTCTTCCTTTCTGTCTTCCGCTTCCCTGATGCCGTTTTCTGCCTGCTATACGCTTTCACAGCATCATACGCTTAATCATAGCCTAAATCAGGGGAAAAAGCAATAACGTACGGCAGGAAAGCACCTGAAACAGAGGAATCCTTCACTTTGACAAGGCGAAAAAAAATCACCACAGGGTGATTTTTTATGCTGATAACACTTTTCTACCTTTGGCACGACGACGCGCTAATACTTTACGTCCTCCTACTGTAGCCATACGGGCTCTGAATCCATGAGTTTTCTGGTGTTTTCTTTTGCTCGGTTGATATGTTCTTTTCACAAGAGCCACCTCCACTTCTTCTTTATCATTTTATACAAATTGAGCATTGCTTTAAAATTATACATAAAAACTCTGTCAAAGTCAATAATTCATTAAAAATATTTGAAAATACGTTTATTTGTCAATCCATGCCATTTTTCGACAGAAGGCATGTGTAAAAATAGGGAACAGCAGCACGATAAAAGCAGAAACCACTATAAATATAAAGATACTTGCATAAAAAAATAAAACGGTGGAGATCAGTGCCTGAAGCAGCAGCATGATGCCGTAAACAATTCTGGTTTCCACACGCAGACTCATGACTGCGTACAGGAAGATAATTCTTGCCGCTACAACCACAGCGAGAATTCCGAAGAAGACGGATAGGGAGGAAAGCTTATCCGCAATCAAAACAAACGAAAGCAGTGCCAGAAACAGCTCCAGCAGCAGACTCATCTGATAGGTAGAGGCAAGACGGTGCTGAATCATGCGTTTTGTACTTTTTTCAAACCAGTTCATATCATCACATCCTATATAATCATCTCATCTATTATATAGGAAGTTGGAAAAGAACACAATTCACTTCGCAAATTGTCCTGTATATTATCATTCAGAGGGTTTTCAACAAAACACTCCGTTTACGGTGGAAAACTTGGCTTTCAACTCCAATTCATAATATGAAGCAGAGGATATCAGCTGTTTATCCCGATGCAAGAGATTTTCCACGATTCTTCCACAAGAATACATATCATAGTTTTCCACCATATGTGGAAACTGTAGAAAAGCTTCTCATAACCTTTATTTATCATACTTTTCATGTGTATACAATGATGGAAAAGCATCTGTTGATATCCATTGTTTTCCACTTTTCCACAAAATACAGGATTCCACACTTCCTGTTTCCCCATTTTTTCCATATGGAAAGCTGTGGAAAGTGGAGAAACTCCTTTATTTATCCTGTTTAAAGCATGTTTTCCTGTGGATAACCTATGTGTGTAAACGGAATCCACCGGAAATCCTTCAGAAAACGTGTCCTGTCCGGTGGAAAACTGAATCAGTATTCTCCTTCACTTTCCATAAACAAATTATTTCCATTTTTTCTACATGACAGCAGCACTTTTTTACATATGCTGTGATTCCCTTTATCTTAATCAGAATAGCCGTGGTATTTTTCCACAATCTATAGTAAAATATAAGGTGCATGAAAAAGGAGTCGTTTATGTCTAATTTTGCCAAGGTACAGCTTGAGCAGATCTGGCAGAAGACACTTCAGCTCATAAATGAAAGTGCACATTTCGATGATGCCGTATTCAACGCATGGTATAAAGAAGATTCTCATCTCTTTGATATAGAGGATGATTTTGCGACCATTGTTGTTCCTTATAAGATCAACAAGCAGATCATGATGGATTCCATCGATCTGATTCAGCAAAAGCTGTCTGATGTTCTGGATATGAAGGTCTCCTGTCAAATCCTGCTCAAGAGCGAAGTGGATATGCTTCAGCCATCATCTGTCATTAAAAGAAGAAATGAAATTTTATTTGAAGACAAAGTAAAAAAAGAGTACACCTTCGACAGCTTTGTCGTAGGGAAAAACAACCGGGAGGCTCACGCTGCGGCATTGTCCGTATGCTATTATCCCGGTAAATTCAACAATCCGTTGTTTATATTCGGAAATTCAGGCCTGGGGAAAACCCATCTGCTGCATGCCATCGGCAATTACGTCAAGGCAAACAAGGCGGATGAAAAGGTTTTATACATTTACAGTGAGGACTTCGTCACCTTGCTGATTGAGGCGATGAAAAACAAGACGGTTGAGGACGTAAAGGAAATGATCTGTTCGGTGGACTATCTGCTGATTGATGATATCCAGCGTCTGAAGCAGAGCACCTCACAGGAAATCTTCTTCAATATGTATAACAAGCTCATTTCCGACAACAAACAGATTGTCATTACCAGTGATATTCATCCTACAGAGCTGAAGGGAATTGAAAACCGTCTGATATCCCGCTTTTCCAGCGGTCTGTCCGTATCGGTAGGGTCTCCGGAATTTGAAACTGCGAAAGCTATTCTGCAGAAAAAGATGGAAGGCCGCAGCGATGAAATCATGATTGATGACGAGGTTCTCGATTATCTGGCAACCCGCTTTGCAAGTGATGTCAGAAAACTGGAGGGAACGCTCAACGAGCTGTTCTTTAAAGCAATATTATATAATCCCGAGCGGATTGATATCACCTTCGCGAAAGAAATATTCAAAGAAAATCCGATTGTTGTAAAGCAGGAGGATGAACTAACGCCGAAGAGGATAAAGAATGCGGTATGCGAATACTATGGTCTGACCAGAACCCAGATCGAATCAAAATCAAGAACCAAAAATATCGCCAATGCGCGTCATATCGCAATATACCTGTGCAGGACGCATCTGGAAATGCCGTTTGCCAAAATCGGTTTTGAATTTGGAAACCGTGATCATTCCACGATCATGTCCTCGTATGAAAAAATGATGAAGCTGTTAAAGGAAAAGGAAACATTTCAACAGGCAGTCATGCAGATTGAAAGTAATTTGGGGATAAAATAGCTAAGATATCCACATGTTTAAACTTTTCATCCACAGCAAAATTTGTTAAAATAAGCCTATGTTCAAAGTGTTTTTATAGCTTTTCCACACTTTCCACATACTTATTATTGTTTATTTACTTATAAAACATAAAAGAAGGGAGCATCACCCATGTACTTTAAGGTGTCTAAAAAAGAATTCTACAATGCATTATCTGTGGCATCCCGTGCCATCTCTACATTTTCACCACTTCCTGCGTTCTCCGGTATTAAGATTGACGCAAAAGAAGATTGTCTGATTCTGACCGGAAGTGATTCGGATGTATCCATTCAGACGAAACTGACAAAATCGGAAGAATGTGTTCTTGAGATTCGTGATATGGGATCAATCGTTATTGAAGCTAAGTATATTCTGGAAATCGTTCGTAAGATTGATGCTGATGAAATCGAGTTTGAAATGATTGACGGTTCCCTGACTAAAATCAGTGGAAACACTGCAGAGTTCAGAATCAATGGAATGCGTGCAAATGAGTATCCGGCTATCGACTTCTCCAAACCGAAGGAATGCTTTGCATTAAAAGAGGAAACACTGAAGAAAGTGATTTTGCAGACCAGCTTTGCGACAAGTGATAAAGAAACACGTCCGGTACTGACCGGTGTGAATTTCCACTGTGAAGGCAATACGCTGCACTGTGTCGCTACCGATTCCTATCGTCTTGCAAAGAAAACGATTGATATCAGCGAATCCCTGAACTTCAATATCACCATACCTGCCAAATCCCTGTCCGAGGTTGTTAAAACACTGGAAGGTGAAGGAGAGGTGGAAATTGCAGTCAATGATAAAAAAGCGCAGTTTATCATTCATGACACAATCGTACAGACGCGACTGATTGACGGTGTATATCCGGAAACAAGCCGACTGATTCCTTTACAGTTTGACTATGAGCTGACAATTGATTCCCGTGATCTTCTCAATGCTATTGACCGTGCAAGCTTTATTAAAAATGACGGGGTTTCCGTTATTAAATTCAGTCTGAGTGAGCAGGAATGCGTGCTTTCCAGCAAATCCGTGGAAGTAGGATCCTCCACTGAGGTTTTAAGCAGTGCCAGCTTCACAGGAAGCTCTCTGGAAATCAGCTGTAACGGACGATATGTCTTTGATGCAATCAAGGCATTGAGCGGCAGTCTGGTAACCTTCCGCCTCTGTGGAGAAATGAAGCCGTTTATCATTAAATCTGTGGATGATGATAATGTTTTACAGCTGGTACTTCCAGTCAGAACCTATGCATAAACAACAGGCAGTAAGGGGAACATCCTGCTGCCTTTTTCTATGTATTTTAACAAAAGTAGACCTTTTTCAGGAATGGAACGCAGCGTTTGAAAAGCGAATAAATTTACATGTGAAAAATGATGCAGAAAAGTTTGAAAACCATAGGAAAAACTAACAAAAAACCTTTAAATATGATATAATATATAGGAATGTGAAAGAGGTTTTATAATGGATATAAAGATAACCGGTGAATACATAACATTAGGTCAGCTGCTTAAAATGACGGATTTTATCCAGAGCGGCGGTGAAGCAAAATTTGCGGTAAAATCCCTGAAAATCAACGTGAACGGGGAACAGGAAAACCGCAGAGGACGCAAGCTGTATGCAGGTGATGTCATTGACATTGAGGGCAGCGTATTTTCTTTGTCATGAGACTGGAATCACTTCGTCTGCATAATTTTCGCAATTATGCAGATGTAAATGTCAGTTTTACCGACGGCATTCATATTCTGACAGGAAAGAATGCACAGGGAAAGACCAACCTGCTGGAATCTATCCTTTATTTATCAACGACCAGATCCCATCGAACCAGTGAAGATAAAGATCTAATCAAAGAAGGTGAGCAGGCCTTCTTTATTAAAGCCTTGATTGCAAAGGAACAGAAAACGGAGGAAATCCGTGTGACGGTAAATGAAAAGGGGAAAAATCTTTTTATTTATCAGAATCCCGTGAATCGCGTCAGTGACTTCATAGGTGAATTTAACTCCGTTATGTTCTGTCCGGATGATATGAATCTGTTTCAGGCCTCTCCCCGCGTCAGAAGACGCTTTGTGGACATGGAGCTGAGTAAGATAAGTAAGAAGTATGTATCGACGCTTTACGTCGCTACACGGCTCTTAAAAGAGCGGAATGCTTATCTGAAGCAGGAACGGGTGGACCGCTCCTATCTCGAGGTCTTAACCTCACAGCTTGTGGATGCATCTGTTGTCATCATGAAGCAGCGGCATTTCTTTCTGGAGGAGCTGCTGGACAAATGCAGGACATTTTACCGCCAGCTTTCCAATGATGATACGGATATTACGGTTCGCTATCTCAGCTGTGTTCCTTTCTCGGACAGTGAGGAAGCGCTGAAGGAAGCTCTGCTGAGGAAATATCAAAAGCATCAGGATCGCGACCTGCTGTTGAAACAGACGACGGCCGGTATTCATAAAGAGGATTTTATCTTTGAAATGAACGGGCACGAGCTTGTCAGCTTTGCTTCCCAGGGACAGAAGCGAAGTGTATTGCTGGCATTGAAAATCGGTATGATTCATATGATTTATGAAATCATACAGGAATATCCGGTGTTATTGCTGGATGATGTATTTTCTGAGCTGGACAGCTATCGGAAACAGGAATTATTAAAATCTCTGCCCAAAGAGGTGCAGATTTTCATCTCCACAACAGATTTTGTGGAAATGGATGATATAAAAAGTGATCGCAGAGTCACGTTGTGGAATGTAAGCAACGGTACAATCGAGAGATGTTAGGAGGATGAACTATGGATGAGAATCAGATGAAAGAAATCGAAGAAATGGAAGATAAGGTTGATCATTCTTATACGGCTGATGATATTCAGGTCCTGGAAGGACTGGAAGCTGTACGGAAACGACCTGGTATGTATATCGGTTCTACCAGTGAGAGAGGTCTTCATCACCTTGTCTGGGAAATCGTTGATAACTCGATCGATGAGGCTCTTGCCGGATTCGCTACGGATATTGAAATAACGATTGAAAAAAATAACATCATCCGTGTTGAGGATAATGGTCGAGGTATGCCGACGGGAATCGTTGAAAAGACTGGAATATCCGGTGTGGAAACGATTTTTACTGTACTGCATGCCGGTGGTAAATTCGGCGGTGGTGCTTATAAGGTTTCCGGAGGTCTGCATGGTGTCGGTGCCAGTGTTGTTAATGCATTGAGTGAATGGCTGGAGGTTAACGTACATCAGAACGGACATGAGTTTTTCCTTCGATTTGAAGACGGAGGCAAGGCAACAGGACCTTTGAAAATCATCGATGACAGCGAAAAGCATGGTTCCATTGTGCGTTTCAAGGCAGATCCTGAAATCTTCCAGGAAACACAGGAATATGATTTTGATACTTTGAATGCACGTATTCGTCAGCTGGCTTTCCTGAACAAAAGCATTCGTCTGGTGCTTTGTGATGAACGGGAAGCGGAGCCGAAACGAATTGAATATAAATACGATGGCGGTATCCGCCAGTATGTGGAATATCTGAACAAGAACAAAACACCGCTGCATGAAGAGGTTGTGTATGTGGAAGGGATAGAGGACGGGATTCTTGCGGAAATCGCCATGCAGTATAACGATGGCTACATTCCAAGCATCTATTCCTTCTGTAATAACATCAACACGATGGAAGGCGGAACGCATGAGGATGGCTTCCGACTTGCTCTGACAAGGATTATCAATGCCTATGCAAGAGAGCAGGGAATGATAAAAAAAGACGAGACACTGGCTGGAGATGATGTGCGTGAGGGATTAACGGCAATTATCTCGGTAAAGCACCCCGATCCGCAGTATGAAGGACAGACAAAGACGAAGCTGGGAAACTCAGAGGTACGAAAAATTGTTTCCAGTATACTGGGTGAACAGCTGAACCGTTTCTTCATGGAGAATCCGGAAACAGCAAAGATTATTGTAGATAAGGCGATTCTTGCGAGCAAGGCACGTCTTGCGGCAAAAAAGGCAAGAGAGCTGACAAGAAGAAAATCAGCCCTGGAAATCACATCACTGCCCGGTAAGCTTGCGGATTGTTCCAGCAAGGATGCCTCAGAATGTGAAATCTATATCGTCGAGGGTGATTCCGCCGGCGGAAGTGCAAAGCAGGGAAGAAATTCCAAGTTTCAGGCAATTCTGCCACTGCGTGGTAAGATATTGAACGTCGAGAAGGCACGTTTGCAGAGAATCTTCGAAAATAATGAAATTCGCTCTATGATCACAGCATTCGGCTGTGGAATCGGAGAGGAAATGGATGTCAGTAAGCTGCGTTATCATAAAATTATTATCATGACCGATGCCGATGTCGATGGTGCGCATATCTGTACACTGATGCTGACATTCTTCTACCGTTACCTGCGTCCGATCATTGAGGGTGGCTATGTATATATCGCCATGCCTCCGCTGTTCAAGGTTGCCAAGGGAAACCGTGTGGAATATGTATATAAAGAGGAAGAAGTGGAAACGGTACGTGCTTCTATGGGTGAGAATGTAAACGTACAGCGATATAAAGGTCTGGGAGAGATGAATCCGGAGCAGCTGTGGGAGACAACCATGGACCCAGCATTCCGTACGCTGAAGCAGGTAAATATTGATGATGCTATGGAAGCTGACAGTATTTTTGAAATGCTGATGGGAGAAGAAGTTGAACCAAGACGTGACTTCATTCAGGAAAATGCAATCTATGCAACACTGGATATCTAAGGAGGTGTAAGGGAACATGGATTTAAACAAGGAAAAACTGATTCAGGTAGATATTTCAAAAGAAATGAAAACCTCCTTTCTGGACTATTCAATGTCTGTAATCGTAGATCGTGCACTGCCTGATGTTCGTGATGGAATGAAGCCTGTTCATCGCCGTATTCTGCATGCGATGAATGAGCTGGGAATTGTGGCAAGCAAGCCGTTTAAAAAGTCAGCGCGTATCGTTGGTGAAGTAATCGGTAAGTATCATCCGCACGGTGATACAGCCGTATATGACGCCATGGTTCGTATGGCACAGGACTTCAGCTACCGCTACATGCTGGTACAGGGACATGGTAACTTCGGTTCCATGGATGGTGACGGTGCGGCGGCAATGCGTTATACCGAAGCCCGAATGTCTAAAATCGCTATGGAAATGATGAAGGATATCAATAAGGATACCGTTGATTTCATACCCAACTATGACAATGAGGAAACTGAGCCGGCTGTGCTGCCTGCCAGATTCCCGAATCTGCTGGTAAACGGTTCTGTCGGTATTGCGGTAGGTATGGCGACCAATATACCGCCGCATAATCTTACAGAAACGATAGACGCAACCTTTGCCATTATGGATAATCCGGAGATTTCCGTTGTGGAGCTGATGGACAATTATATCAAGGGTCCTGATTTTCCAACAGGCGGTATCATTCTGGGAAGAGCCGGAATTCGACAGGCATTTGAAACAGGCCGCGGCTCCATCATGGTACGCAGTAAGCATCATCTGGAGGATATGGGCAACGGTAAGACAAGAATTGTTGTGACTGAAATCCCGTATCAGGTGAATAAAGCGAACCTGATTACCAAAATCGCAGACCTAGTAAGAGAAAAGCAGATTGAAGGTATCACTTATCTGAATGATGAATCAAACCGTGAGGGTATTCGAATCGTGATCGAACTGCGTAAGGATGCTCAACCGGATGTTATTTTGAATCAGCTGTATCGTATGACACAGCTTCAGACCTCTTTCGGTGTCAACATGCTGGCACTGGTAGAGAAAACACCGAAGCAGATGGGAATCCGGGAGGCACTTCAGCATTATGTGAATCATCAGATTGACGTTACGGTACGCCGTACAAAATTTGAATTGAAAAAAGCTGAGGATCGTGCTCATATATTGGAAGGTTTGCGTATCGCACTGGATCACATTGATGAAATTATTCGTCTGATTCGCTCCAGTCAGAATGATGCGGAAGCAAGAACTGGTCTGATGGAGCAGTTTAAACTGACGGAGATTCAGGCAAATGCAATCCTGGAGATGCGTTTGCGTCGTTTAACAGGCTTGGAACGCGATAAGATTGAAAATGAATATCGAGAGCTGATGAATACGATAGCAGATTTACGTGATATTCTTGCAAACCATGATCGTGTTCTCGGGATTATCCGTGATGAGCTGACTGAGGTTAAAAATCGCTTTGGCGATGAGCGTCGTACAGAAATCAGTGAGGCAGATTACGATATGCAGGATGAAGATTTAATTCCTGTTGAGGATGTTGTTATCACAATGACAACAAACGGTTATATCAAGCGTATGCCGACAGATACCTATCGTACACAGAACCGTGGAGGCCGCGGTGTGAAGGGTATGTCTGTAAATGAGGATGATATTGTTGATCTGCTGATTACAATGTCCACTCACGACTATCTGATGCTGTTTACCAATCTTGGCAAGGTTTACCGTATCAAAGGGTATAAGGTGCCGAATTCTGGTAGAACGGCTAAGGGCCTTCCAGTCGTGAATCTGTTAAATCTGGACAAGGAGGAGAAGGTGCGTGCACTTGTTCCTGTTCGTCCGGATAGTGAATCCTCCTTCCTGCTGTTCGTCACAAAGAACGGACTGGTTAAGCGAACACCGATGAGTGAATTCGATTCTATACGTCAGAATGGTAAAATCGCCATTACACTTCGTGAATTTGATGAGCTGGTTGGTGTGAAGGAAACAACCGGAGATGATGAAATTATTATCGCAGGCTCCAATGGTAAGGCAGTTCGATTCCATGAAGATGATATTCGTGCTATGGGACGTACGGCAAGCGGTGTGAAGGGCTTTAATGTTGATGGCTCAATCGTAGTAGGTGCTGCTACTTCTAAAGAGGGAACACATCTGCTGGCTGTTAGTGAAAATGGTTATGGTAAGCGTACCGCTATTGAGGAATACCGTCTGACAACACGTGGAGCGAAGGGTGTAAAGACAATCAATGTTACCAATAAAACCGGTGAGCTTGTTTCCGTTCGCGCTGTAAATGGTGATGAGGATGCCATGATTGTTACAAACTCCGGTATTATTATCCGAATATCTGTTGATGATATTGGTATTTACAGCCGTAATACTCAGGGTGTTAAGCTGATCAACGTGGCAGATGAAGAATCTGTTGCCAAGGTGGCTATTGTTGAAAAGGAAGAAGAGGAGCCGGAAGAAGCTGCAGCTGGTGAAGCTTTGGAAAATAATGAAGAAACTACGGAACAGATAATTGACAATCCTGTAGAAGAATGATATAAAATAATAAAACGTTGAAAAGGTCAAGTAAGAAAGCAGGCTACTTTCAGAGATATAACGGTAGGTGTGAGTTATAATAGCTGCTTATGAAATCCGCCTTTGAGTGAATCAATGAACTATTAGTAGTTGATTACGGTAGCACCGTTATAGCTATGAGAGGGTATATCTTTATAGGTATATCAAAAAGGGTGGCAACACGAGGTATCGTCCCTTTATGGACATACCTCTTTTTTATATTCTAGGAGGTTATGATTATGCTTGATATGAAATTTTTACGCGAAAATCCTGAAATTGTAAAAGAAAACATAAAAAAGAAGTTTCAGGATCACAAGATTGAGCTTGTAGATAAAGTGATTGCTATGGATAAAGAGAATCGCTCTCTTAAACAACGAGGGGATGAGCTGCGAAGCAAGAGAAATGCTATGAGCAAGGAAATCGGCGGTCTGATGGCCAAAGGTTTAAAGGATGAGGCAAATGCTATTAAAGCCAAGGTTCAGGCTATGGCAGATGAAATGAAGGAAACAGAGGTTAAGGAAACTGAGCTTGCTGAGAAAATCAAGGAAATGATGATGCAGATTCCAAATATCATTCATCCTACGGTCCCGGTTGGTAAGGATGATTCAGAAAATGTTGAACTGCAGAAGTACGGCGAGCCTGTGATTCCTGATTTTGAAATTCCATATCATACAGATATTATGGAACGGTTTGAAGGTATTGATCTGGATAGTGCAAGAAAAGTTGCAGGGAACGGGTTCTATTATCTGATGGGAGATATTGCACGACTTCATTCTGCTGTCATTTCATATGCACGTGATTTTATGATTGATAGAGGATTTACATATGTTGTACCGCCTTTTATGATTCGTAGTAATGTTGTGACCGGGGTTATGAGCTTTGCGGAAATGGAAGGAATGATGTATAAGATTGAGGGCGAGGATTTGTATCTGATCGGTACCAGTGAGCATTCTATGATTGGAAAATTCATTGATACAATTCTTGATGAGAAAAAACTTCCTTATACTTATACAAGCTATTCTCCTTGCTTCCGTAAAGAAAAAGGTGCACACGGTATTGAAGAAAGAGGAGTTTACCGCATTCACCAGTTTGAGAAACAGGAAATGATTGTTGTTTGCAAACCGGAAGAAAGTGAAGACTGGTTTGTAAAGCTGTATACGAATACTGTTGATTTATTCAGAAGTCTGGATATACCAGTGAGAACCTTAGAGTGCTGTTCCGGTGATCTTGCTGATTTGAAGAATAAGTCTGTTGATGTCGAAGCATGGAGTCCACGTCAGAAAAAATATTTTGAAGTGGGAAGCTGTTCTAACTTGACAGATGCACAGGCAAGACGTCTTGGCATTCGCGTAAAGGGTGAGAATGGAAAATATTTTGCTCATACTTTGAATAATACGGTGGTAGCTCCACCTCGAATGCTGATTGCTTTTTTAGAGAATAATCTGAACAAGGACGGCAGTGTGAATATTCCGGAAAAATTGCAGCCATATATGGGAGGCACAAAAATATTGATGCCAAAAAATTAAGCAGTATTGAAAAGGTGATTTTTATATAAATTTCACCTTTTTTAGTATCTAAAACAGCTTATTATTTGTTGGTTAAAAATAGCAGAAAAGCCTTTGTTTATCGTGTTATTTGGATAAATAATACGATATTGTGACTCTCTGATTTACATCGGTATTTTAATAATTGGACGATTGGTAATGTCGTTGCAAATGATTGCACAGCTTTTTTTAGGCATTTTTGTTTCACGTGAAACAATTAAGGATAAATCAAGAAATTTCAGCTGTTACTTATGATTGTTTCATAATGTTTTAAAAGAGATAATAAAAAATGTGTAAGCAAATAGAAGATAAGATATAATGATGCTATACATAAAAAGGTAACCTTATATATGAAAATTATTTTTATACGAAGTAGGCGCAAATCCAATGTTAAGACAATTTCAAACTTTCTTATGTATGCACTAATGATTTTCTAATAATAAAATAAGAAAGCTTCCTCTAGTTGTATCGTGTTTGAGAAAAGGAAGAATCAAATTCTGTTGAAGAATATAATGGTGATAAGTACTCAATGTAGTTATGTTCAACCTGAATTTATGAACTGTTTAGAAAATTAGCCTGCTCACTTTTTTAAAGAGGATAAAAAAGTATTCCGTTTCATTACAATATATTGTATCTGAAATACAATTCATATTACTATCTTGTTAATAGCTCAGATAAAAAAATAGTGTTCGTCTTATAGATAAAGGAGTTTCCTTTATGAAATACAGGATAGACTTGTTCATCACTTGTGAAAGTCAAAATGGTAATTATAAAATATGTGAAAGCAAATTAACTGTTGAAAAAATCAGAGAATATGCTATAATATATAAGCTACTACAATGGTATCTACTGAATTAGGTCAGATTGGGAACAAAGCAGCCTTAAGGGAGCTCTATCATGTGTGGTAGCCCTTTTTTATATCTGAGGTAATTTTATGAAAGAAGAATATATGCGGGCTGCTTTAAGAGAGGCAGAGAAGGCTAAAAAAATAGATGAGGTACCCATTGGCTGTGTTATTGTTAAGGATGATAAAATTATTGCAAGAGGTCATAATCTCAGAGAAACAAAACAGCAGTCAATAAACCATGCTGAAATCATTGCAATTCAAAAAGCTTGTAAAAAGGTAGGAAGCTGGCGTCTTGAGGATTGTGATTTATATGTTACTCTGGAGCCCTGTTGCATGTGTGCAGGTGCTATTCTGCAATCACGTATCAGAACTGTTATCTATGGAACTACTGATCCAAAGGGTGGAAGCATTGAAAGTACCTTGCATATGTATGAACAGCCGGGATATAACCATTATCCGAAAGTTGAATCCGGTGTTCTTCAAAACGAATGTTCACAGCTCTTAAAGAATTTCTTTAAAGAAAAAAGACTAAAAAGGAAATAAAAGCAAATACTGTAAGAAAGAAAAGTATTTGCTTTTATTATGTAAAATTCATTGTCAGCATGATATAATTGACAGTGGAGAAAGCAGGTGAAGTATGGCATATAAAGCGTTATATCGTACTTATCGTCCAAACAGTTTTGATGAAGTAGCAGGACAAAAGCACGTTGTACAAACCTTGCAGCATGCAGTGGAACAGCATAAGATTGCACATGCTTATTTGTTCTGCGGCCCCCGTGGTACAGGAAAAACATCAATTGCGAAAATCTTTGCGAAAACAATAAATTGTGAGAATCCAAATCATAAACCATGTTTGGAATGTGATAACTGTAGGGCAGTACAGGATGGAAGCCATCCGGATATTATTGAGATAGATGCTGCCAGCAATAATGGTGTAGAAGAAGTACGTACACTGATAGAAAAAGTTAAGTATGCGCCATTGAAGGGTAAATATAAAATTTATATTATTGATGAGGTCCATATGATGTCAACGGGTGCATTTAATGCGCTGTTAAAGACGATTGAGGAACCACCGGAACATGTTATTTTTATTTTAGCTACGACAGAGCCGCATAAGGTGCTGCCTACGATTATTTCACGTTGTCAGCGGTTTGATTTTACTAAAGTTCCACGTGATGAAATCGTTCAGAGGATACATACTATTCTAGAGAGAGAACAGATTACGTGTGAAGAGGAAGTAATTCGGATTATTGCACAGCTTTCTGATGGCGGATTGCGCGATGCTTTATCTATTCTTGATCAATGTATTGCGTATGCACAGAATCATATCCAGGTGCATCATATTAATGAAATTTATGGCATTACAACCATACAGGAAAAATTAGATTTGTATCGTTATATCTATGGAAAAGATGCAGTATCCCTGTTAAATGCGATAGATCAGCTTATTGAAAAAGGTATTGATATCAAAAGGCTGACTGTTGATTTAATTGAAATATTAAAGGAGAGTATCATTTTCGAGTATACGAAGGATGCATCTCTGCTGCATATTCTAAATAGTGAAGAGGTTTTAACTCTGATTGATGGAAAATCTATTGCAGAGAGGTTTCAAATGATACATCTTCTAATGGAAACATATGATAAATATAGAAGTGCAGCAAATGCAGGATCTTATTTTGAGGTCTGTTTACTGCAAATGCTGGATGTAAAGGCAACTGTGGTGACAACGACATCACATCCATTGGAGACTCCTAGGCAGGAACAAAAACCAGTAAGCACTGTTAATAATGTTTCACGTGAAACATCTAAGAAGAAACCTATACTTGAGGTTCCTATGGATGATGAACCATTTACACCATATGATACACCAGTATTAGATTCACCAGTAACAAAGAGTGCGAAGTCTTCACATATACCGGAAAATATAGTAAGCAAGGAAATTACTGCTGTTTCAACAAAAGCTTTAAAGCCATTGGAGAATGAATTTGTTCTTGGACTTCTTGCCGGAGCAAATAAACCTGAAAAAGCAAAGGATAGTCAGCATTTTCAGAAAATACCTGAATTCATGCTCGATTTTAAATATGCTAAATATGGAAGTCTTTTAAAGAATGCAAGTATTGTAGGCAGTGGTAATACCTATATAGTTGTATGTGTCGATAATCAGGCAGTAGCAAATGAAATAAATGAGATGGACAGTAAAAATGAATTTCATGATTTCATTACTGAATTGATGGAAAAGAATAAAAA
This sequence comes from Clostridium sp. HGF2, assembly GCF_964240115.1. NCBI lineage: Bacteria > Bacillati > Bacillota > Clostridia > Eubacteriales > Clostridiaceae > Clostridium > Clostridium sp. HGF2. The sequence continues at coordinate 218,834 of NZ_CAXSSO010000005.1, forward strand.
AATATTTGCTATTTCTGCTGATCAGCAGAAATATGTTATCAAAGAGTTTAAAGACCGTATGATTGCAGGTACATTGCCAGATCCTATACAAATTGAAGCTGTGACGATTGAAAGAAAAGAAGTAAAAGAATTAACACAGGAAGAAGCTGTATTGGATTTGTTCGGTCAGGAAAATATAATAATAACGGAGGAATAAGATTATGAATATGCAGGGATTATTAAAACAGGCACAGAAAATGCAAAAGGAACTTACTAAGCTGGAAGATGAATTAAATGAAAAAGTATATGAAACAACAATGGGTGGTGGTGTTATCAAGGTAGAAGTAAAAGGAAGCATGTCTGTAGAAAGTATCTCAATCGATGAAAGCTTGCTGGAGAAAGATAACAAAGAAGATTTAGAGGATATGCTGAAATCTGCCTTGAATGATGCATTCGCTAAAGCAGTCGAGGATAAAGAAAAAAATATGAATCAAATTACAGGCGGAGTGAAAATGCCAGGTGGCTTCTAATGTATCCTAAGAAATTTGAAGCACTTGTTGAATGCTATCGGAGACTACCGGGTGTAGGAATAAAAACTGCAGAACGCTATGCATTTCAGACGCTCGAATGGGATGATGAAACTATGGACTCTTGGATTCATGCATTTCAAAACGCAAAAGAAGGCTTAAAAAAATGTGCGGTATGCGGCAACTTATCGGAAGATGACACATGTGATATTTGTGGAAATCAAAGTAGAAATAGTCAGATTATATGTGTTGTACAAAGTCCAAAGGATGTTATTGCAATGGAGAAAACAAAAGAATACTCTGGAGTATATCATGTGTTGAATGGTGTAATCTCAACATCAAAAGGTATACTGCCTGAGGATATCAACATAGATTCTCTATTAAACAGAATCAGTGAGGAAACCGAGGAAATTATTATTGCAACCAATCCGACAGTCGAAGGTGAAACTACAGCATTGTACTTATCAAAGCTGCTGGAAAAATATCCGGTTACTGTAACAAGGATTGCACATGGTCTTCCAATGGGCGGACATTTGGACTATGCGGATGAATTAACCTTGATTAAAGCAATTGAAGGAAGAAAGAAAATGGAACCATAATGTTGGTTCTTTTCTTTACTGTATTATAAAATGTAAGAAGTATATAGTAAATGAGGAAGGACAGGAATACCATGCTTTCAAATGTATAGATGTTTAAATAGCGTTTAAATCAAGAATATGAAAAAGGGAACAACCTCCTACAGCAACAGCAAAATAGGCGATACACAGAAAAAGCATCATCTCTATATGAACTAATTGTATAAATCCTAAATCACCATCACCTTATATATAAAAAAGAAATATTTTCATTTTACTGCAAGCGCTATCATGGTAAAATGGATATATAGGAAGAAGGTGATCATATGGGCTCAATTGCTTATATTACTGATAAAAATATGATGGAGTACCATAGACTTCATGGTAACTCTGTTATCAATTTCTGGAAGCCAAGTATCAAAAGTATTACTGATTTTAAAAAGGGAGACATGCTGTTTTTCTTGACAAAGGGGACAGAGCGTGGGAAAAAAAGAGAAAAGGGAATACTTGGATATGGTCATCTTCGAAAGCAACAAAACATGGGGTTTACACAAATGTGGAATGTATATAAAACTCTGAGTGGCTATCCGGATAAGGAATCATTAAAGCAGGCAATCTGCAAAATTACAAAACAGGAGGAAGTACCAGAGCTACTTTCCTGCATGGAATTAGAAAATGTTATCTATTTTCAATATCCGATTTACCTAAGTGAAATCGGTATGAAAATTTCCAATAATATAGAAAGCTTTTTCTATATAGATAAAGAGGATATACAAAATACAGGAAGACTACTGCATCTGGCATCCTCTATTGGTACGGATATGTGGGTGAACAGTACTGTTATTACAAAGGAAAAGAATATGCAGGAGGATGCTGTACTTCAAATACTGGAGAACCTGAGCAGACGTATAGAGACTAGCTTCTATTCAGAATATGAAGAATCAAAAATACGTCATTATATACAAAAACTTCAGGATGCAAATATACAGTCAATTAGAAACAGTAAAACAGAGTATTGGACAAAATGCGATGGAAAAATAATGATTCTACTTCCATGCCTCTTAAACTTTATAGATGCTGAAAGTAAAATGCAGTATAGCATTGGTCATTATCAGCTATTTAAAGTATATATAAATCAAAGTGAATATGCTGATCAGATTTCCATCAAACTATTGTTTAACCAAAAGATCCACAGTAATTGGAGACTTGCTCTCAGCTATTTAAAGATAGAATATGAAGAAAGGCTAGTCGAAGAGGACTAGCCTTATAGCTATTACCTGAAGAATACAAAAGAAAGGGACCATAAGAATGAATTTTGTTTTCCTTATTTTGTGTCGGAAAGCAATCATTCCAAGACCAATACCAAAAGCTCCTCCAAGGAATGCATACAGTAACAGAAATCGCTCAGGTATTCGATAACGCTTATGGATGGCTTTCCATTTATCAATTCCCATCATACAAAATGAAATCACGTTCCAGAAGACGAAGTAGATCATTTCTCCACTGCCTGCAAAGCACGCTGAATCTTAGATGTGCAGTTTTTTTCATAAACAAGCTGCACATGAGAAAGAAGCTTCTGAAAAACAGAGAGCCCGTCATGTGGCTGCTTATATTCATATTCAATTTCATAATCTGTATGATTTCCATAGGTGCTGATATCAAAGCATAGTTCAGCATTCTCTGTTTCTACAACAGCTCTTTTTGTCACCAGAGTAGTTAACGGAATGATTGCAGCTTCAATTTGATACTCATGCAATAGCTGAACAATTTCCTCTGATTGCAGAGCATGAACACTGTTTTCAGATACTTCACACTCACACTCGCACAGCCCATCAAGATTCTCCTGCCGCATCTTTAATGTAAACAGAAACCTTCCATTTCGCTCCCGTATACGCATTGCACCCTTCTTTTTCTGAATGTCCCCGTTTACCGTATCATAATAGGTATTGGTCTGGGTTATAAAATTCAGATTTTCATACAAACCACACAGCTTATCAAACTGTTCCTTGTTCACAAGCATTTTATATTCTTTTTCAACATGTTTATTCATCTTTCATCACCTTATAGGATATGATACAATAGTACCATAACAAAAGGAAGTGATTTGTGATGAAATATTCAGTAGTTGCGAAAAAAGATGCAAAATCACATGCAGTAGAGGAGAAAATCAAAGAGCGTCTGCAGTCTTCTGGCTGGATTTATGACAAAGCAGAACCACAGCTTGTTATCTGTGTGGGAGGAGACGGTACACTGCTGTATGGCGTGCATCAGTATCTGCATCGAATCAGCGAAGTAAACTTCCTTGGCATTCATACAGGAACCCTTGGCTTTTTCACGGACTATACGGAAGAGGAACTGGAGGAATGCCTGCATGATGTATTGGAAAAGGAGCCTGTGATATTTGAATCCGGTTTATTGAAAATAAAGCTGGATAATAATCCAAACCCTTATTATGCATTAAATGAGATGCGTGTTGAGAATATTGTGAAATCTCAAATCATGGATATATATGTAGACGGTGAGTTTTTTGAAACCTGCAGAGGCTCCGGAATCTGTCTATCCACTCAGGCAGGATCCACTGCATATAATCGATCTCTGGGAGGAGCAGTTATAGACTGTGGATTATCTCTTATGCAGCTGGCGGAAATAACAGCTATTCAGCACTCCAAGCACCGCTCCCTCGGAAATCCGTATATCATGATGGAGAACCGTCATGTAACAATGAAAAGTGAAACCTTTGATACAGCAATACTCTGCTATGATCATTTGAATGTGCCGTTGGAAGCCACCAAAGAAATCTATTGCGAGATGTCTGATCGGAAGGTTAGATTCGCACGTTATCGTCATTACAGTTATTTGAGAAGATTAAAGAATTTATACTGACAGATAGTTTTGAAGAAGGGATATGATTTAGTCATAAGCTGCTTCATTAGTCTATTCAGCTGCAGAGAGAACGAAGATTATCGCATCATGAAAAGTAAAAAAACAGATACGCGTGGAATCTGTTTTTTTATCCGTTTTTTCCTGTATCAACCATTATTTACTTTTGAGAAATGTATCAAATATCAATAAATTGAAGTAGCATGCGCATTTCATCCGTTATAAAAAAAGCAAGCAAAATAAAACCAATCACAAAACTTATGATTGGCTTATTCATATACATAATCAGAGAGCTTTTTTGCTTTTGCACTGGCATTCATAATGATTCCAAATGCAATCAGATATGACAGTAATGATGAACCGCCATACGATATCATAGGAAGCGTGATTCCGGTAATCGGCAATAAACCGATTATCATCCCGATATTTTGTATCTGTTGATACAGCAGCATCCCCAGAATACCCAGAATGAAATACTTTTCAAACATATTCTTTGACATGCTGGCAATACGGCATAAATGAATATCAAGCCCAAGACACAGAACCACTATGAATAATGTTCCGATCAAGCCCCAGCTTTGTCCGATAACAGCAAAGATAAAGTCGGTCTGTGCTTCCGGTATGGATACCAGCTCGATTCCCATACCATGACCTGTAAGGCCGGCCGAGCCAAGAGCAAGCAAGGCCATATACAGCTGATGCCCCTCTCCATTGATATCTGTTTCCGGATTCAGCCATGCTGTTATTCGTTTCAGACGATATCCTCCTTCACCACCAATCAGCTCATTCAGAACATTGAAATGATAGTAATACATATAGAAGAATAATACCAGCACAATGACAATCAGGATACCTATGATGACAAACCATTGTTTTTTTATACCGGAACATACGATCATCGCCACCAGTGAAATAGCGATAATCAATACCACTCCGGTATCTGGCTGAGCAAGAATCAGAAGGATAGGGGGAACTGCCCATTTCGCTACATTCATAAACAAAGAGAAATCCATTTCATAGGACTCTGTTAATTTGTTATTGTTATGCTCATCAATCACACCGGCAGTTATTAAAATCAAAACGATTTTCATAAACTCACTGGGCTGAAAAGAACCGAACGGCCCCAGCTTAAACCAGGATGTGGCACCGTTTGTTGTGATGATCATTCCCAGCAGACTGCCTCCGGTCAACATATTGTATACCTTACCAATCAGCAGCACCACAAGACAAACCATAAGAAACCAGTATCCTATTTTTGCGAACTGCAGCATAGAATCATTACCGAGATACATAATCACACCGATCGCGATTGATCCGATAATAAACCACATTGCCTGCTTCATCATATAGTCTATACCGGCTGCCTGACCGATAATACCAAAAGCGGAATAGATGGATAGAAGACTCATGCCAATCATTAAAATCAAATATGTAACTAAAACAAAATCGAACTTATCCGGACTCTTTGCCCTGGATAATCCTATTTTCATTTGCACCACTCCAGACAAAAACCTTTTCGAAACAAGGTTGTACTTATTATAACACGGTTTATATTTCTTATGTTGCAGCATGGTCAATTATTTTCTGAATTTCTATTAAGAAATGAGAATAAGCATACACTGCAGGTTAGGATGATTGTATGAAAAAACAAAAGCATATAGGATTATACCCAATGGTCATGTTATAATAATAAGCAGTGAGTGGAGTTGATAAAATGACTAAAAAAGCTACCTATACACCGATGATGAAGCATTATCTGGAATTAAAAGAACAGCATGAGGATGCAATCATATTCTATCGTCTCGGTGATTTTTATGAAATGTTTTTCGAGGATGCAAAGACGGCATCCAGTGAGCTTGATCTGGTTCTGACAGGAAGAAATGCCGGTGTTGAAGAACGGGTACCGATGTGTGGAATTCCACATCATGCCGCAAAGGGATATATACAGCGACTGATTCAAAAAGGATATAAAGTCGCAATTGTTGAGCAGTTGGAGGATCCGGCACTGGCAAAGGGACTGGTGAAGCGGGATGTCATCAAAATCGTTACACCTGGAACCATCATGGATGAAGTAAGTGATGAGAAAACAACTGTCTATATTGCTTCTCTGCATGACTTTCAATTCGGTCTTGCCGTCATACTCTGTGAAATGACAACTGGAGAGCTGCGTGCCCAGCTGATTGATAAGCATGTTATGGCGATACAGAAGGTTCTGCTGGGTAACAATGTACGAGAAATTGTAATACAGGAGAAGTTTGATAAGAAAATCGTGAAGATGATAGAAGAAATGCAGACGATTACCGTTTCCTATCATAATGATAACGCATTAAAGGAAGAATACCGTCATTTGCTGAATGGAATTGAAGATGACCGTGTGGAAACTGCCTTTGGCGTTCTCACCAATTATCTGGATGAAACACAGAAGCGAAATATGGCTCATCTGAATGCTGTTGAAATGGTGTATGAAAATGATTTTCTTCAGATGGATTTTTCGACAAAGCAGAATCTGGAGCTGACCTCCAGTCTGCGCAGCAATTCACGCTCACAGACATTATGGAGCTTTCTTGATAAATGTCGCAGCTCCATGGGCTCTCGGTTATTAAAAAAATGGATTGAATACCCGCTGGTTGATACAGCGATGATTAACCGGCGTCTGGATGCTGTTGAATATTTGAATGATAACTTCATTACGAAGGATGAACTGCGTGAGCATCTGGGCTTTGTCTATGATATGGAGAGACTGAGTGCCAGAGTGGCCTATGGTTCTGCAAACCCGCGGGATATCCTGCGACTGATCAAAACGCTGGAGCATACACCGCAGATTTTTGAATTATTTCATGACTGCAGTGCCTATGAGGAATTTCAGAGTATCGATCCATGCCGGGAGCTGTACGATATGATTGAGGGTGCCATCATCGATAATCCTCCTTTGACATTAAAGGATGGCGGTGTGTTCGTGGAGGGCTATAATGAAGAGCTCGATCAGGTGCGCGAAATCGGTAAAAACGGGAAGAACTGGATTCTTGAGCTTGAAAACAAGGAGCGGGAAAGAACCGGTGTAAAGTCTTTGAAAATCGGATACAACCGTGTATTCGGATATTATATTGAGGTTACAAAAACCAATCTTGATTCTATAAAGGATGAATTTGGTTATGTCAGAAAGCAGACACTGACCAACGCAGAACGCTTTATCACGCAGGAGCTGAAGGATAAAGAGGACGCGATTGTACATGCGCAGGAAAGAAGTATCCGTCTGGAAGCAGAGCTATTCAATCACCTTCTGAATCAAATCAAGGTATATCTGCCTAAGCTGCATGATCTTTCACATGCATTGGCCACGATTGATGCATTATATGCCCTTGCAGAGATTTCCAGTGAAAACGGATATACACGGCCACAGTTTCATACCGGTCATTCCATTCACATGAAGGAAGCAAGACATCCAATTCTGGATCGAATGATGAAAACAACACGTTATGTTTCCAATGATCTGGAGATGGGTGAGGACAATGACATTCTGATGATTACCGGACCGAACATGGGTGGTAAATCCACCTATATGCGACAGACCGTTCTTCTTGTCATCATGGCCCAGATAGGTTGCTTTGTCCCTGCAAAGAAAGCGGAAATGCCAATCTTTGATCAGATATTCACACGGATCGGCGCAAGTGATGATATCATGTCGGGACAGTCAACCTTTATGGTGGAGATGATCGAAGCGAACAATGCATTACAGAATGCCACAGCAAATTCACTCATTTTATTTGATGAGATCGGGCGCGGTACCTCCACATATGACGGTATGGCACTGGCGCAGGCTATGATTGAATATATAATGCGAAATATCAAAGCGAAAACGCTATTCTCTACCCATTACCATGAGCTGACAGAAATGGCAGAAAAGAATGCAGGTATCCGCAATGTGCATGTGGATGTACATGAAGAGGATGATAAGGTTACATTTTTATACCGCGTGCTTGACGGCAAAGCAGATAAATCCTATGGAATCAATGTTGCACGTCTTGCACATCTTCCTTCCTCCGTGCTGGAGCGTGCCAAGCAGATTCTGGACAATCTGGAGCTGCAGCCGAATATGGTAAAAGAGGTGAAGCCACCACTCGTCATAGAAAAAGAGAATCCGCAGCACATGCAAATCATCAATCAGGTTAAACAGGTAGATGTAAATAAAATGACACCGATGGAAGCCATGCAGTTTCTGTATGAGCTGAAGGAAAAAATGTCATAGAAGAGAACTCTGTAATCCCGGATTACAGGTTTTCTGTTTTATAAGAAAGAAGGTGTACTTATGGGTAGAATCAATCGACTGGACGAACATCTCAGCAATATGATTGCGGCTGGAGAGGTCGTGGAACGTCCGCAGGGTATTGTAAAGGAACTGGTTGAAAACTGTATCGATGCACACGCATCAAATATAGAAATACAAATATCACAGGGTGGTATTGCGACCATTACGATTATAGATGATGGTGACGGTATGGATCCTGAGGATGCCACGCTGGCATTTGAGCGGCATGCCACAAGCAAGCTGAAAGAGGTTAATGATCTCTGGAATATACATACAATGGGATTTCGCGGGGAGGCACTGCCTTCCATCGCATCTGTTTCTCATGTACTGCTGCGAACAAATGACGGCACAAGCTCTACAGAGGTGGAGATCAACTACGGCAAGCTGATCAGTGCCAGACCATGTGGGACTCCGAAGGGAACCATGATAGAAATTCAGAATCTGTTTCAGAAAACACCGGCACGCTTCAAGCATCTGAAAAGTCCGCAGTATGAATTTTCTCTTATTTCGGATGTAGTTCAGAAGTTTGCCCTTTCCCATCCGGAAATCGGATTCTGCCTGTCTCATGATGGAAGAACGGTTTTTAAAACCAAGGGCAGCGGTAATCTTTTGGAAGTACTTATGCAGATTTATGGAAGAGACAGTGCGAAGAGTGCGATTTCGCTGGATGGAAGTGATCAGGATTATAAGATAAAAGGCTATATCATGCAGCCGCAGTTTAACCGTGCAACAAAATATTATATGCTGCTGTACATCAATGGCCGTATGATACGTAATTACCATTTGCAGAAGGCAATACTGGATGCATACTCACCTTATATGCCGAAGGACAGATATCCTATCGTTGTCATTGATTTACTGATGGATGCACAGCTGGTGGATGTCAATGTACATCCGTCCAAATGGGAAATTCGTCTGTCCAAGGAAAAGCAGCTGGAAAAGCTCCTCTATGAGACCATTCGCAAAGCACTGCAGGAACAGCTTGAGGTTCCACGAGTTAATATTACAAAGGAAACCGTAAAAGAGAAGGTGGAAGAGCAGGAGCTGCAGTTTACGTATGAACGTGATGATAGCATTTCAAGACTGCATGAGGAAGTAAACGACAGCTTTATACATCCGGAAAAGAATGAAAAGCCCTCTCTGGATATGAAAGAGCTGCGTAGAAAAATCGAAGCAGATAAAAACCGGAGAAAAGAATCAGCTGCTTCGATACAGCCTAAGACTAAGGAAATTCTTCCTGAAATCCGGGAAGAAACAGCATCCTACGAGTCTGAGGATTCAACATCGGTAAAGGCGGTGACAGAGGAAGCAGATGTTAAGGTTCAGCATGAGGACACTGACAAAACAGAAATGCTGCCCGCTGCCGACACCGGGTCTGAGGCACACACACAAGCTATAGAACCAGACATTTCTTCGGATGCAGCTGTTGCATACAAGGAAATCAGTCAGTCCGAGGAGCTTGTCTATGAGAAAAAGGCAGAGGTGGAACAGCCACAGCCTTTGAATCCGAGTCTCCCACAGCTTCGTGTGATTGGTCAGTTCCACAGCTGCTATATCTTGGCAGAGGGTGAAAAGGGTCTGTACATAATTGATCAGCATGCAGCACAGGAGCGCTATCATTATGAAATAATCAGAAAGCAGATTCTTGACGGAAACAATGATACCCAGCCGCTGCTGCTGCCTATAACAATAGAATCTACGATTTCTGCTGTTTCGCAGGCAGATGATTTGAACGCTTTGCTGGAACAGCTCGGCATTCATCTTGAGGTCTTTGGAGATCATACCTTTGTGTGCCGTCAGCTGCCGCTGTGGATGAAGGATGTTGAAGAAGAGGCTTTTCTCTGCGATATGATTGATATATGGGAAAAGGATAAGGAAATCAGTCTGGATAAGCTGCGGAAGCATGCAATAGCTACCATGGCATGTCACAGCTCCATACGCTTTAACCGCAGTCTTACACTGGATGAAATGAAGCGTGTCATAGAGGATTTAGCACATTGTGAGCAGCCGTTTCATTGCCCGCATGGAAGACCGACAATGATCTGTATGGAGGATAAGGCATTGATCCATGAATTTGAACGTGGATAAGCAGCAGGAGGAAACAGCCTGCAAGCATATAGCTGCTTGTAGTCGCTGCCTTTTGAAATGGCATACCTCTGGCTACAGTGAGAACGGATACTGTGAATACTGAGGATATCTTGTGAGAGAACGGAGTTAATTATGGAAAAAGTACTGGTGATTGCAGGTCCCACAGGCGTAGGAAAAACAAGCCTTAGTGTGGAGCTGGCAAAAGCCTGTCATGGAGAGGTTATCAGCGGAGATTCCATGCAGGTTTATAAAGAAATGAGTATCGGAACAGCAAAAATAACAAAGGAGGAAATGCAGGAGGTACCGCATTATCTGATTGATTTCTGTTCCTTTACAGAGGAATACAATGTTAAAATTTTTCAGGAGAAGGCCAGAGAATACATAGCGGAAATCACCAAACATGGGCATCTTCCCATCATATGTGGAGGAACAGGGCTATATATAAAGTCCTGTCTGTATGATTATCAGTTTGTCGATCAGCCGCAGGATAAGGAGTTTATGAATTTTCTGGCAGAGCGAAGTACGGATGAAATATGGGGAATGCTGTCAGTCATTGATCCAAAAGCCTGTGAGAATCTGCATCCGCATAACAGGCAGAGAATCGTTCGTGCTCTTGCGATGGCACATACCGGAGAGAAAAAAAGTGAAATCGTTGAGTCACAGGAACACCGTCCTGTTTACGATGCCTATATCATAGGTCTTACAATGGATCGTTCGCGGCTGTATGAGAGAATCAATGCAAGAGTCGATACCATGATGGAGCAGGGACTGCTGCAGGAAATTGAACAGCTCCATACCCTGCAGGAGGATGTCTGGAGTCTGCAAAGCTTTCAGGGAATCGGCTATAAGGAATGGAAAGCTTACATAGAGGACAGGGAATCAGTTGCCACCTGTGTGGAACGTATTAAGAAAAATTCACGTAATTTTGCGAAACGCCAGTATACATGGTTCCGCAATCAGATGCAGGTGCACTGGTATGATGTTGAAGATGAGAACTATCGCGAAAAAATTTTAGAAGATGTAAAAGCATGGATGGAGAACTGAGATGGAAACACCTTTACAGAGAATGGAGCTTCTGATTGGAGAAAACAATCTGGAAATATTAAAGCGTTCCACCGTCATGGTTGTAGGTGTCGGAGGTGTTGGCTCCTATGCTGCGGAGGCACTGGCAAGAAGTGGAGTCGGAACCCTGATTCTTGTTGATGGTGATACCGTTGCACCCAGCAATCTGAACCGTCAGATACATGCCGTCTATGCTACCATCGGTCGATCAAAAACAGAGGTTATGAAGGAACGAATGGAAAGCTACCGCAGGGACTGTACAATCATCTGCAAGGATATATTTTATAAGGAAGAGGAAAATGCAGTCCTCTTTGATAAACCGGTGGATTTCGTTATCGACGCAATTGATACCATGAGCAGTAAGCTTTCCTTAATCACATACTGCCTGAAACATAAAATACCCTTTATCAGCAGCATGGGGATGGCAAACCGTCTGGATCCGACAAAGGTGGAGTGCTGTGAGCTTATGAAAACAAGCTATGACCCTGTTGCGAAAATTATGCGAAATCTGATTCGGAAGCATCATATAAAAGGAAAGATTCCGGTTGTGTTTTCCAGCGAACAGCCCAGCGTACAAACCAAAATCATAAATGAAAACGGTGTTACCAGAAAGCAGAAAATGCCGCCTGCCAGCTCACCGTTTGTTCCGAGTGCTGCCGGTCTTGCAGCGGCTTCCTATGCTATGCGCATACTGCTTGAGAAAGGAGAACACCATGGACAATGAAACTCTGAAGGTTATTCGTAGCCGTACATCCCTGCGTACCTACGCTGCGAAACCGCTGCGTGAGGAAGAAGAAAATGCCATTATCGAGAGTGCTCTTCTTGCCCCTACTGCTGGAAATCAGATGCTGTATTCCATGATCATCATCCGTGATCAGGAAAAGAAAAAGAAGCTAAGTAAGCTTTGTGACTATCAGATGTTTATACAGGATGCCCCGCTTGTTATTGTATTTGTCGCAGATCATCACCGCTGGTTTGATTATTATCGCATGAACGGCGTAAAGAGGTATGCGGAAAAGCACGGATTATCATTTACATCACCTGCGGAGGGGGATTTAATGCTTGCGGTGGAGGATGCGATGGCTGCAGCGCAAAACAGTGTCATAGCTGCGGAATCTATGGGAATCGGTTCCTGTTATATTGGTGATATACTGGAAAATTATGAAACGGTAAAGGAACTGCTTCAGCTTCCCGATGAGACCTTCCCCATCGCAATGCTATGCTACGGACATTATAAACAAGAGCACAAAAAGGTGTTTAGAAAACGCTTTGATAGAAGGTTTGTGGTATTTGAGGATTCCTATCGGCAGCTGCAAAAAGAGGAATATGAGCAAATGTTTGCCGAGCGTGCGGAAAAGGAATTTCTGACACAGAATAAATATGCAGCGAAAAACTATGCACAGCAGTTCTATGCGAGAAAAACGGGAGCCTCCTTCAGTAAGGAAATGACTAGAAGTGTAAAGGAAGCCTTAAAGGCCTGGACAGGGAAATAACGTCTTATCGCTAACAGACTTTATTTGGAAAGGATATTATGAGACAAATAGATGTTGTCTATTCGCCGATGTGTGAAGCTACAGCTGCAATGATTGAAAAGCTTCGGATCTGGCTGGAGGGCACAGACATACAAATCAATTTAATTCCATATCATCAGCTGCCATCGGATAAAAAAAATTTGCGAAAATGTGAAAATTGCTTTATCGATGTATACGATCGTGGTCGAAAAATAGACACGGTACCGTTGCATAAGTAACAGCTGTATGCAGCCCTGCAGATTGAAAGAAATGCAGAGGATGAAGAACCTGTATTCTCAAAGTGGAATGGTTTGACAGCTGAGCAGTTTAAAAATTGTTTACATAAGGATGAAATTTCATTCATACCTATCACAAAACATAATTATCTCAGAGAAATGTCGATGTGTCTTACCAATTATCCCTTTGGTAATCCCTCTGAACAATATCATCAAAGCTGTATATCATTAAAATCCAAGGTGTTTTCAGAGGTATGGCAAAAGGAAGATATTGCTGGAATTTTCGCAGTTTTGGATGATAGGGTAATTGGCTTACTGGAGGTAATGCCAAGAGAGATTTTACAAAAATACGGCTATATGACAGGAACAGCAGGGAATAGCGACAGCTATTTGACAATAGGCTGCTTCGAGGTTGGATATGGTGTTCCTCGGGTTGAAATGCTGGATGCTCTGATGGAGAACTTGGAAAAGGTATATCCGCTCTTCCATCGGAAATACCTCGAAGGTATCGGTATTTATGAATGGAGGGATGGATTCAATCCATACTGGGTATATGAAAAATATGGGTACAGCAGAACGGAAAAATTAGCTGATAATATTATTGTAATGTCAAAGAAGCTTTGCATGTAGTGCGATCCATAGCAGATGAGAAGAGGAACAGCTGTTAAGGATGCAGGGTACTCTGTGTCATATTAAAAATATAACATATAAGGAATCAAATTTATCAGTTTATGATATTTGATTCTTTTTATTATGTTCGCTTAATTTCTTGTTGTTATAGAAAAGCCTTATGATCACTGATTGTTCTATAAATGAATAAAAGGAATGAAATATGCAGCAGCCTTTGAGACAGCAGAGTCAGTTTCTATTGACATATAGATAGCACTGCGATATAGTATATATAGAGATTCGATATATAGAGATACAATGTAGTGGAGGTTATCTATGGATGAAAAAATAAGACGTGTTTATGTGCCGATGACAGAAACCGGTTTTTATATTCTGTTTTCCCTGCAGGAGGAACGCCATGGTTATCATGTAATTCAATATGTGAAAAAAATTACAGATAACGAAATCATTATAAGTGCAGGAACCTTGTATGGAACTCTTTCAAAAATGGAAAAGGATCAGCTGATCAGGTTTACAAGAGAGGAAGAAAAAAGAAAATATTATCAAATTACAGAGCTTGGCAGTACGGTACTGCAGCTGGAGCTGGCCCGTATTAACCGCTTATATATCAACAGTAAAGGAGGATGCTATCATGGAAACAAAGAGAATCTTTAGATTCTTCTCACTTGCGGAATATGGCGAAGAACAGAAGTTTCTGGAAGAAATGCATCAAAAGGGCTGGAAGCTGAAAAGCTATACGGTTTTCAGGGGGGATGTCTTTGAGAAATGCATACCGGAAAACTGGATTTATCAACTGGATTATCGTGATGAAGTAGAGGATCTGAATGCTTATATACAGCTGTTTCAGGATTGCGGCTGGGAATATGTCATGATGTTTAATTCCTTCTATTATTTTCGCAGAAAAGAGAATGGGGAAGAAAACAATTCGGAGATTTTCAGTGATCGTGAAACGCGGCGGGAATATTGTGAGTCTATTTATAAGCGAAGTGTATTTCTTACCTTGTTTTGTGCAATCATATTTTCTATTATCATAGTTCCCGGTCTGTGGAAGGCTTTACAAATGTTTGACAGAGATCCATGGTTTCTTGTTGTATATTCTTTGATTTCCGGTATTATGCTGTTTGAACTCCTGTTTTTAATAAGATGCACGCTGAAATTATATGCGGCAAAGAAGGAGCAGGAAAGCACTTAAGGCGATGCAGTATGCTTCATAATCTGTTACTTTGTGTTTATGAAAAAACCAGAGCTTATTCATAATGAATGTTCTCTGGTTTTTATTATAATTGTATTACTTATGCTCAGGAGTATTTGTTTTACTGGTTACGTGAGATCAATCAGTATAATAATCAACAGGCTTTATGAATATGATATGCTTATATAGAATAATTTCGCTTACCGAAAATCACAGTACCCAGGCGAATCATATTCGAACCATGCTTCAAAGCAATCGGATAATCATCACTCATCCCCATGGACAGATAGCGGATCTGCTCACTGCCATATTCACTCTGCAGCTTGTGAAAGAGGATGTTCATCCTTTCAAAGCATTCCTCAATACGGTCACGATCCGCATCCAGTGGACCAACACACATCAGTCCCTGAACATCCAAGTGTTTATACTGCATGCACTGTTTTACAAAGGCAGGACATTCTTCCATATACACACCAGTCTTGTTTGCTTCTCTTGATATATTTACTTCAATCAGTACCGGCATAATTTTATCGATTTTCGCACACTGCTTTTCTATTTCCTCAGCCAGACGCAGACTGTCGAGACTTTGGATCATATCAGCGAGAGGAACAACATCCTTTACTTTATTGCGCTGTAAATGACCAATCATATGCCATTGATAGCGATCATCATATTTTTCTTTTAATTCCTGTACCTTATTTTCACCAAACACCCGACATCCGCAGGCATAGGCTTCATCAATTTCTTCTTTCGTATGTGTTTTACTTACTGCGATCAGTGTAACATGATCCGGAAGATGTTTCTGTATTTCCTGAAGTTTCTTTTTATCCATTTTGCATCACCTGTATCATATTATAGCACTATTTTGTATAGATAGAAAAGAATCTGTTTCATATGCGGGAAATGAAGAAGAAATTAGTTATCGGATTACCAAAAAGTTATGCTTATACGCGTTTGCAGTAATCCTTTATTTTACAGTTATTTTGTATAGGATAGGCAGTGAATGTATACTGCAAAGAAAAATTCAATATATGAAATGGCAAAAGACATTAGGAAGAGGCGAACATCAGAGAACAGAAAAGACAGAATCTATTGACTCTGTCCATCTGGCAGGTATGCTGCCTGTATGTTGAAGGGAATGAATGAAGTTCCCTAACACTATCTTATGCAGGGACTGGTGTTTTATACGAAAATTTTGATCGATAAAGAAAAAAGAGAATGCAGGAGCAAACTAGTAATATTTTATGCATTTTTAAGTCTGTACTGTGACAATATAAAAGCCTATGCGTGTATTTTTATTATCCATGTGTATTGTATCCAGGTATCATTCATCGGAACCGGTACAGATTAGACCAGAGCAAAGAACTTAATAGAAAAGCTGGGAGGCTTTCCTTATGATGGAAAATTCAAAGCTTACTCCTCAGTATGAGTTCATAATTATGTCTGAAAACATATTCTGCAGCTTATCAGTACACAATGCTGTAAATAGCATGAGAAATCTCTTTGTAGTGCAATAGCTGATTATGCTATAATGATAGGGTCTAGTTAAAGGAGTGTCAGGCTATGAACAAGGGATTGTTTATCACATTTGAAGGAAATGACGGAAGCGGGAAAACAACCATCAGTAAGCTTGCATATGAAAAGCTGAAAGCGATGGGGTATCCTGTACTATATACAAGAGAACCGGGAGGCATAGATATTGCGGAACAGATTCGCAGCATCATACTGGACCCGGCTAATACGGCAATGGATGAACGCTGTGAGGCATTGCTGTATGCCGCCAGCCGCCGCCAGCATCTTATAGAAAAGGTACTGCCTGCGCTGAAGGAAGGAAAAATCGTTCTCTGCGACCGCTTCGTGGACAGCTCTCTGGTTTATCAGGGAATTGCCAGAGGTATCGGTGTTGAGGAGGTCTTTGCTATCAATCAGTTCGCAATTGAAGGGCATCTGCCGGATGCTACGGTATTTCTCTCTGTTGATTTTGAAACAGGACTGTCCCGTGTCACAAGCCGTGGCAATAAGGATCGACTGGACAATGAAAGTATGGAGTTCCATAAGCTGGTTGCACAGGGCTATGAGCTGATCAAAGACAAATTTAAGGAACGTATGCATATTGTGGATGCCAATTCTGATGTGGATACAGTTTTGAACAATACAGTAGCCTGTCTTATGGAGATTATAGAAAACCATGTTTAAAGATATTCTGAGAGAACAGCAGCCGGTGGTATATCACACTCTGCGAAATGCTCGGGAGCATAACCGTCTTGCGCATGCCTATATGTTCAGCGGTCCCAGCGGTACGCCCAAAAAAGAAACTGCATATCTGCTGGCCCAGAGTCTGGTATGCAGGGAATCAGGCTTCGCCTGTGAGGTATGTGATACGTGTGAGCGTATTGCACACAACGAATATGCCGATATGATATATCTTGACGGAACAAGTGTTTCCATTAAGAAGGACGATATTCTGAAGCTGCAGCATGCATTCGCAAAAACTGGTCTTGAAAAAACCGGAAAGAAAATATATGTGCTGGATCATGCGGAAAATGCGACACCGGATGCATTAAACTCCCTGTTGAAATTTCTGGAGGAACCGGGAAGTGATATGATTGCAATACTGATTGTGGAACAGCTGGACAGAGTTCTTCCTACCATCATTTCCCGCTGTCAGAATATCCCCTTTACCCCGTTGAGCGCATCACAGTGCTATGCGGCGGTACAGGAAGATCTGGAGGCGCTGGATGCCTATCTGCTCAGCAGCATGATCCGCCAGAAGTCGGAAATTCTGGAGGCTTCGGAAAGTGAGGATTATCAGCATGCCCGCTTTTTAATGAAGGGAATGCTGGAGCGTTATCTTTCCTCACCATATGATGCTTTGCTGTTTCTGCAGTTGGAAGGCTTTCCTTCAAAACAGAAAAAGCACGGAAAGCAGGCAATGCTCTATCTGCTTGATATGCTTACTATATTCTTCCGTGACTGTCTGCGTGGCAGTCGTCGGCAATCGGATACATGGTATCAGAATATGCTGAAGGAATATCAGAAGAAAAACATGGATATGGCAGCAATTCTGCAGATTCTCATGCAGACGAAGGATACATTACTGCGTTCGGTCAACCTGCAGCTGCTCGTTGATCAGATGCTATACAGAATGAAAGAGGTGACAGAATGAATCAGTCGGAAGACAGGAACGGGATTTCAAAAGGAAATCCGAATCCGAAGCAGGATAAAAAAAAGCATCATGACAGAGGCTTTGAACAGAAACGGGATATGAAGCATCATCCCAAGCATGATGGAAAACCCAATGTGAAGTCGGAAGCGAAGGAACCACGACAGGAAGTAAAGAAGGAAATGAAGCAGGAACAAAGGCCTGCACAAAAGCCGGAGCACAAGAAGGCAAACCACAATGAGCGCAAGCCGGAAGGCAGAGTTTATAAATACATCGCGTTTGTATCCTTTAAGGATTCAAAAAAAATCTATACCTTCGGTACCGATGTGGATGAGTACCGGGTGGGTGATGATGTGGTGGTTGAAACGATTCGTGGTCTGGAGCTTGGAAAAATCGTTAAGGAAACAGAAACCTTTTTGTCCAACGGAATGGAGATCAAGCCAATCACACGCAAAGCAACAGAGCGTGATTTAAAGCAGGCACAGGAAAATATTGAAAAGGCCGGTAAGGCTATGGAGATATGTGCGGAATGTATCCGTAAGCTTGGATTGGATATGAATCTGATTGAAGCGGAGTATACGCTGGATTGCAGTAAAATCATCTTTGTTTATGTTGCGGATGAGCGTGTGGATTTCCGTGAGCTTCTCAAGGAGCTGGCAAGTATTTTTAAATGCCGCATTGAGCTTCGTCAGATCGGTCCCCGTAACAAATCAAAAATCATTGGTGGTCTGGGAACCTGCGGTATGGAAACTTGCTGTTCCAGATTTATGAATGACTTTGATGTCGTATCTATCAATATGGCAAAGAATCAGCTGCTGGCATTGAATATTCAAAAGCTGAGCGGACAGTGCGGCAAGCTGATGTGCTGTCTGAAATTTGAAGACAGTCAGTATAAGCGGCTGCGTGAGGGTCTGCCGAAAATGAATTCCCAGATTGAATACAAGGGAAGCCGATATCGAATTACCAGTATGAATGTACTGCTTCAGCAGGTAAAGATTGAAAATAAAGAGGATGTACAGTTTCTTTCCTTTAAGGAATTGTGGCCGGATATAGATTTCTCCGATCGGTAGGTGAACAAAATGAATCGTCAGAAGAGCTTCGAAAACGAGAAAGCAACCCTGTATGTGGTGGCAACGCCAATCGGGAATCTGCAGGAAATGACACCAAGAGCATTGAAAGTGCTGGAGTCTGTCGATGTAATTGCGGCAGAGGATACCAGAAACACACTGAAGCTGTTAACGCATTTCGGTATTCATACCAGACTGATTTCCCATCATCAGCACAATGAGGCTCAAAGTGCAAACGGTCTTTTGGAGCTGCTGCGTCAGGGACAGGATATCGCGCTTGTGAGTGATGCCGGCTATCCTTTGATCAGCGATCCGGGCTGTGTTGTAACACAGAAGGTAATCGAGGAGGGCTTTAATGTCGTTCCGATATCCGGAAGCAATGCGATGCTGAATGCCCTGGTATCCAGTGGCATGGACACCAGACATTTTCTGTTTTACGGATTTTTGAAATCCGGTGAAAAGGAACGGATTCGTGAATTGTATGAATTAAAATACTATCCGTTTACCATGGTCTTTTATGAAGCACCGCACCGTGTGAAAAAAATGCTTGCTTCCTGTCTTGAGGTACTGGGCAACCGCAATATCTGTCTGGCTCGTGAGCTTACAAAAAAGCATGAGGAGTTTCTGAGAGGCACTATCGAAGAAATTCTGGAAATTGCGGAGGAGCTTAAGGGTGAAATGGTAATTGTTATGGAGGGCTCCAGAGAAACCAAGGATCCGGGAGAGGATTCCGCAATGCCGCTTGTTCATGAACAGATCAATACCTATATTAAAGAAGGATTGACTACCAATGAAGCAATCAAGCGTGTCGCAAGAGAGCGCGGCCTCAGTAAAAATGAAATATATAAGCAGTACCACGGATTATGTTAAAATACCTGAACGTAAGTGAATCAATTGTTTGAACTACGTTATTGAGCTGTTAATAAGGATTGATTTCTGTATGAAACAGGAGTTAATCCTTTTTTAAAAGGAGAAGAGCATGAATTTAACAAAGGAACCCTGTCTGTATGCGGATATGCTGCAGTGCAGGAATGCAGGCGGGTTAGTTTTATATGAAACAGAGACAACCCTGCTTTTACAGGGAAGAATTTCAAAGATTTTATACAGTGCTGCGGCAGATAATCAGGCAGGGAAAGAAATCGTGGAGCACCTGCCAAAGCAGTTTGGCATACTGGTTGCCCATGACACCTATACGGATCCCTGGCTGAAATCCATGCGAAAGCTGGAAAGCGAGCTGGAGTGTGTTCACTGTGTATATGTTGAGGATGAACCCCCTGCAGTAGCCCTGCCGGAAGGCTTTGTAATAAATAGGCTGGATGCATCACATACACAGAAAATCATTGCATTATACAGGCATTCAATGGAATCTCTGGCAAATGAACAGTATATCGGTGAATGTCTGCAGGATGGTATGTATGGTGCATTTTACAAAGGTGAGCTATGCGGATTTATCGGAGTACATGAGCAGGAAAGTATCGGAATTCTGGAGGTTCATCCCAAATGGCGGAGAAAAGGACTTGCTGTGGCTCTGGAGCAGGTGATGATTGGCAAACAGCTGGAGCGCGGCAGACTGCCCTATGGTGAAATTGTAAAGGATAATACTGCCAGTATCCGGCTTCAGAAAAAAGCAGGGATGATTACAGATGAAAAGCTTACCTACTGGTATTTTCCCTGAATATTCATAAAATCATCACATAAGGGTATGGCATTCAAGTTATAATACAGATAGAGGTGATAACATGAGCAAACTGCTGGTTGTGGACGATGAGGAACGTATCAGAAGCATGATTCGTAAGTATGGTGAATTTGAGGGACATGAAATTGAGGAAGCAGTGGATGGAATGGATGCCATCGAAAAGTGTAAGCAGACGGAATATGATCTAATCATTATGGATATCATGATGCCAAATCTGGACGGCTTTTCTGCGGTAAAGGAAATCCGTAAGGATGTGCAGACTCCTGTCATTATGCTCTCCGCAAGAGGAGAGGAATATGATAGAATCCACGGCTTTGAAATCGGTGTTGATGATTACGTGGTAAAACCGTTTTCTCCTAAAGAGCTGATGATGCGTGTCAGTGCCATATTAAAGCGATATCATGGTGATGTAAACACCAGAAAAAAGGATATCTATACCTATGAAGGCTTGAAAATCGATTTTACGGCACGCAAGGTCTTTATTGATGATAAAGAGGTGGAGATGTCGCCAAAGGAATATGTTCTATTATTTTATCTGGTACGCAATGAAGGAATCGCACTGACAAGAGAACAGCTGATTCATGATGTATGGGGGTATGATTTCTATGGGGATGACAGAACGCTGGATACGCATATCAAGCTGCTGAGAAAAAGTCTGCAGGGTTACAGCCGCCTGATTATTACACTGCGCGGAGTAGGGTATCGTTTTGAAGCTGAAAAATAAACAGGTGGCAGGCGTCGACAGAAAAGAGCGAAAACCAATCAGCGTCAAGTGGAAGATTTTTGTCACACTGGTGTTCTTTATTGTCATTATCATTGCAGTACTATGGTTTTTTCAGGTATTTTTTCTGGAAAAATTTTATATGTTTATCAAATCCAATTCCGTAAAAAAGGCCGCCAGTGAAGTAAATGAAGTCATTACGCAGAAGCTGGATGGCTCACTGGATATGGAATCCTATAAAACAAAAATTTCAAACATTTCCCGCAATGGGGATTTCTGTGTCATCGTTTATGATGAGGATACGAGCAAGGATCCGATTATGGGCAATGAAAGCGATGGCAAATGTATGCTCAGCAAATCTGCCAGCTATGCTGCCCATGCAGATGTTATTGATGAACTGAAGGGGGAAGCCCTGTCACAGAAGAATGGAATAGCTTCCAGACTGATTGAGGATACTGCCAAGGTGGAGGTGCCCTTTGAATCCTTTCGTTTCTCTTTGACAAAGGAAGGTCTTATGATACCGCGTCCGGAGGCATTTCCATCACGGCTTACATCGGATATCAGAGACAACGGCAGGAATAAACAGAATATGAAAATTTCCAAGGGTGTGCAGAATATGACCTACATCAGTGTGGTCACAGGAAGCAATTCCCATATGAAAATCAGTGTGATCAATGCACAGCTGACACCGGTAAATGCTACGATTGAAACAATCAAGACACAGTTTATCATCATTGCGGCAATATTGACTGTAGTGGCGCTTATGCTGGCCTTTTATCTTTCAAGAAAGATTGCACGTCCCATCATCTCCATTAACAACGGAGCGAAAACGCTTGCGACCGGTCAGTATGATGTTGCCTTCAGCGGTAAGGGATATCTGGAAATTGAGGAGCTGAGCAATACGCTGAACTATGCTTCCAGAGAGCTGAGGAAGGTGGAGAATCTGCGGCGTGAGCTGATTGCGAATATGAGCCATGACCTGCGAACACCGCTGACAATGATCAGCGGATACGGGGAGGTTATGCGGGATATCCCCGGTGAGAACACACCGGAGAATGTACAGATTATCATTGATGAGACAAAACGTCTGACCAATCTGGTGAATGATATGCTGGATCTATCCAAGCTGCAGGCAGGTGTACAGGAGCTGCATGCGGTTTCCATGAATCTGACGGATGAAATCCGCAGCATCATCGAACGCTATGAAACTCTTTTAAAGCAGGATGAGTATGATATTCGCTTTGAATATAGAGAAGATGTCATAATTCAGGGAGATGTAATCAAGCTTGATCAGGTTATCTATAATCTGATTAACAATGCCATCAACTACAGCGGAGAGGATCATCAGGTCATCGTGAAGCAGCTTCTTGAACAGGGAAGGGTTCGTATCGAAATAATCGATCATGGTCCGGGTATCGAAAAGGATAAGCTTGCGTATATCTGGGAACGGTATTACAAGGTGGATAAGACGCATGTGCGCTCCCGGGTTGGCAGCGGTCTGGGTCTGAGCATTGTTAAAGCTGTTCTGGAGCTTCATAAGGCTGAATACGGCGTACTTAGTGAAGAAGGAGTAGGAAGTACCTTCTGGTTCTCTCTGCCTTACAGCAAAAGCCAAAATGCAGAAATAAGGAAATAGCAGCTTTACTATTGCGGTAATATCCTGTTTCCAAAATTTCAATGGGAAATCACCGTAAATAAGAGCATGTATCAGATTATAATCTAGCAAAGCGTATGATACTCGTATGAGTACTATACGCTTTTTTATGAAATGAAACCTCAAGATAGAGATTCAGAAAAGCTTGTCTGAAATAGCAACAAGAAAGAAATACTTTTTTATGATAGATAACTTGCAGGCTGTACAGGTAAAGCAGGTTTGAAAACGAAGCTTAAAGGTTTCGCACACGAAAATTGAAATTACAATTATTCTATAGGTGGAAAGGTTATAGAAACTCTGTTTACTGGTATAAAAACGGTATGGTCCAATAGGAAAGGACTGTTAAATAAAATGTGATAAGAAAAGGCTTTTGATAAGCTGTGAAATTGTCCTATGCTTTGAGATATGCTTGGCTTGGTGAATCGCTGAACAGACTAAATAAAAATACCATTCTTACAATAGTGAAATTGAAAGCTATATATTACATATAGATTCATAAACATTTGCTCAATCATGTTTTCTTTTCTGATTTTACAGCTTGATATCTGTGTGCTGTTTCGATAGGATTATCAATATCTATATCATCATTTTACGTACATGAATAGAAAAAGAGAATACAGTGGTAACGCCTAAAGGCAGCGTCCCTGTATCCTCTCATTATCAATTTGCACAGATTATGCAATATTTTCATCTTCTGTTAATCCAGATCCTCACCATTGGATGCAATTACTTTTTTATACCAATAAAAGGAGTCCTTTCTGCTGCGGTTATAAGTTCCGTTCCCTTTATCATCTGCATCCACATAAACAAACCCATAACGCTTTTTCATTTCTCCTGTACCGGCACTGACAAGATCAATACATCCCCATGGACAAAAGCCGATTAAATCTACGTTGTCTATATCAACAGCATCCTTCAGAGCCTTAATATGCTCTCTCAGATATTCAATACGATAGCTGTCATGAATTTTATCATCCTCTACTACATCGATGGCTCCTAAGCCATTCTCCACAATCATAAGTGGTATTTGATATCTTGCATAAAGTTCATTCAGTGTATAACGCAGCCCTAAAGGATCGATTTGCCAGCCCCAATCATTCGCCTTTAAATATGGATTTTTAACACCGCCAAATAGATTTCCTTTTGTTTTTAAAAGGGAATTATCCGTTGAAATACAGTTACTCATATAATAGGAGAAGGAAAAGAAATCTACTGTACCGGCCTTTAAAATTTCGGTATCTCCTTCCTCCATTTTAATTTCTATATTATGTTCTTGCCATATTCGTTTTGCAAAATAAGGATATTTCCCTTTTACCTGTACATCCCCGCAATAATAATTGCAGTATTCCCATGATTTTTGATTTGCTAATTGATCTTCAGGATTACAGGAATAAGCATAATTCGCTGTTAAAGCCACCATACACCCTATCTTGAAATCAGGATTGATTTTATGTCCTAACTGAACAGCTTTTGCTGAAGCGATGAACTGATGATGCAATGCTTGAAACCTCTGCTGTGGAATGTCTACCTGATCATAATTAGAGGTTGTTCCTTCATTAAGGATACCTAATCCCAGATATCCACCAAAAGAATATACTCCTGCATTGATTTCATTAAATGTCAGCCAAAATTTAACTTTATGCTGATATCTTTTAAAAATAGTATCACAATACTTAATATATAAATCAACTAATCTTCTATCTACCCATCCATTATACGTTTCTGTTAAATAAAACGGATTTTCATAATGTGATATGGTCACGATTGGCTCTATGGAAGCCGCAATCAGTTCGTCGAAAACATTGTCATAAAACTGTAAACCTTCCTCATTTGGAGTTTCTTCAATTCCCTTTGGAAATATTCTGCTCCAAGAAATGCTCATACGAAATGCCTTGAATCCCATCTCCTTCATCAATGCAATATCTTCCTTATAATGATGATAAAAGTCACTTGCTTTGTGATTTGGATAGAACAAGTTTTCGTCAATCGTTTTTGTGATATATCTAGGCTCCTTCAATGAGCCGTTCGTCATCATATCACAGATACTCGGACCTTTTCCTCCTTCGTTCCAGCCTCCTTCGAACTGATTAGCAGCAGTTGAGCCGCCCCATAAAAAGTTTTTTCTCATGTTCTCTATCTCCTAACTAATAATTTTCTTTTTCTTTAAATAAAATCAGGGTTAAAACAAATGTAATAACCATAGCAATAACAACGCCGATTATATAATTTACAATGTTCATAATATCTTTTGACATGAATCCTGCCAAGGCGAATACACCCAAACCACTCATTGCGACTAGTTTTGAACCCATGATTCCCGCATAACATCCACCAATAAAGCCGCCGATAACAGATGCGATAAGTGGCGTTTTAAATCTGAAATTGACCCCGAAAAGCGCAGGCTCTGTAACACCGGCCAGAAAGGCAGTTAAGGATGCAGAGCTGGCAACACCTTTTGTATTCCTATTTTTGGATTTAATGGTTACCGCAAACGCTGCAGCAGATTGTGTAAAGTTCGCAATATAACAAGCTGGAATTATCAATGGGTCATAGCCGAATTTAGTAAAGAATGACATGCAGACCGGAGCCAATGTAGAATGCATTCCTGTTACGATTAGAATAGGATATATTCCTGATAAAATACCTACTCCTAAAAATCCGACATTGTTATAGATTTCTTCAACAATCCAAGTGATTCCATCACCTAAAACGATTCCTGCGGGAGCTATCAGACAAAGTGTAAGAGGCAGCATAACAATAACAGTACACAGAGGAACCATCATAATTCTAATGATTTCCGGCATCACTTTTTTAAAGAACCGTTCTACATAGCTCATTACAAATACAACCATAATTGATGGGAATATCATATTCGTATATGTAGCTGCATAAACAGGCAATCCAAACAATGTAACTGATGTACCTTCTGTAAAGGAATTCATCAGAGAAGGAAATACTAATAAACAGCATAAGCCCATCGCTAGGCTGGGATCGGTCTTAAACTTCTTAGCTGCTGTATATGCTACAAAAATCGGCATAAAATACAATGGAGCATCACTTGCATATCCTAAAACAAGATAGGTGGAGGATTCTGCCGGAAGAATACCTACCAGATTCGCCAGAACCATTAAAACCTTAATCAATCCAGTTGCCATGAAAATAGGAATCAAAGGTATGATAGAACCTGTGATACCCTCTAATATTGCGGCAAAGCTGAATTTCTTTTTCTCACCATCCAAATTTTCGTTAACGGCATCCTGTTGTGCCAACCCTGTTTTCTTACATATCAGCTGATAAGCATCACCTACAGCTTGACCAATAATAATTTGTAATTGCTCACCAGACCATTGACAACCCATAACCCCCTGTACTTGTTCTATAGCTTCTTTTTTCACTAAGCTTTTATCCTTTACATTAAAACGTAAACGTGTAATACAATGGGTGAAAAATGTTATATTTTCTTTTCCACCCACCAGATCAATAACACTATTTGCTAAATCTTCGTATTTTTCTTTCTTCGCCATAAATCTTTCTCCTTTTTTTTCTGAATATATATGCAAACAATGTATTTCGCGCGATAATACATTGAATTTGCCTAAAATAAAACCTCAACACAAAAACACATGAAAATACTGTGTTCTTATGTTGAGGTAATGCCCAACTTAATGGTTACAATCCTCTCTGCTACATAATCGATTAATATGTAACATTAGATATAATAACTCTTCTTCACTAAGGGTCCAATCCAATGCTTCTATCAAATATTCCTTAATATGAAGGACACAATGAAATGTGTTTTCATATGCTTCTCTCATATAATCGTACATTTTTTTATTCTCACTTGCTATTGCTGTGTCTTCTTCTCTGCGCTTAAGTAAATACTGCAAATGTGAAACGAATCGGGAGTAATTAAAGCCTTCCTTATCGATATGAATAGCAAAGTCCTCTTCTATCATATTCGTAAGATCGTTAATAATCTGCTTTTCATTGACTTCGTCTGTTTCATTTCTCTGCATATTCTCAGCATTGATGAAATGCAAAGCAATACTGACAGCCTCATCTTTCGATAAATGAACATTCATTTCTTTATTGATAAGTTTAACGGCGAACTCGCCGATATACATTTCATTTTCATATAAATACTGAATATCATATACAAACGGCATTTTGATATCCATATTTTTTTTATATCGGTCAATTGCGAAATTGATATGATCCGCAAGTGTAAATACAATATTCGAATTAATTTCATTCATAATTCGCATTTTTGCCTGATCTGTAATTTTTATGCTTAATGCAAATACATCTTCCGAAATCTCATTCAACAATCCTAAATAGCTGGGATTGATACCATAATAGGTCCTCCAGATTTTATTCAAATCTGTAAGCTCATATGGGATTTTAGGAAAACCGATTCCTTTTCCAAAGGCGATCAATTCATGTCCATCATTATCGATACAAACTGCTACATTGTTGTTGATTTTCTTAATGACCTTCATGAATATTTCTCCCTTCTGCTCCTAATCAAATGAAATAACTTTATCCTCCCCCATTATAACATGACCTCCAGCGTCTTCGATAGTCATTTTGTATTCGCTGGTATTCGTCACAACCATTGGTGTTGTTAGATTAACGCCCTGTTCTTTCATAAATGCTCGATCAATTTCTATCAATGGTGTCCCTTTTTTTACCTTGTCCCCTGTCTGCACGAATGCATGCAGTCCCTGACCATTCAGATTCACTGTGTCCAGTCCAATATGAATAAGTATTTCCGCACCGTTTTTTGCTGTAATTCCCACTGCGTGTGAGGTATGAGCGACCGTTGCGATGATGCCGTCACAAGGTGCATAGACGATTGCATCTTCAAATTGGAAGCCAATGCCTTCACCCATCATCTTTTCAGCAAACACTTTATCAGGAACCTGTGTGATTGCAATTGTTTTTCCTGTAACTGGAGCATATAATGTGATATTTTCTTTCTTTTTAAATACACTAAACATAGGATTCCTTCCTTTCTGACAAATAAAAAACTCTTCAGCTGCTTACACAAAAAACAGATTTAATCCTGTTTAAGGTAATGCCTCCCGAAGAGTTACAATCCAATATCTTATTTGCACCTATATCTTAGCACTCGATGAAAACGTTGTCAATAATATTTTTTGGTAATGTAAAAATGTAAAAAAGTAAAAATGTAATAGGATGTTTTACTATTCACCCATTCATCAAGCTGAAAAAAAGAAAGAAACAAAATGTTCTTTTTATGCAAAGGACACTATTTTACAGCTTATAAAGAGTCTGTATATATTTTCAATATTTTAATTGACATCCTGTAGAAAGTCATACAAATCACATACCTTTAAATTAATTAGGGAAGGGGTAAGCATATAAAAGTAACAAAATAGCTGTTTAAGCATCCTGAGATCATGGAAAGAGCGGTTATAGTTTGTCTGAAAATTACGGATATTTCTTATCTAAAAAGCAGGCAGAATACCCCCACCTCAGTGGTCGATGAACAGGTGGGGGATGAATGCAGCCATCTTTCTTTTCATCCCTGTTTTCTTTCTATTTTCACGAATCTTTCCTTAAGCTTTTCTTACGTTCGTGGTATAATGATGTCAACAAAAGGAGGGGTTCCAACATGAAATCATATCGTACATATTCTAGTATCCTATCTGCTAATCACCCGCAAAACCCCCGGCTTTTCTGCTCTTACGCATCGTGCTAAAAATCTGTACAACATCGCTTCATTCTATATAAGAAATGCGTACAGTGCTTCCATCAAATCAAATGAGGATCGCTTTCCACATGAGTTACAGGTTCTGGAAGAACTCAATGGTGTCGTTGATGAATTGAATGTCATACGTCAAAAGCATCATAGCACACCATTCCACATCATTGATCATGAACATCGCTTTGTTTCCATGCAGCATCTGGATGGTTTTTTCAAATTGCGTGACCAGATCGATTACCGTGCTCTTCCTGCGCAAGAAAATCAGAATGTTTTGCATATGCTGTATCGTGACTGGAAAAGCTTTTTTGCTGCTTTAGCGGATTACAAAGCACATCCTGACAAATATGAAGCAGTCCCTCATATTCCTCGATATGCAGATAAAGACGGTTATAAACCCTTGATCTTCACCAATCAGATATGCAAACTGAGAAAAGACAAACATGGTTGGTATGTAAAGTTTCCTAAGGCAGTGCTGCAGACAGGGTGTATACGTGACCGATATGATCTTGGTAGGATGGACCTGCATGAACAGAAGCTGAAGGCAGTACGTCTGATTCCCAATGAAGATACTATCAAGCTTGAAATCGTATGCGAGATAGAAATCAAGGAACCGGCGATACCAATCCATGAGGCAACCAGAGTAGCCGGCATAGATATTGGTGTCGATAATCTGACAGCGATTGCGTTTACGAGCGGACACCGCCCTGTGCTGATAAAAGGAAATGAAATAAAGGCAGTCAATCAATACTATAACAAACAGATCGCACATTATCGCTCACTGCTAAGAATCGGAAAGAAGGATAGCAAAGGGATCCATCAAACAAAACGAATGAAACGTATCAGCGAAAAGCGAAATCGACGTGTAAAGGATATCCTACACAAAGCATCAAGAAAAATAATAGATCTATGTGTGGAGGAAGGAATCGAAGTTATCGTCGTAGGAAATCATGCGGGTTGGAAGAAGCTGAAAAAAATTAAACGAGGATTGTACAGAAGCAAAAACGGCATTCTAATGAATGCTGATATCAACGGAGCAAGCAATATCATACGAAAAGTATATCCATGTATGCCAAAGCGAGAGCGATGGAGTAGAGGTACTGTGAACGTACCAGTTACGTGTATCTGAACACGGACAAAAAGTTTTGATGAATGTGCAGGCTTTCATTAGAAGCCGCTTGCTCTTTAGCTGGCGGTAGTTCACTAAACATCACGTAAATGGAAGAAAAATATCAGGAAAAATGCTTACACTTTTTCATGTAAATAAAAAAAAGCATTTACAGTCCCACAAACACTGAAATTGAGGTATAATAAGTGTCAGAGCAAATAGAGATGAAGGTTCATCTACAACATAAACAATCTGAATACACGTAAATGCCGCGTGTATTTTCTATTGTCATTGTTCTAGGTTAAGGAGGATTCTATGATCACTAGCATTAAGAAAAGGGACGGACGTGAAATACATTTCTCTCCAGAAAAAATCACAAGAGCTATTTTCCTGGCAGCAAGCAGAGTAGCACAGGAGGAAGGCAGCAAAGCAGATTATGAAACAGCGGAAATACTGACGGAGAAAGTCGTAAATCTTCTGAATAATACATACCAGGGCACAACACCAACCGTGGAAAATGTGCAGGATGCAGTTATTAAGGTATTGATTGAAACCGGTCATGCGAGAACCAGTGAAGCATATATCCTGTATCGTGCAGAACGTACAAGAATCCGCAGCATGAAGACAAGACTGATGAAATCCATTGAGGAAATTACGTTTGCGGACAGCAACGATGCGGATATCAAGCGTGAGAATGCCAATATTGACGGAAATACGGCAATGGGTACCATGCTGCAGTACGGAAGTGCTGTATCCAAGGAATTCTGTATGAGTCAGCTGATGAATCCGCAGCATGCGGCGCTTCATGAAAACGGAGATATCCATATTCATGATATGGATTTTATGAATATGGGGACGCTGACCTGCTGTCAGATTGATTTGGAAAAGCTGTTTGACGGCGGTTTTTCAACCGGTCACGGGCATCTGCGTGAACCGCAGGATATCACCAGCTATGCAGCTCTTGCGGCAATCGCAATCCAGAGTAACCAGAACGATCAGCATGGCGGTCAGAGTATACCTGCCTTTGATTTCTACCTGGCAAAGGGTGTCGCAAAAACCTTCCGCAAGGAATATATCAGTAATCTCAACAAAGCGCTGGAGCTGTTTATCAATCTGGATGCTGATGTGAGAGAATCGTTCAAGGCAGTGGAGAAGGAAACAGGAAAAACTGCAGCTATGATCATGGACGACAGCTTCCTGAACAGCCTGAATGCCATGCTGAAGGAAACCTTCGGTCTTGGTGAGGAACAAATCGAGCTGATCAATAAATTCGCTTATAAAGAAGCAAACGTTGCCACAAGAAGAAAAACCTATCAGGCAATGGAAGCCTTTGTACATAATCTGAACACCATGCATTCACGTGCCGGTGCACAGGTACCGTTTTCCAGTATAAACTTCGGTACGGATATGACACCGGAGGGTAGACTGATCAGTGAAAATCTGATGCTGGCACAGGAAGCAGGTTTGGGGAACGGAGAAACACCGATTTTCCCGATTCTGATTTTCAAGGTTAAGGAAGGCATTAACTATAATCCTGAGGATCCTAACTACGACTTGTTTAAGCTAGCAATGCGTGTATCCGCAAAACGTCTGTTTCCGAATTTCAGCTTTATGGATGCTCCGTTCAACAAACAGTATTACAAGGAAGGACATCCGGAAACAGAAACAACCTATATGGGATGCCGTACCCGCGTTATGGGAAATATCAACGGTCCGGAAATTGCGACAGGAAGAGGAAACAACTCCTTTACCTCCATCAACCTGCCGCGTCTTGGAATCAAGCACGGAGTTGCTGTAAATGGTGATTTCAATGAGGCTGCTTTCTTTAATGAGCTGGATGAAAAGATGGAAATCGTTATTCAGCAGCTGCTGGAGCGTCTGGAAATTCAGGGAAGAAAGAAAGTGAAAAACTTCCCGTTCCTAATGGGACAGGGTGTCTGGATCGGCAGTGAGAATCTGAGCTGGGAGGATACGCTGGAGGAAATCATCAAGCAGGGAACGCTGACGATTGGTTTCATCGGTCTGGCGGAATGTTTAAAGGCGCTGATCGGAGAACATCACGGAGAAAGTGAAGAAGCGCAGAAGCTCGGTCTGAAAATCGTAGGGCATATGCGTGAAATGTGTGATGAAGCTACAGAGAAATACGGTCTGAACTTCTCTCTTATTGCAACTCCTGCAGAAGGTCTGTCTGGAAGATTTACACGGATTGATAAGAAAATCTACGGTATCATACCGGGTGTTACAGATCGGGATTACTATACAAATTCCTTCCATGTACCGGTATACTATCACATAACAGCATTTAAGAAGATTCAGAAGGAAGCTCCTTATCATGAATTCACAAACGGCGGACATATCTCCTATGTGGAAGTGGATGGAGATCCTACCAATAATCTGGAAGCATTTGAATCCATCGTTCGCTGTATGAAGGATGCGGGAATCGGTTACGGCAGCATCAACCATCCGGTAGACCGTGATCCATGCTGCGGCTACAGTGGTGTAATTGAAGGGCATGTCTGTCCAAAATGCGGAAGAGACGAGCGTGAGGAAGAATATAAGTTTGAGAAAATTCGCCGTATTACCGGTTATCTGGTAGGTACGGTAGACCGTTTCAATGATGCAAAGGCATCTGAAGAACGGGATCGTGTAAAGCATGGATAACAAAACCATCCGACTGGCTTCCCCTATGCAGGAGGACAGCTTTGTAGATGGTCCCGGTGTTCGTATGGTTATCTGGACGCAGGGGTGCAGACATCACTGCCCAAACTGTCACAATCCGCAAACCTGGGATACGGAAGGCGGCACCCTGTATTCCGTGGAACAGCTGCAGCAGCAGATTCGTGATGCACAGCTGCAGAGCGGTCTGACACTTTCAGGTGGAGAGCCGTTTCTGCAGGTTGATCCATTGCTGGAAATCGTAAGAACGGCAAAGGAAAAACAGCTGAACATCTGGGCTTACAGCGGGTTCACCTATGAAGAGCTTCTTGCGGATGAGCGTAGGAAAAGGCTGCTTGTGCAACTTGATGTGCTGGTTGACGGTAAGTTTGTGAATGAGCGGAAGGATTACCGTCTTGTCTTTAAGGGAAGCCGGAATCAGAGAATCATCGATGTACAGAAATCACTGCAAAGCGGCAGTGTCATCCTGTCAGAAAAGGATGAACAGAATCAGAAGCTGAAGGTAGAGGATATGATCAATGCATGACCATATCCTTTCTTTTATCTCTTTCTATAGCATAAGAGGAATAGCTGAATCATCGATTCTCTGTGAAACTGCAAACAGCGTCATATGAGCCAAAAGGAAGAGGGAATGCGGCTGTTCTTAAGTATTGCATGCCTTTTTCCAAAGGAGATGCTTTGTGCCCTTGTTATTATGATACAGAAAACTTTATAGATAATTATTTTGATGTGTGAACTATGCAGGCACTGAAGATGACAGCAGCAAGATTGCATATATGCAATGGAAGTTCTTCCATAAGATTTTAAGGAATAGATTGCATGACAGATAAGTGTGTTGATACGAATATAATGTAAAAGGCTGTTGTAAAAGGAAATATGGGGAATTCTACTATTGGTTGAGAAGCAGACAACGAGCAGTTGTGACATTCAACCAGCTCTATCTTCCTTTAGGAAGGAATCATTTCTATAATGAGGGTGTGAAGAAAGGTGGAACACTATATGAAAGCATTAGGAACCAAAATAAGTGAATTGAGAAAAGCAAGGGGTATGACACAGGATGAGCTTGCAGATAAAATGGGAGTTTCGCCGCAGGCTGTATCAAAATGGGAGAATGATCTTTCTATGCCGGATCTTCCAGTATTGATTGAGCTGTCAGACTTCTTCCATATTTCTCTGGATGATTTTCTAAAAGAAAAGGTGCAGACAGTCGAACTGCTTCCGGAAGATAAGCGAAAGGATATCGAACAGATGTTTTTGAGAGTGTATGTGGATTCAGAGAATGGAGACAGAGTACGTGTCAACCTGCCGCTGGCTCTGGTAAAAATGGCCAGAGATATGGGGCTGGACATCCCGCAGATGACAGACAATCCAATGATGCAGAAAATCGATCTGGGAATGATTATGCAGCTGATAGAGAGTGGTGTGATCGGGAAGCTTGTAGAAGTCGATTCTGCAAACGGAGATCATGTCGAAGTGATTGTCGAATAGCATGAAGATACGGATTCATGCACAGTCCTGCCGTCTAAATCTTCGCATTCCCGATAGCATGCTTTATAATACGCTCACCTGTACAGTGATTAGAAAGAAAATACAGGAGAATACGGAAATAGCATGGACAATGGATAAGGAGACCACAAGAAAGATGATGCGGCTTCTAAAGCATTTCAGTAAGGAATACAGGGGATTAACCATCGTTGATGTAGAAACGGCTGATGGGGAAATTGTGCAGATAACATTATAAAAGGATCATGGCTATGATCTTTTTTCTGTTTACACCTGTGTTCCTGAACAAAGAAGAGAAGCATTTTGAAAAAAAGAAACAGGTGCCGTTGACCTGTTTCTAAGCTACTTCCTATCTTTTACTGATTATGTAACATGCAAAGCTGTAGTTTTATCTTCAGCTAATGCTGCATTCTTCCAGCAGCTGCAGACAGCCGTCCGGATTGTCTGAATGAAGAAGCGCATTTGTAAATCCCAAATCCATCAGCTTTCTTGCCAGGTTGGAAAGGATTCTAAGATGCTCATTCCCGCTGTTTTCCTTGCGTACAGCAATACCGAATACCATCTGAACCTGATCATCATCCCATTGAATTGGATTTTGTAGTCGAAGAAAGACCAGAGATGTATGCCTGACGCCCAATGACAATGCATGCGGTATAGCGATGCTGGAGCCCATGGCTGTAGATATTTCGTCCTCTCTTGAATAAACATCGTCTATATATTGCTGCTTATCACACAGCCGCTGATTATTCTCCAGTGTATCCGCAATGCAGGAAATAATATCATCCTTGGACTGCAGATTCATATCAAGGAGAATCAGATTCTCATTGATCAACTTCATGTCTTACTCCTGATCCGGTTCATTTCTGATAAAGAAATAAATCATACAGACAGCAACTGCTGTTCCTGCTGCAAACGATAACAGATATAATGGGATATTGCTGACAAGAAGCAATGTTTCCAGACCGCCAATCGGTGCAGATAGTGTAATTCCAAACATGGCTACCAAGGCTCCTGTTACTGCTGCTCCAACACATAAGGAAGGAAGAATTTTCTTAGGCCGGTCTGCTACAAAGGGAATGGCTCCTTCAACAAAGAAACTGAGTCCCATAATATATGCAGCAATTTTTGCCCCCCGTAAATTTTCGCTGAACTTTTTAGGAAACAGCGTACAGGCGACAGCACAGCTTGTAGCAATTACCATGGCACTGCAGCCACAGGAAGCCATGACAACAGACGGTACGGTTCCTCCATCTGCTGCAGTCAGTGTTGCAACAGAGAACAGATATGCAGTTTTGTTGATGGGACCGCCAAGATCAAGTGCCAGCATACCGCCGATTACTGCCCCAAGCAGTGCAGCATTTGTACCGCTGAGACTGGACAGGAAATCTGTAAGCGCATTGCTGACAGGGGCAACGACGGAATTGATTGCCAGCATGGCAAGACTTGTTAATGCAAGCCCCAGTATCGGGAATATCAGCAGTGTTTTGATTCCCTCCATAGATCGAGGTATCCCGGCAGTCAACTTTTTCAAACCGAGAATGATATAACCCGCTGCGAAGCCGCCGATCACAGCGCCAAGAAAACTGGAGCCGCCGTTTGCTGCCAAAGCACCGGCTACCATACCGGTCAGCAGTCCCGGCCGATCCGCTATGGAATAGGCAATATAAGCTCCCATAATCGGAAACATATACCCCATAGCCAGCCCGCCAATCTGATTCAGCCAGGAAACGAAAACATTGGATGAGCCGAAGGTCGCTGTGTTGGCATTCTGAAAATCAAACAGATAGGCACATGCCAGCATAATTCCACCACCTACAACAAATGGCAGGAAGTAAGAAACACCGGACATCAGATGATTATAGCTTTTTTTCCAATTCATAATTTTCTCCTCTTTTTCATTTAATATTCTTTTAGTGCATCATTCAGTTTTTCATATACGCTTTCTACTTTTCTAACGGCATCTGTTACAGAAACCTCCAGAAGCTTTTTCCCTCTGAAGCGCTCCATTTCCACACGGGTATCTGCCGCAATGATAACGTAGTCTGCTTCCTTAATATCTTCCTCACATAATCGGTTCTCTACACCTCCGGAACCATTTGTTTCAATTTTTACCTGAAAGCCCAGTTTCTTACCCTGCCGCTCCAGATTCTCAGCGGCCATATACGTATGGGCAATTCCTGCCGGGCAGGCACATACTCCGATAATGCGTTTCATAAACAAGTCCTCCTTTATGTTCTTTCTATCTGTATCATTCTGAGCTCACCCTTACGCAGAGGCTCCAGCTCATTGGACAGCGGTTTGTGTATTGTATGATTCAGTGTCGTCAGTGTGTAAACAAGCGCTTCATCACTATGTATTATGCCGCAGGATACCGGCTCTATTTCATTGTTATACAGACGAAGCAGCCAGTAATCTTTTTCCTTCACCAATGATCCGAAGCAGCCCTGAAGCTCATCCATATTCAGAAAGCTCCAGGAATCCGGAAGTCTCTGCTCTGGTGGATTGGTAGGAAAATAGGATATCGGATGCACGGACTTATCAAAATGCTGTCCTTCAAAACAGAGTTGCGGGCAGGCATATTGAATGTAATCTTGGCAGATACGATTACCGTCATAGCTTTCATACCACGTTAAGGCCAGATCAAAGCTGCTTTCTTTCAGCATCTGACATTTCGGTGTTTGGAATATCATGTAGTCCAGACCGCTGGGCCTGCCTGGACGACGATGCAGATCCGGATAGCCCATAGCACCATAGGAACGAAACAATACTACAGCGATATCCTTGTTACCTTCGTCTATCAGCTCATATTCCTTACTGCTTTTCGTCATAACAGTCATGACTTCATCATCCTCTACCGATACATAATTCAATAACGGCCATGTTGGACTGGGCTCTTCAAACCAGCCATCCGCCTTCCAGTTCTTTAAAGCTGCCGGAGTGCTTTCGCGTTTGATGTAGCTGTATTGTGTCCCTGCAAGTGAATACGTATGCGGTGCCTGTCCGGTGAAAACCAGACGTACACGATGATCCATTGCATGATTATCAATCGTTCCCGAAATACGGATACTATTCTTATCTATCAGCTCAAGCTTAATTTTATATCGCATACCGGAATTTCGTATTCTATCTTTTCTATTCTTCAGATTCTGAGGTATCTCCATGGTACCTGTCAGGGTCATGCAGCTGTAAGTCATATTCTGTACGCAGGAAACTTCTGCATGTTCAAAGTAATCTGTAAGAATCCAGTCATATTCTGGAGGAGAATAGTCAAAGCTGTCTCCCTCATCCCCGGATTCCTCCAGATAGATAGCGCTGCGATGCTCCCTATGACTCCTGTAATCAAAGATATGTACACCCTCTTCATCCTTGTGAATACGGAAACGGTTATTTTCAATATAAGGAACCTGCGCCAGTTCATAGCTGACAGATGGCTGATCAATATCCTGAATATACAATGTGCGATAGGAAAAGCCCTTCATATGATCAATCTGCAATATGATTTCTGTTTCATAGAAATAGCCCTTAGGATCCATATCACGGATATCTTTACGTAAAACACCACAGTTCTTTTTTACTGTCTCTGCACGCGTATACGGCAGCTCCTTTCCATCCAGAAGGATTCGGAAATCAGGTTTTCCAGTCTGTACAGTTGTATGCAGTGTCTGTGTTCTTGTATTTGGCAGCGTATTGCATACCAGCAGCGGATATCCATCCTCCTTCTTCTGTACAGAAAGAGAAAGCAGCTTCATCAGAAATACCGTTTGAGAGGTTATCAGATTGTAAGCATTCTGTGTTTCCTGCTGAATATAATCATTTGTTTCATCTGTCAGTGTCGCAGAGGAATGTGTCTGGCAGCGCAGCAGACGATTCCATATTTCATCGATCAGTCCGTGGTCATACGGGATACCCTGTGCATCCAGCATGGACATAAGAGGCTGAAGACCGTATGTGATTTTTCGCTCACAGGCATCCTGCAGTGCTTTGATATCTGCGCGTGCGGAGAAAATGGAACGGTGAACCCGATGATACTGCGTCGAGAACAGTTCATGCTCATGGCATTTTAAATTGTGACCATGTTCTCTTACACGATTGCAGAAGTTCTGCCATGTTGTTGATACAAATGCAATGTCTGTTTGCTGTGCGTTATACTCTGCTATTCGTTTTGGTATATCCAGCATTGCCGGATTTTGATCAAAGCCCAGCGGAAATACAAATTCGTGATCCAGTGTGGAATAGGACAGGAGCCGGTCAATCAGACTTTGTACACTGATTTTATTGTAGTCAAGAGCTGATTCATCAAACAATGTACCATTACGGAATGCATAGCATCCGTATCCATAGCCTGCAATCATTGTGCATACCAGCAGCTCACTGCCGTCATTTGATTTCATGTAAAATTCGCTGCCAAGCTTATAATCATCTCCAACACCGCGTGTTATGACAAAATCCTTAATTCCAAACTGATGAAATATCTTGGGAAAATCCCAGGAATGTCCAAAGGAATCCGGCAGATATGCAACCCTGGAAACATATCCGAGATTTTCGGCAGACTGCATGCCGAGTCTCAGGTTGTTGATGACAGATTCACCATTGCAGATAAAGCAGTCAAGCTGCGAGTGAAAGGGTCCGATTACGAGCTTTTTTTCCGTTACGAGAGTTCGTATGTATGCTTCGTCCTCCGGGTGAAGCTTTCTGTATTCATCCATCGGCGCACTCTGTCCGTCGAAAAAGAAATCTGTAATTCTTCCGCTTCGAAAGCCTTCCAGCATCTCCTTCATATTATAGCACAGCTGAACGGTTGCATCCTGTGCTGTGAAATACCAGATTAGATCCCAATGTGTATGATGAATACAATGTGCTGTTTTCTTCATTGCTGTTCCTCCTTGCACCTTTACTATATCAACCGCTGTCTTCAACAATCAATAGAGCACGGCACTTCCTTTTTTCAACATCTACAGGTATTCCTGCAATTTTTTCCAGACAGCTGTATATAGAAATTATGATATAATTTCTATGGAAGAAAGCGGATATCAGATGCTGTTTATTTTCGGCATACAGCTCTCACCTTCGGTATGCGTTCCGAAAGAAAAGCAGAAATTAAATCTGTATCTTTTCCGCAGGATCGAGATAGATACCGTATGGAAGGCTCTTGGCATACTATAATGGGTGATAAAAAAAAGGACAGTGAACTGGAGGCTTATCATGAAAAAAACACAAAGGTGGATGGAACTTCTGAATATACTTGTAGAGGAACAGAATTTTCAGACTGTGGCAGAGCTTGCAGAACAGGTCGCAGTATCTTCACGAACGATACACAGCGATTTGCAGGATACCAGTTTTCTACAGCTCCTTCATGGTGCCGAGCTGATAAAAAAACCGAACATCGGAATACGTCTTCACTGTACACAAAAACAGAGAGAGGCGATTTACCGGCTGCTTCAAAAAAATCGCTTTGAGACATCTGTCCCCTTGGAAAAGGAAAATGATTTGCATACGGTTTTGCATATGCTTTTAACTTATAGGGATGCGATCCGTATGGAGGATCTTGCAGATGCATTATACCGTTCAAAGTCCTCACTGACCACTGTTCTTGAGGAAGCTGAGAGACTTGCTGAGAACTATGACTGCAGACTTCGAAAACGTTCAAACTATGGTCTGTCTCTGGAAGGACACGAAGAGGATATCCGAAATCTTTTTTACCGTTTTGTAGACACTCTTCCGGTGCAGGGATATCAGCATAATGATCTGGATGTCCGTCTGCCGGATGCATTATATGAAAAAATGAAAATGGTATTTGATGTTCAGATGATTCGTATGATTATCCCGATTGTAAAATCATCGGAAATCAATCTGAATACTCATTATTGTGATTATGATTTCGGTATGCTGATTCTCAAATGCTGTATATTACTTACGCGCTGTCAGATTGACAGGTCAGTTCAAAAGCAGACAACCATCAGCACTGATCTACAGGAATATTATGTAGCCACCATCATGAAGCTGAAAATGGAGCAGACATTTCATGTAAGCCTACCCGAAGAGGAAATATATTATCTGGAACGGGTGATTCTTTCAACCCGCAAGCAGCAAAACCAGGAACAGTTTCAGGAGCTGGACAGTGCCATGCTGGATAGATTCATTTATCTGGTATCGGAACGTCTGAATGTCGATCTGTCAGAAGATAAACAGCTCAAACAAAACCTTTGCAATCATATGAAGCCGGCAATCCGGAGAATGAAGTATGGTATCTCAAGTGAGAATCCTCTGCTGGAAGCAATCAAAACGAAATACACGGAGGTCTATGTCGCAATCATGACAACGATTGATAAGATAGAGGAAAGGGAACACATCTATTTTGACGCCAATGAGCTTGGCTTTATCTGTTTGCATATCGTCGGAGCCTTAAACCGCTCCAGGAATATCCGTTCCATACGCTGTTTATTGATCTGTGATGCCGGAATCACCTTTGAATCCTATATTAAAAGCATGGTTGAAACATCCTTTCGTGAAATAGAAATTGTGAACATTATAGGCAGTGATGAAATGAAAAAAGAAACGGGGCACCAGCATGATCTTATATTGAATGCTACAACGAACCGTCTGCATGCTTCCAATATTATAAATATCGATCACTTGTTTACAGAAGCATCCTGTTCGCAGATTCGTCATTGGATTTTTGCAAGAGAAATCAAGCATACGCTGGAGCTTCGCACAAAGTTTGACAGCTATCTTTCTTATTTTCAGGACAGCTGTGAAAATCGCAGAAGTCTCATTCATAAATACTGCACATATCTGGAGGATAACGGATATGTTACAGAAGCGTTTGAGGCGTCGGTTTATGATCGTATTCAGTATTCTTCAACAGCAATCGGACGTGGTGTTGCAGTCCCTCACGGTACGAAAAAAGCAGTGAAGAATTCCGTTATTTTAATTATCAAACTCGATCATACGATCACATGGGATGATCAGCTTGTTGATCTTGTATTCTTTGCGGCCATCGGTGAGGATATCAGTACGGAATACAGTAAAATATTTCGCCGCATTGTACGGATTGTCTCTGATGATGAGCAGACGCACATGCTGAAAAGCTGTAACAGTCTTGAAGAAATCAGAAAATATCTGTTTGATACCGAACAAAAAGCATAAGCTTTTTATATTTGCTCTTGCAATCCTTTCAGCTGCGTGTAGGATTTATGGTGAGGTGAGGTGGTTACTATGAAAGAATTAAAAAGCTATATACAATCCGTCAATACCTGCAGTGATTCGCTGATTCGTGAGGTGTGGAGTGATCAGGATGAATGCTCCATGATATTTCCAAAAGGGGAAGTGGAAGGACTGGATGCTATCCTTGCTTCCTTTTATCACGGAGCGATGGCTCAGTATGAAACGCGCGACCTTCAACAGGATGATGTTAAGGTTCAGGAATTCTGTGATATTACAATTGTACGCTTTTAC
The DNA here is from genome assembly GCF_964240115.1 of Clostridium sp. HGF2. NCBI lineage: Bacteria > Bacillati > Bacillota > Clostridia > Eubacteriales > Clostridiaceae > Clostridium > Clostridium sp. HGF2. Next base: position 260,591 of record NZ_CAXSSO010000005.1, read on the forward strand.
TGGACGCTGTATGCGACGATGAAGGACAGCGGGGAACATATCATGAACAAGGGAAGGGAAACACAGATTTACCGCAGCTATCCGCAGGGGAAAAAGCTGGTGCATGTGCATTATTCCAGACTGCCGTAAGGCATGGCGTTAACACCTGTGAACATTCGTATATATCGATATATTGGCTGAACAGCAGAACAAGAAAAAAGCACGATTTTTCACAACCGTGCTTTTTCTATTGTCTGGAATGTAGTGTTTCACGAGTCTGTTCATCAAAATCCAGACCTTCAAACTGCATATGATAATAACTGGCATAGGTGCCGCCCTTCGCAAGCAGTTCATTGTGTGTTCCTCTTTCTTCCATGCCGTTTTCAGATATAACGATAATTTCATCTGCATTGCGTATGGTGGAAAGACGGTGCGCAATTGTGATACAGGTTCTGTTTTTTGCCAGCTCTTCCAGACTTTTCTGAATATGCCGTTCACTTTCATTATCCAGTGCACTTGTGGCCTCATCCAGAATCAATATTCTTGGATCCTTCAGGAAGACGCGGGCAATACTGATGCGCTGCTTCTGTCCTCCGGACAGTCGTGTGCCACGCTCACCGACATAGGTATCATAGCCATCCGGCAGTCCCATAATGAAATCATGAATATTTGCCTTTTTGGCTGCTTCGAAAATTTCCTCATCCGTGCATCCGGGTTTTCCATATGCAATGTTTTCTTTTACACTTCCGGTAAACAGATATACATCCTGCTGAACGATACCGATTGCCTTGCGAAGGCTTTCCAGTGTCAGCGTTCGAATATCCTGACCATCCACACGCACAGCTCCGTTCTTCACATCATAAAACCTTGGAAGCAGGGAACAGATTGTCGTTTTCCCTCCGCCGCTTGGTCCAACCAGAGCAATGGAACGGCCTGCTTCGATATGTATAGAAACATCATCCAAAACATGCTCTTCCTCATTATAAGAGAAGGTCACATGATCATAATCTATGACACCCTGAACATTCTTCAGCTCCTGTGCATCCGGTGCATCCTGAATATCCGGCTCTGTTTCAATGACTTCAAGGAATCGTTTAAACCCGGAATAGCCCTTTTGAAACATCTCTGTAAATTCAACAAGCACCTCAATCGGAGCAACAAAGATGTTGATATACAGGGCATAGGTCGCAAGAGAAATTGGATCGAGTGTTCCGTTGGCAATAAAATATCCACCCGCAACCAGAATCGTCAGGTACAGCATCCCCTGAAAGAAATTATTTCCTGCATGAAACAGTCCCATCCGGTAATAGTTATTCGTCTTGGATTGCAGAAACAGCTGATTGCTGTGAGAAAATTTATCACGCTCAATGTCTTCATTGGCGAAGGATTTGACAACACGGATACCGGCCAGAGAATCCTGCAGACTTGCATTGACACCGGCAATCTTACGGCGGTTATCCATAAAGGTTGCCTGCATTTTCTTATTCTGAAGCATACTGAAAATCAGCATGACCAGCGTTACCGCAATCAGAATCAGGGTCAGCGGTACGTGGATGTACAGCAGCAACAGAAAGGAACCGATAATTTTCAATAGCGAGATAAATACATTTTCCGGTCCGTGATGCGCGAATTCTGAAATATCAAACAAATCAGAAACCAGCTTGCTCATCATTTCCCCGGTATTGTTACGGTCATAATAGGAGAAGGACAGGCGCTCAAACTGATCAAACAGATCCTGACGCATATCGCTCTCCATACGTGCTCCCATAATATGTCCCTGCGCTGTTACATAATACCGGCAGATTGCACGAACGATATACATCACAAGCAGTCCTGCCCCAAGCAGAAGCAGACTGTCCATAATCATATCCTTTGGTTGAATATAAAATGTAGTATTCAGATAGCTCAGAATCTGCGGAAATGCAAGATCAACCGCACTTATCACAAGTGCACAGAACATATCAAGAAAGAACACAGTCTTATATGGCTTATAATAGCTTATAAATTTCTTCATAACTTCCATTCAAAAATCCCTCCGTTTCGCATACTGCATTATTATACACGAATTAGAAGCGGCTTACAATTCATATCCACTGATTCCAAATCGTATAAAAACAGCTGTAAGCAAAAAAGGAGATATCTCCCTTCTGCATGCGGTCTGTGAAAACATACGCATGCAATCATGCAGTTTAGATTTCTCATTCCGATACAATGGTAATATGATTATCGTATTTTTTAAATCTGGCGGCAGACGTATCCTGTTCGATAAGAATGATATCGCCATTGGAATCCTTAACGATGTAGGCATCCTTCAAATGCCCGGATAGCAGCTTGAAAACCTGTTCATTAAGCTTTTTATATGTACCATGAGATACACGATCACCAGATAAATAATAAAGCTGATCCTCATCATCCAGACTGATATTCGTAAAGCTATCGGCACTGGTATAGGTTCCACGGATACCTTTTGCGAATCGATGCTCTTCCTTGCGTTCACTGACATAGGTGCCTATGGCATACAGCACGGTAAAAAACAAGCAGGATACGAGGATGAAAGAGATTTTAATAATACGGTACTTTTTCTCTAAATTCATGATTTTCCTTTCTATGAATACCTGACTGCGATCTACAGCCTCTGAAAATATATTGTATACAGCTGTGTAATCATCAGTAATCATTTCAACCGTAATCATCATAGCATACCGTCTATAGGGATTAAACTCCATTTAAGCATTATTAAGATTGTTTCAGGCAAGTCTTTTTGCATAAAATGAGAGCTGCATGCAATATAAAAAGATCTAAGTATTTACTTTGAAAATAATCAAAAACCCCTTATAATGAAAAGAAGGGTGATACGATGGGCATACGAATGTTAACAATCAACGTGAATGGGTATGACATACAGGCAAAATACAAGGAAGAGGATATCAAAACAGTATTTATGCCATTTCTTCAACATGTCATACAGCTGCAAAAGGAATCAGGAAAAAGACTCATAGTCTTTCTGGCGGCTCCTCCTGCAACAGGGAAATCCACACTTGCGATAGCACTCTGTCAGTTCGCCAGAGAATTGGGCTGTATGGATATGCAGTATGCCGGTATGGATGGATTTCATTATACGAATGCCTGGCTCGATAACCATTTTCAGGATGGAAAAAAACTAAAGGAACTAAAAGGTGCTCCGGAAACATTTGATGCAGAAGCAATGTATGCATTGATAAAGGAAACAAAAGGAAGCGATACCTGGTGGCCGGTATATGACCGTAATCTGCATGAGCCGCTGAAGCATAGGCTGCATATTACAGGCAGTATTCTTCTTGTGGAAGGTAATTATCTTCTGTTGGACGAGAAACCCTATCGCTCCCTTTCTGCACTATGCGACTATTGTGTGTTTATTCAAGCGGAGGAAAACCTGCTGCGTGACAGACTCATTGACAGAAAAAGCCGCGGCGGGCTAAGCAATGAGCAGGCAGAGGTTTTTTATGAAAAAAGTGATCGCTGCAATGTACAGCGTGTCTTACATAACCGTTTGAATAGTGATGAGGTGTGGAAGCTTTGTACAGATGGAGGGTATCGGCTCATTTCTCGCAGCTTCGACGAATCGTGGCAAACATTCTGTGAATGAGAAAGGAAGCGATACACATTGCCGTGATATAAAGGAGATTGCCTATCCATATGCCGGTACGCTTCATAATTTGAGAGAATACAGGCTGGGTAGTGATTTTGTAAGGACTGATATAAAACATATTGATATCCCCGTAGGAATGAAATAAAACATTGAGCAGTGTGGCAGCTCCTATGCAGATAAGTAAAATCGGAAGGGTTTTTATAAACCCTGAAAGAGAGGTATCACCGTGTCTTGAAAAGCCGATGAAAAAGCCGACAAACAGAAGAAGAAAGTGCCAGACAAAGGCATGCAGCGTCAAGGTGATATAAGGATGCATGAGGCCATCCGGAACCAGCAGCGCCATAAGACCGCCAAGCAGATTGAAATCCATCAGGAAGGTTTCCAGAGGAATCAGCCATCTGCTTTTTTTCATAAAGGGAAGAATTGCACAAAGATACATAGGAAGACTGCATAGCTGAAAAGGGAAAATCCACCAGTCATAGGTTTTGTTATCCATAACATAAAAATGAAAGAGCTGCTTGTATAATTCGGAAAGCAGTAAAATAACTGCAATAGCAAACAATATACGGTGATAGCTGCGATCACTCACCCTGCGCAGCTTCCATGCCAGCGCAATAGACACAGGGATACCAACTAGCAGCATAACGATATGAAATAGTCCATAGGGCTTTGGCTCAGCCAGTGTCCATGCCGTCGCATTCAGAAAATTCTCCATGCAATCACCTCCTGCCTATAGTATGGACACGATAGTATGAAACTGCAATAGAAAAAAGTGTTTTCACTGGAAGCAGCATTGAATCAGGAGGTATTCCATACTGCTTAGCAATTTTCCTTCCTGTATGTTCACCCTTGTGATACATAGGGATCGTTCCATGATTTCACTTGATAAACTGCATACCCGCTTTATGGTTCATGCAGAATTGAGAAACTCAAATCATAACAGCATACTGCGGCTATCAATTCTGTTATACACATGTCCGCGAAGAAAGAAATAAAAGGGATGCTCCTTTCTGTCGTGAGTGTGCAGGCAGGCGCATCCTTGTTTTATGTTCGTTGAAAGCTTGTAATCATAATGAAAACACATAAGACCAGAAAGAGGATCGATATCCAGTTACTGAAAAAGGTACGAACACGGGAACCTCTGTTATGAATTATATAATTCCGTATGATCAGTCTTTTCTGATAGAGAGTAAACATCGCATACAGTAGAAACAGCGCTTCCAGTATAAGAAAGACTGTAGAAATCTGGCCATTGTCTGAAAGCAGTGAGACTTCCATGATTGCGAAAGCGTTATTCAGAAAATGAATCGCTATACCTGGCAGGATACTACCCGACGTTAAAACAACATAGCAAATCATCATACTGAGAGCAAAAACAGGGACACTCTGCGGAAGATTTCCATGCAGCAATGCAAACAGCAGACTTGTCACAAGAATAGCGAAGACATTTCCATATCTTTTCAGCGTTTGCAGTATCAATCCGCGAAAGAGAAGCTCTTCCATGATCGGCGCAATGATACAGGCGGAGAGTACAATGCTTAGATTGTAGGCGATATCCGGCTTCATGGAGAAATCCGGCGTTGTCATGACCCAGCCAAAATGGATGAGGATCTGATTTATCAGCTGTATAAGGATTCCTGCTGCTCCAGACAATCCCATAGCGATAATCGTATAGCGAAGGATGGAAAGAAAATTCCACTCCTTGCATAGAGAGTACGGTATTGTTACATGCAGCTTCTTTTTATATATTACAAGCGTTAAAATCGTTACAAAGCAGGTTGCTATCATACTGAAGATGTTTGTGATTGTTTCAAGCTCTGTTTGCGAAGCGCCTGACATGATGTATGCACTGCTTATGATTCCTAAGGTAAAGGCACAGGCAAATAATAAAATATAGTAGAAAAGCAGAGAGCCGGCTATACGTTTACAGTCCTCTTTGCATAGCTGATCTTTATGTTCCTCTTCCAGATACGGCTCATGTTCCATACGGATACCTCCTATCGGTCAAAGAGCTTACGTCTTGCGGTAGATTGAATAAACAGCTCCTTTAGCCCCTCCACATCATCCTGCTCCAGGGTTGCTTTCAGATGATTGACCTCCTGTATGAAATCATCAATTTCCCGAATCAGGTTCTCTTTATTCAGAAAGAATACCTCACTCCACAGATTCTCGTTGATTTTCGCAATTCTTGTCAGATCACGAAAGGAGTCACCGGTGTATTCTACCAGGTGGGTGTTGTCATTGGTGTTCATAAGAGAAACCGCAATAGCATGTGTCAGATGTGAAACAAAGCCGATCATTTCATCATGCTGTGCAACGGTCAGCTCGGAGATGTTACTGAATCCGAGTATTTCGGCAAACTGGCGCATGGTCGCAACTGCTTCCTTCGTATTGCTTTCTGTAGGCAGAATAATGAAGTTGGCGATATGGAAGATGGAATCGTCTGCGAATTTTACTCCGCTGACTTCCTTACCTGCCATTGGATGGGAGCTTATGAACTCCACATCCCTGCGAATGATTTTCTGAATGGGTTCTACAACACCTGTTTTCACAGAGCTTACATCTGTAATCAGAGCACCGGGCTTGAAATATTTCTGATAGGTGGTTATCCAGTCTACCGTCATATTTGGATATAGTCCGCTTATTATGATATCAGCTTCCTTTATATAGTCAATATCAAATGTTGAACCGCGATCGATGATGTTATGCTTGATTGCATAGTCAATGCTGAGCTGGTTGATTTCAATGGCATCAACATGATAGCCGTTTTTCTTTAAGCCCATGGCATAGCTGCCACCGATCAGACCTAATCCGACAATAAGAAATCGTGTATTCTCCTGTATCATAGCAGCTCCACCTTTCCACCAATGGACTGTAAATCTTCAAAGAATGTAGGATAGCTTTTTTGGATTGCCTGAGCACCATCAATGATGCAGGAGGTATTGCTGCAGGTCGCTGCGACACTGAGCGCCATAACGATACGATGATCATTATGGGAGGAAAGCTCGCTCGCACAGGTATAGGAGGAGTTGCCGGTAATAAAGATTTCATCCTCTGTGGAATGAATATCCACACCGAATTTGCGCAGCTCCTGTTCCATTGCTTCAATGCGGTCACTTTCCTTGATACGCAGTCTGCCTGCATTGTAGATATTGGTATTTCCCGGGGAATACATAGCAAGGACAGTTAGGATCGGTCCGAGATCCGGGCAGTCCGCAAGATCGATTCTACAGCCATGCAGGCTGCTTTTATAAATATGGTAGCCGTTTTTTACCTCTTCAATGCGTACACCAAAGTCCTTCAGTATCGAGAGAATTTTTTTATCTCCCTGCCTGGATTCGTGATGAACACCGGTAATGGTAAGATCATGATTGCATGCGGCAAGCACAGCAAAGAAGGCAAGCTGGGAATAGTCTCCTTCGATCGTATAGTCACATGCTGTATACTGCTGATTGCCCGGAATATGAATGGTCAGATCATCTTTGAAGGAAGCTTGTATGCCATAGGTTTTCAGCATTTGCAGCGTGAGATCAACATAGCTTCTGGATTCAAAGGGCGGAAGGATGTGAATGGTGGAATCCTCCTGCAGGAGTGGCAGTGTGAACAGCAATCCGCTGATAAACTGTGAGCTGACATCACCTTGTAATGTAATATCACCGGATTTCAGACATTCACGGATCGTGATACCGGATGCTTCCTGTCGGAAGGTGATCCCCTGCGCGTGGAACAAATCCTCATAAACCTTCTGCGGGCGCTGCAGCAGTCTGCCCTGACCGGTGAAGGTGATTTCCTGATTGCAGAGAGAGAAAATCGGAATGAAGAAACGAAGAGTGGAGCCGGATTCACAGCAAAACACTTCTTTGTTCTTTATTGTAAAATCTTTGATTCCGGTAACAGTAACCTGATCTGCTTCTATGCGGATATCGGCACCAAGCTGCTGCATGCCTGCAATCGTGGTTTTGATATCCTGCGAATAGGCAACGTTTTTTATGACGCTGGTGCCGTTCGCCAGAGAGGCACAGATAATCGCACGATGTGCCATGCTTTTACTTGGCGGAATGACAACATGACCACTGCAGATGGATGGTGCTACATGGGCTTTCATTTACATCGCCCTCCCGATTACACCTGCGATAGCCTTTCCCTTGCGGATCAGCTCTTTAAAGTTATCCGGCTTGAGAGACTGTGCGCCATCACTCCATGCGCATTCCGGATGATCGTGTACCTCCACAATCAGTCCGTCGGCCCCTGCTGCGATTGCTGCAAGCGAAGCTGCCTCCACCAGCTCCCAATCACCGGTCGCATGACTTGGATCAATGATAATCGGAAGATGTGTTTTTTTCTTGATAATAGGAACTACACTCAAATCGAGGGTATTTCGTGTATAAGGTTCAAAGGTGCGGATACCGCGCTCACACAGCATGACATTCGTATTTCCTTCAGAAAGAATATACTCTGCGGACATGATCCATTCTTCAATCGTATTGGCCAGTCCACGTTTCAGCAGTACCGGCTTGTTTGTTTTTCCAACAGCCTTTAAAAGGTCAAAATTCTGCATATTTCTGGCACCGATCTGAATGACATCGACATGCTCTACAAATTCATCCAGCTTATCGGCACTCATCAGCTCAGTAACAACAGGAAGCCCGGTTTGCTTTCTTGCCTGTGCAAGCGCGAGAATTCCTTCTGTTCCCATACCCTGAAATGCATACGGACTTGTTCTTGGCTTGTAGGCTCCCCCACGAAGCATCACTCCTCCTGCATCCTTTACCTCATGAGCGATATGACAAATCATATCTTTCCCTTCAACAGAGCAGGGACCGCCAATGACAACGATTTTTTCCTTTCCACCGATGTGAATGCCGTTTACCTCTACTATCGTATCCTCCGGATGAAACATCCGGCTTGCCTTCTTATACGGGGATGATACGCGGACAACACTTTCCACATGCTTGTTCGCCTCAATGCGCTTCGGGTCAACCTGTGATGTATCTCCAACAACGCCGAAGACATTAAGGTTTTCACCAATACTCTCATGAATCTGAAGTCCCTTATCCTTCAGCTGCTTCATGACATGCTCAATATCTGCTTTTGTTGCACTTTTCTTCATTGTGATAATCATATCTGCTTCCTCCTCTTATATATGTTACTGTGCCGGTGTTTTTTTTATTTCATTGTCAGGGTTGCTGATCGCTCCATCAGCTGATCCAGAATGCCGATGGCAAGCACACTGTCCACGACGATTCTTGCCCGATGGATAATTGCCGGATCATGACGCCCCTGAATCTGAAGCTTCACTGCTTCGTGAGTCTTTAAATCCACCGTATTCTGTTCCTTATATATAGACGCTGTCGGCTTGATAACCGTACGGATGCGAATCGGCATTCCATTGGAAATCCCGCCATTGATTCCACCATTGTTATTTGTAGCGGTATGAAATCCCTTGTCATAGGTGATCGGATCATTGGCTTCACTTCCATACACATCCGAAAATCCAAAGCCCAGACCGAATTCAATTCCCTTTACCGCTGGAACACTGAATAACAGATGACTCAGTGTGCTTTCCAGCGAATCGAAGAACGGTTCTCCCAGACCTGCCGGAACGTTCAGAATACAGCTCTCCAGAATACCGCCCACACTGTCGCCTTCATTTGCCGCTTCCTCTATCATCGCTTTCATATCTGCAGCTGCTGTATCATCCAGTACCGCAAAATCCATTGTATTGACACGTTCCATCTGTTTCTGTAATTCCTCTATATTCTCAGAAAACGGAATATCCTCTATGGTTCTGCTTTTCTGAATATGGCTTCCTATCAGAATTCCCTTTTCCTTCAGTACCTGCATAGCGATTGCACCTGCCGCTACCAGCGGTGCAGTGATTCTGCCGCTGAAATGACCGCCACCGCGATAGTCCTGCCAGCCCATATACTTTTCATTGGCAGTATAGTCTGCATGAGAAGGGCGCAGCCGATATTTCGTCTTTTCGTAATCATGACTTCTTGTGTTTGTATTTTCAATGAGAATCGTCAACGGTGTACCGGTTGTATGACCATTGAAATAGCCACTGACGATATGCAGCTCATCTGCCTCTTTTCGCTGTGTGGATATTCTGCCCTTTGCTTTTCGCTTTTCCATGACGGAGGCTATAAAATCCATATCCAGTTTAATTCCCGGCGCAAGACCGTCAATCACGCAGCCGATGGCTTCCCCATGGCTTTCTCCAAAAATTGTCACAGAATAATTATGTCCGAATGTATTTTTCATGCTTGTGTTCCTTTCAATATAGTACGTACTTCATCAAGCGGGGTTTCTATCAGTTCCGCTGTTCCTGCCTTTGGAACATGAACGATCGTTACATGATCACCGTCCGCTTTCTTATCTCTGCATAAAAGCTGATATACCGCTTCCGGGTCATAGTCCACATGTGTGGGGATACCCAGACGCTCATACACGCTTATAACACGCTGCTTCAGCTGTTCATCCTCGATAAAATACAGCATTCCCAAAGCAACACATTCCCCGTGCAGATACTCACTCAGGTGATAATAGCTTTCAATGGCATGTCCGATGGTATGACCGAAGTTCAGAATCTTACGCAGTCCCTGTTCCCGTTCATCCTGCTCGACAACACTCTTTTTCACATACAAAGCTTTTTCAATAATCGTATCCAGATCTTTTTCAATATCTCCATGCTCAAACAATGCAAACAGGGAGGCATCATAGATCAGTCCGGCTTTCAGTGCTTCCATCAGGCCGTTGATATAGTGTCTTCTGGGAAGCGTATGCAATGTTTCCGGATCGATAAAGACCATTTTCGGCTGATAGAAGGCACCGACGATATTTTTAACCTCATCCAGATTGATAGCAACCTTTCCACCAATACTGGAGTCTATCTGTGAAAGTGTGGTTGTCGGTATCTGTATGAAGTCGATTCCCCGCATATAGGAGGCTGCCACATAACCTGCCAGATCACCGACAACTCCTCCTCCAAGAGCGACTACACAATCCTTTCTGGAAAACTTGTGTGCCAGCAGATCCTCATTGATTTCCTTGAAGACGGCAAGGTCCTTGGAATCCTCCCCCTGTTCTATGACATGCACATACCCTTTCTTACATTGTTCCCGTACGATATTTGCATAGGCCTCCGGTACGCCGCTGTCTGTAACAATCATCACCTTGCGGTTTAAATCAATATAGTCATTTAAACGATACAGTATCCCGTGTTCCATCAGGATGTCATATCCGTTCTCCTTTAAATCAACGTGTAATTTCATAACAATATCCTCCCTTTTATGAAAAAAAAGCATCCTGTGTGTATCGCAGATGCTTTTGTGTGCTCGTTATAAAGTGAAAATAACCATGACTTCTTCAATGGCTTTATAACGGACTATTCAAAGTAATAAAAGTATGCTTTCTGTATCATGGTCAAATCACTCCAATTACCAATATGATAATATACTTTATGCATAATTACAAGAAAAAAACACAAATTTATGAAAATAATTTCAGTTTATGAAAATGTAATGAAAACATGATGCCGCTATTGCTGATGACAGAGTTAAGACGGTATAGGAGGACTCTATATAGCTATCCGTTACAGCACAATGAGTTTTGGATGATACTATTTGCACACAATTTGTAAAACTTTTCATAAATTTATGTAAGTTTTGGATTTATGATAGGAACTTAAATGGAAATATTGTATAATATTGAGGAAACAGGGGTGAGTTTATGAGTTTATTGGATGATGCCCGAAAACGGATCAATGCGATTGATGAGGAAATGGCAAAACTTTTTGAACAGCGCATGCAGGCGGTTGAAGATGTTATCCGTTACAAACAGGCGCATCAGATGAAGGTTTTGGATACATCAAGAGAACAGTATGTTATTGAACATAATACAGCATTTATCCAGCGTGAGGAATACAGGGACAGCTACATAGAATTTATCAGTGAAATGATGGCAATCTCTAGAAAATATCAGCGATCGATCATCAACCGGGATCTTATCGGTTATTCCGGGACAGAAGGAGCATTTTCCCATATTGCTGCTGAGCGGGTGTTTTTGGATCACCGAAAGAAAAGCTATGCCTCCTTTGAAGACGTATTTCATGCAGTAACGGAGCGGGAAGTGGCCTATGGAGTCATTCCGTTTGAAAATTCATATACTGGTGAAGTGGGAGAGGTACTGGATCTTCTGATGCGTTATGATGTATATATCAATGATATATACGATTTGCAGATATCACAGAATCTGCTAGGTGTAAAGGGAGCATCTCTAGCGGATATCAAACAGGTGTATTCCAAGGATCAGGCGATATATCAGTCAAAGAAATTTCTAGAGGGACGCGGCTATGAGCTGATACCATATCCGAACACTGCGCTTGCGGCAGAGTATGTTGCGAAAGAAAATGATAAATCCAAGGCTGCCATTGCCGCGAAGGAAAATGCAGAGCTGTATGGTCTGGATATACTTGCGGAGGATATCAATACAAGTGAACAGAATACGACACGCTTCATCATCATCAGTAAACAGCTGATACAGCAGGGCAATCGCTTCTCGCTCGCTTTTACAACACACCACAAGGCAGGTGCACTCGTACATGCGATGAATATTATCGCTCAGTATGGATTTAACATGCAGAGTATTAAGTCCAGGTCGATAAAGGAACGTCCATGGGAATACTATTTCTATGTGGAAATAGAAGGAAATCTGAAGGATGCAAAGGAACAGCATCTGATCCACGATTTAAAGGAAGCATGTGAAGAGGTAAAGATACTCGGAGCATATCAAAATGATGAAAGAAAGCAGGGATGAATATGAGTTTTGTGAAACAGAACGTCAATAAGGCGCCAATCGAAGATACAGTATTCGCTATTGTGAAAAAGGCAAAGGAAGCCAAGGCTGCCATCGGTGCAGAGCAGGTTGTCGATGCGACCATCGGCTCTTTATATAATGAAGAAGGGAACATCGTTGCCTTTGACAGCGTGTTTACACCTTATAACGAAATAGCAAAGGAAACAAAGGCTGCCTACGCGGCCAGCTTTGTCGGCAATGATTCTTTCCGTAAGCAGGTTTATGAATGGATCGTAGGCGGCACGGGCTCAACTCTGGCACACAGTGTGATTGCCACACCGGGGGGAACCGGGGCAGTAGCGATCACCATGCAGGAAATACTGGATGAAGGGGAAACAGTTATTCTCCCTGAAATCGCATGGGGCAGCTATAGGCTGATGGCGACCATGGATAATCTGAAGGTGAAAACCTATTCTCTGTTTGAGGGAGATCATTTCAATGTAGAGTCCTTAAAGGAAGCCTGCCGTGAGGTTATGAAAACGCAGAAGAAGCTGCTGCTGGTAATCAATGATCCATGTCATAATCCAACTGGTTACTCTATGAGTATGGAGGAATGGCAGGAGATTGTGGCATTCCTGAACGAATGTGGAAAGGAAGTGCCGGTGGTGCTTCTCAATGACATTGCTTATATTGATTTTTCTTATGATTTAGAGCATTGCCGAAATTATATAAAGACATTTAATGATTTTTCAGAAAATGTTATGGCTGTAATTGCCTTCAGCTGCAGCAAGGCGCTGACCTCCTATGGCTTGCGTTGTGGTGCCGCTATTCTGTTAGCACAGACAAAGGAAGCCGTACGCGATGTGGAAATCGTATTTGAGAAGGCGGCCAGAGCTACCTGGAGCAATGTGCCAAATGCTGCTATGGAAAATTTCACATATGTTACAACAACCAATTATGATGCATATATGAAGGAAAAGGCGATGTATGTGGAGCTTCTGAAAAAGAGAAGTGACATCTTTACAGAAGAAGCAGATGCCTGCGGATTGGATTACTATCCTTATAAAGAGGGCTTCTTCGTAACTGTGAGAATCGAGGACAATGCATTGCGTGATGTTTTCCACGAAAGCCTGATGAAGCAGCATATTTATACAGTAAAGGTAAATAAGGGCATTCGTGTTGCGGTGTGCTCCCTAAGCAGTGAGAAATGCAGAGGGCTTGCGAAGCGCATGAAGGAAATACTTGATACATGTAAATAGAAGCATATTACATTAGCATGAAATAGATAAGCAGACCGGGTATTGCGGTCTGCTTTTACGCTTTTCGTAATCCGATGTATTCACTTTGTATATCGTTTTTTTAGCTTTTTTCAGTTCAAAAAATATAATCGGTAAATCGCTTTTTGTAATTATCTTCGCATTCTGACTTTAAAAGCTGCATCCTGAATACCATCTTCTAAATCCGGTAAGACATTGTAAAAAGTGCCGTTTTTTTCCTGCTGCTTTTCTGAATTACTATCATGGAGATACGGAGCTGTTATATATGACAAAATCAAACACGCCTGTTGTTGTCTGTCTGTCTGGGACAAGTCACCATGAACGCTTATTCCCATACATAATTCCTTCATCAGAGTCATTGTTATCGTTCAGTACTTCTCAGCTTCCTGTAACTTTTCCACCCTTATAATGACGTAGTTTTGCAGCTTTACCAACCATTTATAATTTCAATTTTACAATTTTCACATCTTTTCAGTATTCGAAGGAATATGTAAATCAGAATATACATCATAGAAACCAAATTCGTGCAGTTCGAATGAAGGTTATGGTATAGTATAAGAAAAGAAATGAGGGATAGCATGATACTTTTTGTAAGCGGACGCTGTGATATACCGGCATTCTACAGCACATGGTTTTTCAATCGGCTTCAGGAAGGCTTCGTGGATGTTAGAAACCCGTTCAATCCTCATCAAATCAGTCGTATTTATCTGAATGAACAAAATATTGATGGTATTCTGTTTTGTACAAAAAATCCGATTCCCATGATGAACAGACTGGAGGAAGTACCCTTTCCCTATCAGTTTCAGATTACGCTGACACCTTATCATGAGGATATCGAGGAACATGTAGCATCCAAAAAGGAAATCGTAAATGCGGTAAGAGAAATGTCACTGCGACTGGGAAAGGATCGTATAATCGTTCGCTATGACCCGATCCTGCTTACTCCCAAGTATACCGTGGAGTACCATCGGCGGGCATTTGAAAAGCTGTGCAGCCAGTTGGAGAGCTATGTGGACACAATTATCATTTCATTTGTGGATATGTATAAGAATACGGCAGGCAATCAGAAGCGTATGCAGCTACAGGAAATGCGCCGACAGGATATGCTGGATGTCGGAAAGGCACTGGGCAGTGTCGCTGAGCGCTATGCTGTACATGTACAAACATGTGCAGAGGATATTGATCTTTCCCCCTATCATATTCACAAGGGACTCTGTATGGATCGTAAAAAGCTTGAGAGACTGGTACAGCATTCCTTGGATCATATTCAGGGAAAGGGTGTGCGATCTGTCTGTGGCTGCATGCCGACGGTTGATATCGGTGATTATAACTGTTGTCCGCACGGCTGTCGGTACTGCTATGCCAATTATAATGAAAAACAGATTGCGGAAAGAATGAAGCTCCATGATCCGCAAAGCAGCGTCCTGCTGGGACACCTTGATGAAGAGGACAAGATTACGATACGGGAGGATAAGCATATCCGTCAGATTTCACTGCTGTAGGACGAAAATATTTTCAGGTATGATAAGGAAATCCTAACTTGAAGTTTCTATTGCATAGCTTGTTCTATCAATGCCATTTTCTTTTTGTTCGTGATTCATAGCGTGGTATAATAAACACACAAGGGAGAATGAATTGTTTGCCAATTGGTATAGAGAACTTCAAACTATGATAGATGAAGGTTATTATTATGTTGATAAAACCCTATTCATTAAGGAAGTGCTTAATGAAAAAGTTGCACTGTACACAAGACCGCGTCGGTTTCACAGAATAGTATCGCGATACCTTTGGTATCCGACAAGAGGCGCGCTAGTAGCGGGAAAAACATTAAATATGAGTAGGCGCTGCCCGCCCAGGCGTGCTATATTATTTCTTTTCTATGAAAGAGAAAGAGAATGCGTATCTTTTTGATAATCTTGAAATTTCAAATGATTGTGATGCTTTGCTTCATCAGCATGCATATCCAGTTGTATTTATCACCTTAAAGGATATGAAAAGAGCTGATTATAAGATGCAGATTGAGAAATTCAGTTCTATAATTTCAGACATTGTTAATGCAAATTCGGAATTGCTGAATAGTCCAATGTTAAATACTGCACAGAAAAATTTGTTGACACAGTATCAAAATGAGACCTCAACCATAAGCAACTTAATGGATGCTTTGTTTAAAATCAGTATTTGTATGCAACTGCATTTTCAGAAAAAAGTCATTATTCTGATTGATGAATAGGCGCGCCCGCCCATGGCGTGATGTTCCTTTACAGACTGCATATTTGAATGGCTACTATGATGAAATGGTAGACTTTCTCAGGCATGTGTTTAGTGCAGCCCTTAAAACAAATGATGCTTTAGAAAAAGGTATTTTGACAGGTTGTAGACCTAAAGCCGATGGCAGAAAAGGCTTGTGAACAAATCAAAAATCAGAAATATATAGAGGGATTGTATGCAGATAGCTATGAAGATATTATAGGATATGGAATAGCATTCCATAAAAAGTCCTGTGTAATTACATCCTTGAAAGATATTTGAATGCTTTACATTAAAAAAAGCTGTGATAACTAGAAAGTCTGGTTTCACGGTTTTTTTAAATAATTGTTTGCTATTTTTCATCGCTTATTTGTTAGTCGAAATTATAATGTTCTCTGAAACCTCTTTATTGCGTCTTATGATCCAAAAATTATCATAATAAAGATGCAAGAAAATGCTTTTTATGGATATAGGATGCGTATGGAGTTGATATAATACGATATGATAAATAAATTGGATAGGATAATTTTGAAAGTATATAGTTACAAAGCATGAAAAAGAATACGCCTATATTCTGAATAAACCGCATACATATCCCGTAGTTTCCTCAGGAATCCGAAATTGAGAAAATCAGATAAGAAAATTCACTTTATCTATTGTAATAAAATCAGGTTTCTAGTAAAATAGACATGTATTGACATACATGCTTGTATATACCCTGTAATAAGGTCAGGGAGTTTCTAGCCGTTCACCGTAAACGAACGGGCTACAAGCAAACAATTACTCTTTCTTTTTGTTCTGGGACGTACTTGTTTGCTTTTTATATTGCAGGCAGGTGCGTCTTTATAATTTTTATAGGAGGTCTTACTTATGGTCTTAAGAAGATACGCTATAACAATTACACAATTTAACGGTTTTTAGTGTACATATTGGTGAAAACGATATGTATTTTTTTATTTCAAGGAGGAAAAACAAATGAGTGAAATCAAACCTGTCGTCAGTATTTTAATGGGAAGCCGTTCCGACTTGCCAACAATGGAGAACTGTTTCAACCAGCTGAAGGAATTCGGTATTCCTTTTGAAGCACACGCATTAAGTGCCCATCGGACACCGAATGAAGTTATCAAACTGGCAGAAGGTGCCAAGGATCGTGGAATCAAGGTTATTATTGCGGCTGCAGGCGGAGCTGCTCATTTGGGTGGAGTTATCGCATCCAGCACAACACTGCCGGTAATCGGCGTTCCGATTCAAACAAGTGCACTGGGTGGAATGGATTCCTTACTGTCCACTGTCCAGATGCCTGGAGGAATACCGGTCGCAACAGTTGCAATCGGAAAAGCAGGCGCAAAGAATGCCGCTATTCTGGCAGCACAGATGCTTGCGTTAAGCGATGAAGCAATGGCTGAAAAAATGGTCGCATTCAAGGCTTCCATGGCAGAAAAAGTAATCAAAGATTCCGTGATTGAAGTGGAATAGGGAAAGGTGAATATACTATGAATTATCGCGTATTTGTGAAGAAAAAGGAAGCATTTCAGGTGGAATCCGCTTCTTTGTTTCATGAACTGAAGCAGAATCTGAATCTTGCAGGATTGCAGGGTGTACAGATGTATAACGTATATGATGTATTCCATGGGGATAAACATGACATGGAGCTTCTGAAAGAAAAGGTTCTGAGTGAGAAGGTAACGGATGAGGTTTTTGATGAGATTGATCTGAAGGGAAAAACCTTCATTGCATATGAATGCCTGCCAGGACAGTATGATCAGCGTGCGGACAGCGCACAGCAGTGTCTGATGCTGTTGAATAACAAGCAGGATGTTGTAATCAAAAGCGGACGTATCGTCATTCTGGAGGGCAGTGTTACAGATGAAGAAATTCAGGCTGTCAAGAAATACCTGATTAACCCGGTAGAGATGAGAGAAAAGGATCTTGCCGTACTTGGGTATGAGGAGGATGTGGAGATTGAACCGGTACCTGTTCTGAGTGGCTTCCGTGATCTGGATGAAGCAGGTCTGGAGGCATTGCGCAGTGAACAGGGGCTGGCTATGACGCTGGCGGATGTACAGCATATTCAGAAATACTTCAGGGAAGAGGAACAGCGTGATCTGACGCTGACAGAGCTGAAGGTACTGGATACCTATTGGTCTGATCACTGTCGTCATACAACCTTTGAAACGATCCTTCAGAATGTAAAGATTGATGCAGGCAGTCTGCAGGATACCATACAGAAGGCATATGAGCTGTATCTGAAGCTGAGAAAAGATGTACATGATAATAAGAAATTTGTGACGCTGATGGATATGGCTACTATAGCCGGTAAATATCTGCGGAAAACAGGTAAGCTGGATGATATGGAAATCAGCGATGAAATCAATGCATGTTCCATTGAAGTAACCGTGGATGTAGATGGTGAGGATCAGCAGTGGCTGTTGATGTTTAAAAATGAAACACACAATCATCCGACGGAGATTGAACCGTTCGGCGGTGCAAGCACGTGCATCGGCGGAGCAATTCGTGATCCGCTGTCCGGAAGAAGCTATGTATATCAGGCAATGCGTATCACAGGTGCCGGAGACATTACAAAGGATATTAAAGAAGCACTTCCAAACAAGCTGCCGCAGAGCCGCATATCAAAGGGGGCTGCCGCAGGATATTCCTCCTACGGGAACCAGATTGGTCTGGCAACTACCTATGTAAAGGAAATCTTCAATGACGGCTATGTCGCAAAACGTATGGAGGTAGGTGCAGTCGTAGGCGCCGCACCAAAAGAAAATGTTGTGCGTAAAAAACCGGAAACCGGAGATATTGTCGTACTGATTGGTGGAGCAACCGGTCGTGACGGTGTCGGTGGAGCAACCGGTTCCAGTAAGGAGCATAACGATACCTCTCTTACAAAATGTTCCAGTGAGGTTCAGAAGGGAAATGCGCCAATCGAGCGTAAGCTTCAGAGATTGTTCCGTAATCCGAAGGCAACGAAACTGATCAAAAAGGCAAATGACTTCGGTGCCGGCGGTGTGAGTGTCGCAGTAGGTGAAATTGCGGATGGATTGAGAATTGACCTGGATAAGGTTCCTGTAAAATACAGTGGTTTATCCGGAACAGAGCTTGCCATTTCTGAATCACAGGAGCGTATGGCTGTTTTGATTGAAGCGGATAAATTTGAGGAATTCAAGCAGCTTGCATATGAAGAGAATCTGGATTCCTGCATTGTCGCAGTCGTTACAGAGGAGCGCCGTCTGGTGATGAGCTTCCATGGTGAAGAAATCGTAAACATCTCCCGTGATTTTCTGGATACCAACGGTGTCCGTGGACTCCAGGATGTACTGATCCGTGAAGGCTTGAGTGATACCGACCCGTTCCACAGCGAAGTGACCTCTGTGGAAGAAAACCTGAAGCAGCCAAATGTGGCATCCCAGATCGGACTTGCGGAAATGTTTGATGCTTCCATTGGAAAATCAACCGTCCTCATGCCATTTGGCGGAAAATATCAGTTAACGGAAACTGAAGGAAGTGTACAGAAGCTGCCGGTATTCGGCTTTACCAATACGTGCTCCATCATGACACACGGCTATCATCCGGAGCTGTCGCTATACTCTCCGTATCTTGGTGCCAGCTATTCTGTTGTTGAAGCACTTGCCCGTGTTACTGCCATGGGTGGCAACTATGAAACCTGCCGTCTGACAAATCAGGAGTACTTTGAGCGACTGCATACCGATCCTGAAAAATGGGGAAAACCAATGCAGGCACTGCTGGGGCTGATTGAAGCGGAAATGGCATTTGAAACTCCAGCCATCGGTGGTAAGGATTCCATGTCCGGAACATTTAACGACATCAATGTTCCGCCAACCTTGATTACCTTTGCGGTCACAACGGAAAAAACAGAGCATATTATTTCACCGGAGTTCAAGGAAGCCGGACATCATATCTATTACATAAAGCATACACCGAACGATAATCAAACACCGAATTATGAAGAACTGAAAGCAAACTTCGCCAAGGTGCGTGAGCTGATTCGTAAAGGCGTGATTTGCTCAGCCGCAACTGTGAAATTCGGAGGACTTGCGGAAGCACTATGCAAGATGAGCTTCGGTAATAAAATCGGTGTTGAGGTGAAGACAAGCGAACATATCTTTGATCTCAGTATCGGAAGCATTGTTGTGGAGAGCAGTGAAGCGATTTACGATGAAGCCTTTGTATTACTTGGGAAAACGACGGATGCCGACACGATCTGCATCAATGAGGAATGCATCACAATCGATAAAGCTATCACCGCATGGTGTGAGCGCTACAACACCATGTATCCAATGACAGTGGATCAGGAAAAGGGTGTTATTGAAACACCGGAGTATACTGCAAACGAGCGTGTTCATGCGAAAAAGACGATAGACAAGCCTAAGGTTATTATTCCGGTATTCCCTGGACAGAACTGTGAATATGATACAAAACAGCAGTTTGAGCGCGCAGGTGCGGAAGCTGAAATCTATGTCTTTAACAATCTGAATGTAGAAAGCATTGAACGCAGTTTGAAGGAGCTGAGTGAAAAAATTGCATCGGCTCAGATTCTGATGGTTGTCGGCGGCTTCTCCAGTGGGGATGAACCGGATGGAAGCGGTAAATTTATCGCCAATGTCTTAAGCAATCCTTCCGTAAACAAGGCTGTGCAGACACTGTTGGCAAATGATGGTCTGATTCTCGGTATCTGTAATGGATTCCAGGCACTGATCAAATCCGGTCTGCTGCCATATGGAGATATTACCAAGCTGAGTGAGGAATCACCAACTCTGTTCAGAAACAATATCAATCGTCATGTATCCCATATGGCGACAACGAAAATAACCTCCAACAAATCACCATGGCTGTCCAGCTTTACACCGGGACAGGGACATTCCATCGCGATGTCACATGGCGAAGGTAAATTTGTCGTTAGTGATGAGGTTGCTAAGCAGCTGTTTGAAAACGGACAGGTTGCTACACAGTATGTAGATCTGGATGGCAATCCAACGATGAATGGTACTTATAATATCAACGGTTCCAGCTATGCCATTGAAGGTATTACTTCCTTGGATGGCAGAATCTTCGGTAAGATGGGACACAGTGAGCGTTATGAAGACGGATTGTTTAAAAATATTGATGGGGATAAATATCAGAATATTTTCCAGAATGGTGTAAACTACTTCAGAAATAAATAAAAACAAAACCTATATAGGAATAGGCAAAATGCGTAAAAGAGAAGCAATTGAAGCAAAACCTATATAGGATAACGCAAAATGCGTAGAAGAGGAGCAATTATGGATATACAATCCTTACTGCCTTATATCGGTGGGGCGATCGTTATTATTTTGCTTCTTCTGATCGTAACAATAGGCTATGTTAAGGCACCGCCTGACACAGCCTATATCATTTCCGGTTTGAGGAAGAAAATTATCGTGGGAAAGGCAAGTATCAAGATTCCGTTTCTGGAGCGTTTGGATAAGCTGAGTCTGAAGCTGATTCCAATTGATGTTAAAACAAGCAGTATGGTACCTACCGCTGATTATATCAATATTCAGGTAGATGCTGCAGTAAATGTTAAGGTTGGCAGTGACAGCAATAAGCTGGAGCTTGCAGCACAGAACTTCCTGAATCAGAACAGTGACTACATGGCACGCGTTGCCCGTGAGGTTCTGGAGGGAAATATGCGTGAAATCGTTGGACGTATGCGTCTGGAGGAAATGGTGAGTGACCGTCAGAAATTCGCTGAGCTGGTAAAGGAAAATGCGATGCCGGATTTAGCGGCCATGGGTCTGAATATCGTCAGCTTCAATGTTCAGAACTTCACAGATGCAAACGGGGTTATTGACGATCTGGGTATTGATAATATTTCACAGATCAAGAAAAAAGCCGCAATCGCAAAGGCGGAAGCAGATAAGGAAATCGCTGTTGCGAAGGCGGATGCCGATCGTCAGGCAAACGATGCCAGAGTTGCGGCAGAGCGTGAAATTGCAATCAAGAACAATGATTTGAGTATCCAGAAGGCAGAGCTGAAAAAGGTTGCCGATGTGAAGCAGGCGACAGCAGATGCGGCTTATGAAATCGAAAAGGAAAATCAGAGAAAAACGATTGAGGTCACCTCGGCGGATGCCAATATTGCGAAGCAGGAACGGGAAGTTCTTCTGAAGTCAAAAGAGGCAGAGGTTAAGGAAAAGGCACTGGAGGCAGAGGTCAAGAAACAGGCGGAGGCTGAAAAATTCGCAATACAGCAGAAAGCAGATGCAGAGCTGTATACGCGTCAGAAGGAAGCAGAAGCAAAGAAGTTCGAAATTCAGCAGGAAGCGGAAGCACAGCGTGCAAAAGCGGATGCGGACCGATACAGCCGTGAACGGGAAGCACAGGGTATTCAGCTGGTTGGTGAAGCGGAGGCGGAAGCAATTCGCGCAAAGGGTATTGCCGAGGCAGAGGCAATGGATAAAAAAGCAGAGGCATACCAGAAATATACCGGAGCTGCCGTGGCGGAAATGCTGATCAAGGTTC
The DNA here is from genome assembly GCF_964240115.1 of Clostridium sp. HGF2. Lineage (NCBI taxonomy): Bacteria > Bacillati > Bacillota > Clostridia > Eubacteriales > Clostridiaceae > Clostridium > Clostridium sp. HGF2. Next base: position 283,028 of record NZ_CAXSSO010000005.1, read on the forward strand.
TTCCGGATGTGGCAGGTAAGATTGCAGAGCCGTTAACACAGATTGATAAGATCACCGTTATCGGTTCCGGAAATGATTCCAGCAGCATTGATTCTGTGGCCGGAAATGTTCCCGGTGTCATGACGAAGCTGTTTGAATCCATGAAGGAAACGACCGGTATTGATCTTGGTGAAATCGTCAGAGCGAATACATATGATGCCAAGGTCACAAGAAATGTGAATTTCTCCGGAATCCCAGCCAGTGATAACGATACAAATGTTGTGGTACAGGCAGCGGACAGCGTAAGGAAGCAGGATGAAAAAAAGCCTGAAAAACCGGTAAAGCCGGTAGAGGAAAAACCGGTTGAAAAGAAAGCGGACAATGATAAAATGTCCTGGGAAAAATAAAAGAAGAAAGCGAGAACGTGTATGAGTGATAAGTATAGAGAAGCCGGAGTCGATCTGGAAGCCGGATATGAATCCGTTCGTCTGATTAAGAGTCATGTCGCTAGAACAAAGGTGAAGGGAGCAATTGATTCCATCGGAGCCTTTGGCGGTATGTATGATCTTTCCGTATTAAACATGAAGGAACCGGTTCTGGTAAGCGGAACCGATGGTGTTGGTACAAAGCTGCTTGTGGCATTTGAAATGGATAAGCATGACACAGTTGGTATTGATGCTGTGGCAATGTGCGTCAATGATGTTCTGGTACAGGGGGCAGCACCAATCTTCTTCCTGGATTATCTGGCAGTAGGCAAAAATGAACCGAAGAAAATCGAACAGCTGGTAAAGGGTGTAGCGGATGGCTGTGTGCAGGCAGAGTGTGCCCTGATTGGCGGGGAAACTGCCGAAATGCCGGATATGTATGATGTGAAGCATTATGATATTGCCGGCTTCTGTGTGGGTGCCGTGGATAAATGCAATCTTCTGGACGGGCAGAAAATCGAGGAAGGCAATGTACTGATCGGTCTTCCAAGTACCGGCGTACATTCCAATGGATTCTCTTTGATCCGCAAGGTATTGTTAAAGGATGCCAAGCTGGATCTGCATAAGGAGTATGAAGAAATCGGAAATCAGAAGCTGGGAGATGTGCTGTTAACACCGACGAAGATCTATGTCAAGGCAATCAAGCATCTGCTAGGCAAGGTTGATATCAAGGGAATGAGTCACATCACCGGAGGCGGCTTCTATGAAAATGTGCCTAGAATGCTGAAGGAAGGACAGGGTGTTACCATTGATACAACAGCTTATCCTCACAAGCCTATCTTTGATATGATTGCGAAATATGGAAATATTCCGATGGATGAAATGTGCAATGTATTCAACATGGGTATCGGCTTTATGATGGCTGTCGATAAAAAAGACGTGGACACCGTACAGAGCCTGTTGAAGGAAATTCATGAGGAATCCTATGTCATCGGTGAAGTTACAAATAGTGGAAGCGTGGATGTAAAATGGTAAATATTGCGATTTTTGCGAGCGGAAACGGCTCCAATTTCGAGAATATTATTCAGGAAATAAACAACGGTCATGTAAACAATGCAGTCTGCAAGGTTCTGATTATCGATAAGGAGCATGCCTATGCGAAAGAGCGTGCTGAAAAGCTGCATATACCCTGTGTATACGTAAATCCGAAGGCATATGCAGGCAAGGAGCCTTACGAACAGGAAATTCTGAGTATATTGAAGGAGCATCAGGTGGAGCTGATTGTTCTTGCCGGATATATGCGTTTTATCGGTAAGGTCCTGCTGGAAAGCTTTCCAAGACGCATCATCAATCTGCATCCGGCATATCTTCCCAATTTCCCGGGAGCCCACAGTATTCAGGATGCGTATGAGGCAAAGGTCGATTTCACAGGGGTTACCGTTCATTTTGTAGATGAAGGTGTGGATACGGGGGAAATCATCCATCAGGAAAAGATTACGATCGATTCCACCTGGTCACTGGAAACCCTGGAAGATCATGTGCATGCCCTGGAGTATGACATATTTCCAAAAGTAATAAAGCATGTATGTAAAATGATAGAAAGCGAGGAAGCATAATGAAGCGAGCATTAGTCAGTGTTTCTGATAAAACAAATCTGGTTCCGTTTGTATCTAGTCTGGTAGAGCTGGGATATGAAATCATCTCTACCGGTGGTACAAAAAAAGCGCTGGAAGCTGCAGGTATCAAGACAATCGGAATTTCTGAGGTAACGGATTTTCCGGAAATCATGGATGGGCGTGTAAAAACACTGCATCCAAAGGTTCACGGGGCATTGCTTTGTGTGAGGGATAACCCTGATCATGTACGACAGATTGAAGAGCTGGGAATCCAGTATATCGATCTGGTATGTGTGAATCTGTATCCATTCAAGGAAACCGTACAGAAGCCGGGTGTCAGTCATGAGGAAATCATTGAGAATATCGATATCGGCGGTCCAAGCATGCTGCGCAGTGCTTCAAAAAATTATAAGTTTATTCCGGTTCTCTGTGATCCGTCAGATTATGATGCTATAGTAAAGGAGCTGCGTGAAAACGGGGAAACTTCTCTTACAACAAGAGAATACCTTGCAGCGAAGGTATTCCGTCATACCGCAAGCTATGACACGATGATTGCAAGCTATCTGACAGAAAGAACAGGCGAGAAATATCCGGAGAAGTTTACCATCACCTTTGACAAGGTACAGGAGCTTCGCTATGGAGAAAACCCGCATCAGAGTGCTGCTTTCTATAAGGGAATGAATCCACAGTATTCTCTGGCAAATGCAAAGCAGCTGCATGGCAAGGAGCTTTCCTATAATAATATACAGGACGGCAATGCAGCGATTGAAATTTTGAAGGACTTTGAAGGGCAGCCGGCAGTTGTCGGCTTGAAGCATATGAATCCTTGCGGTGTCGGTATCGGAAAAACGATTGAGGAAGCATGGGATAAGGCGTATGAGGCCGATCCGGTTTCTATCTTCGGTGGTATTGTTGCCTTCAATGAACCGATTCATGCGTCAGTGGCAGAAAAGCTGTCTAAAATCTTCCTTGAAATTATTATCGCACCTGCATTTGATGAAGATGCATTTGAAATTTTGTCCAAGAAGAAGAATATCCGTCTGATGCAGTTGGATACCTCATTGGAGGTAAATGCCAAATACAAGGTTACCAATGTAAATGACGGTCTGCTTGTGCAGGATATTGATGATCATAAAATTACAGCAGAGGATCTTCGCTGTGTGACAAACCGCAAGCCAACGGAGGAAGAGCTGGAACAGCTGTTGTTCGCATGGAAGGTGGTCAAGCATGTCAAATCCAATGCCATTGTTCTTGTAAAGGACAATATGACCATTGGTGTCGGTGCCGGTCAGATGAACCGTGTCGGTGCTGCGAAGATTGCCATTGAACAGGCAGGAGAAAAAGCAAAAGGCTCTATTATGAGCTCCGATGCGTTCTTCCCGATGCCGGATACCGTTGAGGAGGCTGTAAAAGCAGGCGTTACAGCTATCATTCAGCCTGGTGGTTCCATTAAGGATCAGCTATCCATTGACGTATGCAATGAGCATGGAATTGCGATGGTTTATACAGGAGTACGACACTTTAAGCATTAAATTATAAAAAGAGGCTTAGCAAAACAGATTCTTTCCACGTATAGAAAAAAGAATTCAACAGCCGTATGCTATAAACGGATTGAATTCTTAGCTTCTATAAGAGTGTATGAATTTGTGATGCAGCTTCTTTTTTTCTGTCCGCAGCTTTTGACTCTGTGAGATATCTGTATTTCACAATTTTCAAAAGACTGTGATCCATGGTTTTAAAGGTTTTATGAATGAGATAAGCAGAAACTGACAATATGCAACAAGCGGCTGGATGAAAGAATAATAACGTGGTCTGGTCTGTGGATAAGGGGTGATTTAATGTGCTTATCGTGAGAATACATAACAGTGATAAGAAAATTTCTCCACCAAGGCAGATCAGTATTTTATAGGTGCCTGCCTGTTTCAGAAAAAACTTTTTATAACTATGATATGATAAAAGCAGGAACAGGAGCAGCGCTGCAGGATAGCTGTCAATAATGATCAGGACATCAAATACAAATGCAGCAATCCATGCTGCATAGGGGATTGCGAATATTTTACCTTGCACAGACAGACCTCCTCATATATTTATTTCTTTACAGCTGGTCGATAAGGATCCAGCAGAGCTCGTAAATCCTTACCACTTTCATTTAGTTCATCCATTGTGATATCTTCTTTGATCATTCCATCATCTAGGACAACACAGCGGTCAATCACAGCTTCAATCTCTTCTATGTTATGCGTGGAAATCAAAATGATGACATCTTCTTTCACCTGCTCGATCAATTGTCTGACAGTATCCTCCTTGGCATAGATATCCAGTGTGGTAAACGGTTCATCCAGAATAATGAGCTTTGCGTTCATTGCAAATCCGGCACTGATTTCCACCTTTAGCTGCTGACCCTTGGAAAGCGTGCGTATAGTATCTGTTTTGCTTACCTCAAATTGATCGAGTAATTCAAAATAGCGTTCTTTGGAGAAAGCAGGATAATACAGAGATAGAAAATCTCCGTATTCCTTTGAAGACATATAGGGGAAATAACTGCCATCCTCTGTAATGAAGGCAACCTTGTCAAACTGCTCCTCTACGGATTTATCATTCCATGTAATGATTCCATCATCCAGAGGCAGAAGGTTTAGAATACCTTTCAGCAATGTAGTCTTACCGCTGCCGTTTCTTCCCAGAATGCCTGTAATCTCACCTTCTTGAAATTCAATAGTGGTATTGCGCAGACCCCGGTTATTGGAGTACAGCTTTTTTACGTTTTCCAGCTTCAGCATTTGTAACCTCCCGGCTGTTTATAATCACAGCATTTTTTAAGTTGTATGATAAATATTGCACTGTACAATAAGGAAATAAACAGCATGAGTAGATATGATTTCCATGAGGTATAGCTCAGATACATCAACAGCAGATAGCTCGGATACAGCCAACCAATCATGCAGGATATTTCTGATCGGCACGCATATATCACAGAGGTGCCGCCTGTAACAACAGATACATAAAAACTGATTAGAAACAGTATAGATGTAACAGAGGTAGGATATAAGAAGGGGAAAGCAAGCTGCATGGAAAGCATTGTTGTAAATGATTGATATTTCTCAGGGAGAAACAGATGCTGATTTTCCAGCAGCTGTAAGTGATACTGAAATCCAAAATATAAAATTGTTAGACTAATCAGATAAAAGACAAGCAATAGGATGGCCAACAGGAGAGCATCTGCGACAATGCGCGGCTTTTGTGTATAAGCCAGTAGCATCCATCGCGTCTTGCCCTGACGGTAATCAAACAGTGTCCGCAGGATATAGTAGAAAAATATAAGTACAAAGAAACAAACCGTAACACCATAAAAGAGGTTATAGACTAGCGGCAATAGCTCAATCCATGAATCGCTGCTGTATAGCAAACGGATATTTGATGCGATACTCTGCATGATGAAGGCAGAGACCATGAAATAGGCGAGAATGGTTATCAGCAGAATTCTCCAAAGGCGGCGTATATGTTGTATAAATTCACGTTTCAGCATGCTCCTTCACCTCCTGAATTTAACTGGAAAACAGTCCGCGGGCAGTTCTGTAAGAGAAGGCTTTAGTTTTAAGAAATCCAGAGAACCGACATACAGGGTCTTACCGTTTTCTATAACAAGGACCTTGTTCATAAAGTATTCAGCATCTGCGTTCATAGAAACATAAATTCTGCCATTCTTATATAAAATATCATAAATGCTGACATACTCCTGATTAACGCTATCTGAAAGAAGCTGCTTGTTTTTAACACTGATGAGCTGCATGGTATCTGTATTCAATATCTGAATAGTATCATCATAGCTGAAGCAAAGATAGTTGTCATTCTTATAAATGGTATCAAAATAATGGAAGTCCTTTATGCTGATTTCATCCTTCAAATTACCGTTAAGATCATACTTTGTGATATACAGCTTTTGATTTTTTTCGCTGAATACGAACAAATGGTCTGATGAAATCTGCAATGCAAGATAATTTCGGTCCATGCTTACGTTTGTCAGCTTTTTTGCCTTCAGAGATGTGCTCATATCGTAATAGCTATGCTCTGAATCTGCATTGATGCTATAGCTTTCAGGATATTTCATTTTTTTTGCACGGTAGATATAATTCTGACCGCTCATCGCCGTGGTACTCGGTGGAAGAATATAATAATACCCATTATGATAAACAGGCTGCGTGGTACCACCGGATTCTGCCATATCTTCCGGCTGAATCGATCCCGGAATGATCTGTTCTTCTTCAGTATTGTACGTACCGTCTTCTTTCAGAATATGCTCCTTATCTGCAATATAAGTTAACTCTGTCTTGATAAATCCGAAATCGTTAACCAGCTGTTGATTTTCTGTCACCATTACAGATACATACAGGGATGCTTTATTCAGCTTTCGTTTATAGTAGGCTACATCTGTCCGGTTTTGATCCTTTTCCTTCTCCCAGCCACTGATTACCTTGCAGTCATCCTCACATACATACGTAAAGGATGTATAGGAGGAGCCCGGATAAATCTGTGGTTCTGTAATCATATGAGACTCTCTGGCTCGCTCATCATAGGATATCAAAATGGATGCCTCCTCCAGATTTACGGTACCATCAAAGCTGACACCATGCAGTGCGGAGGCATTTCCTATTACATCGTGTAAAGGAAAGGCTGCCTGTCTGGCAATTATAAGAGGCAGGCTCAAACATAAAATGGAAACAAGAGCTATGAAAATCATAAAATTCGTTATCTTTTTCATTTCATCACCCTCCTTTTCCACATGAAGAAAGCCTTCAATTGTATTGCATGTATAGGGAGAAGCAGCAGCATAGCAGCAACTGCGTACCAGTCCTCAATTGCCTGAAAATCCGGCATCATTTGTGCCAGAATCAACTTAATAAAGAGGAAAATAATCAGAAGACCAACATATAGCAGTACTGTTTGTAATCCTTTATATGTTTCCATACCGATTAACAAAAGGGTACTGATACAGGTTAGCGTGATCAGCTTTAATAAATCGAGAAGAATGACAGCTGCAGTAAAGGGCATATAGGTAGCTGCGGTTGCCTGAGAAAGCTGAAAAAACAGAAAGGTGTTGCTTAGGAACGGCTGTTTATCTGCCATAAGGAAGTAAAGAGCAGTCCATGTCAGAAAATGCGTGCAAAGCAAACCGAGATAGGTCATGAATTGAAACAGCAGTTCACTGTAAAGAAAAGTGGATTTCCGGATTGGCAGAAGACGAATCCGGGTTAAGCCTCCTTCACTCATAAAGGTTTTATAGCGCTTCCTGTGTATCAGAAATAGGAGCAGAAAGCTTGGATAGAATGTCAGAAGCATAATAGCGTTGATATCCTCAGTAATTCCGATAAAGCATAGCGCGACCTGAGCGAGGAAGATATCCACGTACAGGAATATGATCTTATTCACATAAGGCGCAGAGGTATTTTCAATAAATAAGCGAATCTCTTTCATCGCAGTCTCCTTTCTGTATTGCGTACGCAATACACTTGATGGAAATAAAAATTACGTGTTCCATAGCTTTGTAAGCCAGACAATCGTCTGCTGAAAATCCAGGCCGCTTGTCTGACACTCCTTTACAAATTCCTTCATCGTTTCCTCTATCATTTCACTGCGCAGCTTTTCCAGAATTTTCTCATTGACGATAACTACACTTTTCACATTGCTTATCGTCTTTATAATACCTTCATCTTCCAGCTGTTTATAGGCTTTTTGTACCGTGTTAGGATTGATGGAGAGCTGAAGTGCAAGCTCACGGCGGCTTGGCAGCTCTTCATAATGCTTCAGCTCATCCGCAAGGATTAGCTTTTTGATATAGCGACTGAGCTGTGGATACATCGGTTCTTTCTTGTTAAACTGTATATCCTGTAAGTTCATGCACATTCACCTCTCTTCAAGTGTATTATAACCGCAATACACTGCACAGTCAAGAAAAGCCTGTTTGTTTTTACAGACAGGCAGAAGGTAAATACATTAGAAACTGGTTTCCTCAGCATTAAGAACACCGGTTTTTATCCATTCTGATAGATACTCGCGAATCAGATGCTCGTGTGTGTTTTTATCATTGGAAACATAATTCGCAAGGAATGTATCGAGTGTAACATGCTCCGTACGAAAGGCTCTGCTTTTATCCTTTGTTGTGTTCTGAATCCAGAAAATATAATTGTATGCTTTATACCAGGGGGAAACATATACGTTTATATGATATTGAACATTTGAACGCATATCGATGTATGCATGAAAAATAGGCTGCTCAGATACAATCATATGCTTATAGTTCTCGAATTATTCCTTTTGCATCATACTGTCCTCCTTTCTTTTCATCACAGAGGTTAGAAAGCATTTGACAGCGGAACAGCTGCGGATGGACTGACCTCTGTACTTAATCATAAAGAATATTATGAAAAAAACAAGCTTTCTGGGACAAGCGGTATTCTACAGGGTGGAAACGGTCATTTTATGCTGTTAAAATGAAAACTCTATGAGTTCTTTAGCTTTCAGAAAATACAGCATTGCAATTCCCTTTGAACCGTGGTAACATTTTATCGTGATAAAAAAGGGGAGCTGGAAACGGCTGAGAGGAAGCGCTCGCTTCGACCCATAACCTGATTCGGATAATGCCGACGTAGGGAACTGTGAACAATATGAGTGACTGCATATTGAGATATGGCCTGCGTTTGCTGTATCTCTTTTTTATTGCTGCATACGGAAGGGGAGCTCCAACCGTACAAAGAACTTCAGCGAGGGAGCCTGCCAGACAGGCTGAGAGGAAGCTGTATGGCTTCGACCGATCTTGGGATATCAACCGGAAAAGCTGTTTTCTTTGTGCTTCCTGTTCTTATCCCTAAGGAAAGCAAACAGGAGGTAAGTAGAAATGAAAAATGAGAATCGTGTTTTCCGCCATGTATTTCTGGCGATGATGGTGGCCGTCGGAGTTGTCATATCGCCAATTCTGCGTGTGGAGGGAATGTGCCCGATGGCACACTTTATCAATATTACAGTGGCAGTGTTGATGGGACCCTGGTATTCGTTTCTGTGTGCGGTACTGATCGGGGTGATTCGTATGGCAGTCATGGGGATCCCACCGCTTGCATTAACCGGAGCTGTATTTGGTGCAGCATTGTCAGGTATCTTTTATAAAATCAGTAAGGGAAACATATGGGCAGCTGTGCTGGGAGAGATTATCGGAACAGGAATCATCGGGGCGATTGTTTCCTATCCGGTCATGGCGTTGCTATGGGGAAGAAACGGTCTGACCTGGATGTTCTACGTTCCTAGCTTCTTTATGGGAACAGTTATCGGCGGTAGTATTGCATTCGTATTTCTGACATCCATGCAGCACAGCGGTATGCTGCTTAAGATGCAGAGAAAGCTGGGAGGAGAACGGAATGTACGAGAAACTCTGGAGTCTGAGAAAACAGCTGCAATACAGTCATAATCTGATTCACTGCATCACCAATCCAATCAGCATGAACGATTGTGCAAATGCTGTACTGGCACTGGGAGCGAAGCCGATTATGGCACAGCATCCGATGGAATGTGAACAGATTACCGCATGCAGTAAGGCACTGGCACTGAATCTTGGTAACTTTGATGACAGTCGTGCGATTGCTATGAAGAAAAGTCTTCATTGTGCAAATGAGAACGGTATTCCGGTTATTATTGATATGGTTGGTGCTGGCTGCAGTGACCTGCGTGAAGCGTTTGCAGAGAAGCTGTTGCATGAAGGTAAATTCTCCATTTTAAAAGGTAATCTTTCCGAGCTGAAGGCAGTTAGTGGCCGCGACAGTCATGCTCTGGGGATTGATGTGGGTGATGATGATCGGGAAGCTCCTGCAAAGAGTGCTGAATGGCTGGCTGAGCTTGCACGCAAATATGGTACTACTGTCTTGTGCAGTGGAGAGGTGGATATTCTAACGGATGGAAAGCAGATATATTTTGTAGAGAACGGGGATTCCATGATGACGCTTTGTACAGGAACAGGCTGTATGCTGAATGTGATTGCAGCAGCATTTTTATCCGTTACAGAGACTGCGCTTGATGCAGCATTGGCAGCGTGTATAACCTTTGAGCTGGCTGCGGAGAAAAGTGTTTCAATCACAGAGGGACCGGGCAGCTTTCATGCATCACTGTTTGATTCTTTATATGAAATAAATGCGCTGGATTTTGCGAAAGCAAGGATTAGGAGAGAGCTATGAGATTTGATTTAACATTATATCTGGTAAGTGATTCAACAGGTTTATCAGAAGAGGAGTTTCTTAGACGACTTGAACAGGCGTTACGCGGCGGTGTTACTCTATTGCAGTTAAGAGAAAAAAACAGAACAACGCTGGAATACTATGAGCTTGCCCGCAAAGTAAAAAAGCTGACGGATGCTTATGGGGTACCGCTTATGATTGACGATCGTGTGGATATCGCTCTTGCAGTGGATGCGGCTGGCGTCCATGTCGGTGCAGAGGATATGCCAGTCAAAGAAGCACGCAGACTCATGGGGCCGGATAAAATTGTAGGTGCAACAGCGAAGCGTGTGGATACTGCCATGCAGGCAGAAGCAGATGGGGCTGATTATCTGGGAGTCGGCGCAATTTATCCGACTACGACAAAGGTGAAAACAGTATTAACCAGCGTGGAAACACTGCAGGATATCTGTGCACATGTTTCAATTCCGGTTGGTGCTATCGGTGGCTTGAATGCAGAGAATTGTGAGATTCTAAAGGGAACGGGTATTAAGGGAATCTGTGTTGTATCTGCTATTATGAAGCAGGAAAATTCCTATGATGCAGCGAAAGCATTAAAAGCTAAAATCATGACAATCTGTAAATAGCATTGTGGATAAGATAAGAAAAAGACAACTTCTAAGGGGTTAAAAGCTCTTAAAAGATGTCTTTTTTATGAAGCTTCCTACAGCCTTTCAACAGTTATTGCAGATGCTTCAGATAATTCATACTGTGTAGTATTCAACCTTACCTTTCTGTTAACTTGTAATCCGATATAATATGAGGCACATTCTAGTTAGCTACTTCCGTAATTCTCTATATCATAGCTGTTATCTATTGTTATTCATATGAAAATATAGTAACAGGATATCCAAAAAAGCAGCTGTAAAAATCCCATGTATATAAAATGTGCATAAATATTTTTATTTGATAAATATCGTTTCGTTAGATTCAAAATGATGAGTGGTGCTATCGAAGTTAATAACAACAACAGCAAATAGAGAAAAACAGGCAGTTTCGTTAGCAGGTTAACAAAGCTTACTATGATACATAAATTTGTAAGAAATAAATATATCTTATGAAAACCGATCGTTGAATTTGATTTCAATCTTGAAAATGCAGAGGCATATACCGGTATCTTAAAGAGAAGTGGAAGAAACATAAGGAATTGAAATATTGATTCTAATTCTCCTTCTACAAATTTCATATAAAATCCTATCCTTTATATTGCTAAAACAATCAGATCAGGAGTCTTTGGAAAGTGTCAGATTGTTATCAGAAATATAATCTTTAATTTTTCCGTAAAACTTAAAGGTATGATATAGCCTTGTATCTTGAATGAAGGATTCTGTAACATCTTTATTTTCCTCATTTACTACTCTATAGGATTTATCTCCTTCATAAATAGGGTTGATAAATCTTTTCAGATCATCGAATTCCGGATTCATAATGTACATTATATAACCAAAGCACAAAATGCATACAATCGCCAGACATACATGCCATTTTTTCAGCTTCATACAGCATCCTCCTTGTTTGTTTTTGTACAAGTAAAGCATTTGTAAATTCATCCTGTTATTGTAAGTTTCAGAAATAGCAAGGTGTGTAAATTCTTTATCATACACGCATCTCTGTATCACTTTCATACTATATCCTTACCTATGGAATGACCAGTATTTGGTATTGAATGGCATAATAGCGGGAATCAATGGTTAACAGAATATAAAGCAGTTAATTCGTATGTATGCCCGCTATGCAACCATCCTTCATGGTATAGACAGTATGCAGCGCTTTGCCAATTCCATATTATGAGTCACAAATACAATTGCCTTCTCCTGCTTTCTTAAATCTAAGAGTATCTGAAAAACGCGTTCAGAATTTTCGGCATCAAGCGCTCCTGTGGGTTCATCCGCCAGCAGTATCGACGGATTATTGACTAGCGCTCTTGCGATTGCAGTCCTTTGGCGTTCACCACCTGAAAGATCATGGGCTTTTTTCTTTAAAAGCTGCTGTATTCCCAGTGCTTCGCTCAAAGATGATAGTATCGTTTGCTGCTTCGTCTCCGGGATTTTCTCCTTACTATATACGAATGGCAATGCAATATTTTCCATCACTGTGTCCTGTTCCATTAACGCATATTCCTGAAATATATATCCGAAGCTTTCATTGCGTATCGCCGGAAGATCTTTTCCTTCTTTCACCTCCTGTCCGTTTATGATGATTTTTCCTTCATCCGGCTTCATGAGCAGACCGAGCATGTGAAGCAGGGTTGATTTTCCGCATCCGCTGGGACCGCAAATTGCAGTTATTTTATGCGGACAGATATCCATGCTCACATGATTAACTGCTGTAATTGCCTGTTTTCCCTGATGAAATCTTTTTGTTAAATCTTCACAATGTATGAGTGCCATAAAATTCCTTCCTTTCAGTTATCGCGTATTTCAATAAGTAAATGTTCAAGCTCGATGGAGCGGATGCTAAAATAACAAATACCTCCCTGAACGAGCAGGAGAATAACAGCAGTTATTAGTATCAGTGCAAAGGACAGACCTTGTGCACTGAAGGTAAAAAGCAGAAGGAAGGGAAGGCCGAACAGGAATGTTATGTACCAATAAAGCCGAAGCCATATATTCTTTCTGCAAGCACCGTAAATCAGGTGAATTGTATATTCTTTTCTATTATTTCGAATCAATAGCTTCAATATATAAAAGAGAAAGATTGTGCAGAATATAAACATGGCAGCATAATAAAGCAGAAAATACAGGTTCTCCTGATAGGTACTTTGATAAAGACGGCTTTTAACCACATTATTTTGCGGGACCATGGTTCTGGATTCAGGAAGAGAAGTAAGTAATTGATTTATTTCTGCATTCTGATTTTTTGTAATCGTCAGGTGATCCAGTATTTCCATGTCATAGCTGCTATCCATTGCGTGAAAGGAATTAAAATCACAGATCAGAACCAGCTCGTTGTCCAGGGATATCCTACCCATACCATTATCCAGATAGCTGCTTCCTTTTTTCAGCTTGTCGATTACCGGTATTTCTTTTCCATGGAAGGGGTAGCCTGTCTGATCTGATTGCTTATCATTACCAACAAGTATGCCGATTGCGTTTATATCTTTTCCAGTAAGTTGAAAGAAAGCCGGAAAGGAACCAAAGGCTATAAAATATTCATTTCCAACTTCATCAAAGTAATCGAATATATAAAAATATGCATTCCCGTTGTATCAAAGAGCTGTGGAAAGATACTGCAGAGTATCCCTGTTGCTTTCACTATCATCTACCTGAAAAGAGGAAAACTGTACCGGTGCCGCTTTCTGTATATGATTGAAAAACTGATACTCACGATAGCTGCTTGAAATCTGAGTGCTGAAGATACCGCAGCATGTCGCAATCATAATTACAAACAGTGCCGTAGTGAAGGAGCGCAGCTTATGATATTTGATATCCTTTAATGCAAAGTGAATTTGCTTATTCATAAAGGTAGCCCTCCTTGTTGATGTTCCTGAAAAGGATGAGTATACACGCCGCTGTTAGAAATAGTAAGGAAATTAGCATTGCAAACAGGTTGATCCAGATGCTTTTACGGATAAAAGTCAGCTGTAGCTGTTGTATAATCCAATGATGAAATAAAAGAGCAGGGATACAGCAATAAAGCCAAGAAAGAATATTTCACGCAGATTTTCTAGTAATAATGCTTTTCTGGACGCTTCCAGCGCCTGTTTTATAAAATATTCTCTTTTCTTACATGCAAAGGAATGGTAAATGAAATAGCTGAGACCAATGAAAACAAATACATAGGAAAACAGCATATAGGCAAAAAATGGATTGTTGATGATGCCGGATAATTTACTCCAATAGGAAAAGGTCTCTTCAGTGTATTCATAATGATGTATATCCAGATTCTGTCGTATAATATTTAACAGCTCATCCGAACCCTTGACAATGAGATTTCCCTGAAGCTTGGAATAGGAGAACAGATTATATATAAGATAATGGTCACTTGGGATTTCCTTCACCGCTCCAAGAACAGTGCCTGTTTCTATTTTATATAATTGAGGATGCTCAAACAAATATGAATTTTTCAGGATATAGGAATAACGCTCATCAGTAGAAAGGCTGTTTGCTTGAAACGTATTTTCAGGAAGTCCATACGCATTTATTAGCTTATGCGATGGGTCATACAATCCTAAACCAATATCATCAACAAAAATCAGTATATCGGTATCCTCATTCAGCGTTTCTCTAATAGAAGCATACAACTGCTTCCCTGAAAGTGGATGTGTGGTATCTGTTTCACGGATTTGCAGAAGCTTGTAGCCTGAGCGTATCTGATATATGTCATCCAGCACACCATTCCTGCATGTGATCAGAGATAAAAACATGATAACGGTAAACATGAGCAGAAAAGATATACAGATATATACAAATCTAGTTGCTCCCATAAGGTCTCATCAAAGCTGTGGTTTTTATTAGGGCTGATTTTTTCATTACAGTTATTTCCTTTTTGATAGCATATATATTGCAATATTACCTAATATAAGGATCAGCGCATTTAAATTAAAAGCAATAGAGGATGTTATTGTGTGACAATCATATAAATAACGTATTGTAAATAGTGAGATAAGACCTAATGCTATAATCATCAATATAATATATAAATTTTTCATATCAAGCCCTTGTTACCCTATATTCCCAGTAGCCACTATTGCATGGACCTGAATAACTAGGCTCACAGCCAGGTATTTTTCCAGGTATGAATCTTCCAGTTAATTCATATTTAACAAGATTTTTTTTCTTAGTGCCTAAATATCTCAGTGCTATTCTACATGCATCTGTTCCAGTTACATAATATACTGCAGAACAAACCCCTACTGCATTCCATATAACCTTGGCAATCGTGATCCATGCGATACGTGTTTTTCCGGTGCTTTTAATATCAAAGGTATTATCATAATTATGACCGTAGTCTCGGATAATTATAGCATCATTTTCCAGATAAGTAACTTCGACATTCTCTTCAAACATTTTTACCTCATTACCGCTTTCATTGATTACTTTTGAAGGCGCTACTGTGCAATCGGAGCAAGGTTCTGCGCCATAAATTTTAAATGCATTTGAATTTAATGCAACATTTATTAACAAAGCTGATAATAACAAATAACATATGATTTTTTTCATAATATACTCCTTTCCCACTTGAAAATTAAACAAACGTTTGTATATACATATATTACTGCTTCAACGTATGAAATCAATAACTTTGTCATCTAAGGGGATGAAATATCACGTTGACAAATCAAATATGTATAGTAATATGTAGATGATAAGGGATATGAAGGGGAGTGTAGCATATGGGGAAAAGTAAACTGTTATTATGTGATGATGAATTGTCATATGCTGAAGATATTAAGAAAGTGATCGATGATTTGTATCCTGATTTATATGAAATTCAGACAGCAACAGATCAAAGCTTTGATATTGATGCACAATTTGATATTTATTTTTTGGATATAGATATGCCTAGTATCTCAGGTTTTGATTTAGCAGAGAAAATTCATAATCGTTATCCGGAGGCATTAATTGTATTTTTGACTACACATGAAGAGCTTTCCATGGAAGGCTACCAATATCAGGCATTTCGATTTATAAGTAAATTACGTCTTGATAGTATGCTCCCCAGAGTATTAAAAGCGTTAAAAGAGTATTTTGAACAATATGACCAGATGATATATGCAAAAGATGAAAATGATGCCACTGTGCCATTACTGATTAAAGATATCACCTGTTTATTGGCAAAAGGTAATTATACGGATTTCAATACAGAAAAAAATGTGTTTAGTAAAAGAATCAAAGTGAAGGAGTTTTTGAATAGCTATAAGACAGAGGTTTTCATACCTATAGAAAGAGGTCTATGGGTAAACATGCGACATGTAAAAAAATATGACCCAAAAACAGGAGTATTATTTATACAGGAAGGTGTACACCTAACAGTAACAAGAAAATATAAAGCAGAATTTTTAAAACAATATATAAAAAGAGGCACTTTTTGTACTTAGATGACAAAAAGTGTTTTTAAATGACAAATATATTGTGGTCTTTTTAATAAATAATTATGCTATAGAAGAAAGACGAGGGAGTGTTTATATGATGAAGAAGCTGTTAATGGTATTGTTTTGTTTTCCAATTCTTTGCAATATCAATGTATTTGCATCAGAGTATGTGCAAGATGAATTACTGGAAGAGGATTTAGATTTGACAGAAGAAATTGAAATGTTTGATTCCTTTTATCAACAGCCGGACCGCTATATTTTTCAGGATATCAATGGTGATGATTTAAACGGTTTTGTTATGCAGTATAAGGATGAATTCTATAAGAATCAATATCAGACCACTGATTTCCTTATGGAATATGTTAGAAGTGTACAGGACTTAGGAAGTGTTATTTCATACTATTCAGGAAGATCAAAAACATGGGCTAATCAGAAGGTCTATTATACAAAAACCAAATATGCCGTTTATAGTGCTACTGGAAGTTATACAGTAGCAAATAACAAAATCACAGCAGGGAAATGTGCTACAAAAATAATCACAAAAAATAATATGATGTATAATATTTTAAGCACATCTTATTCAATAGAAAAAAATGGAAATAAAATCACTTATACAATTACTCATAGTATAAACAGGAAGATTGTTAAGACAAAGCACGCTATCATGATATAGTTATATTATGTTATAATAAAATTGGTGATAGCTATGGAATACATTGATGCTTCTTTGATTATAACTATTTTGCTGTATTATCTTATTTCTTTCTATATAAAATAATGGAACTGAAAATAAATAAAAAATCAAAAAGGCAAACCTTAATCTTCTTATTATTTCTTTTGATTTTATTCATTGGAAATCTAGCTGTTTTTGCTTTTATTTCATGGGAAGATGAGTTTGGGATTGTTAGATACTATCCGGATATTATAGAAGATATTCTTATGATGTTGATTATTATAACTGTTTTTCACACAAATATATGGAAAAGCATATATTACATCGTTTTCGGTTATGTGTTCGTATTGTCAGTACAGCTTTTAGGAGGAATCATTGATTTCATATTATTAGACTCTATTTTTCATATCATTTTAACGCCTGATCAGGAAGCGATATTATATTTATTAGAAATAGGTCTATTATTCATTATCTACCTGATTATTAAACACCGAAATAATCGCCAGTACATGATTGATGAAAAAGACTGGCCTTTATTTGCCGTACTGGCAATTATTGTATGTGCATATTTCTATTATATCCAGAATGTTGTGCCATATATCGATCCGGAAAACAGTATCATGTATGTATCCATGGATTACATTCAACTTGGTTTTATGGTTGGGATATTCTTTCTGTTTGCCAGATATCATATCATCTTGGGGAAAAAGAGTCAGGAACTTCTAAATACACAGTTGAAGCTGCAAAGTGAAGAATTTCAGTTGAAATTAAGAGATGAGCTTACACATGCGAATACAGAGAACAAAAAGCTTCGTCATGACCTTAAGCATCACTTTACGGTACTTCAGAGTAAAATTAAAGAAGATCCTGAATATGCATTGGAATATGTTAAACAGCTAAGTGACCATGTGGAAATTGTAACGTATGCGAATACAAACAATGAAATCCTGAACTATATTCTGAATACAAAGGCCGCAATAGCACATCAAATGGACATACCATTTGAATATAGAAGAGCGTATCCTGAATGAATACATAAAAGCAAGCAGATATAAATGGGAAGACTTTGTTCGTATAGTATGCTATATTATTGGTTCTATAAGCTGTTTTTTATCCTCGTTTTGGTGTGTGTTTCATAAAACTGATTTCATTTCATTTTTCTTTCTCAGTTTGTTATGGTGTGGTGTCTCTGTTTTTCAATTTTGGGTTTTGATTCGCGCAAGCAGATGTATATGGAGGTTTGATTTTGAGACAGTAAAGGATATCGAAAAGGCTAAAAAAACGATATTGGGAATAAATGAAAATATGATTATTAGTATTATTGCTTCAATTCTTATACTTATAGTCGGCTAAGCATCCCCTAAATTCAGGCATTTTAATTTCTTTTTCATCTATATTCATCCATAATATAAGCAGCATTGACAAAAGTGAATGATTTTCTATAGGAATTTACGCCAATCTGTTTTATAATCATAACGTCAGGGATGAATGTAATAGAAAAGGAGGAGCTTATGCTGAACAAGGAAAAAATATATATCACCGGTCACAGGCATCCGGATACGGATTCCATCGCATCCGCCATCGCCTATGCAAAACTCAAGCAGCGTCAGGGCTTTCATGCAATTGCCTGCCGCCTTGGTCCGGTGAATGCGGAAACTGAATATTTACTTGAACGCTTCCACATGGATTTGCCTATGCTGTTCGAGGATGCGCGCGCCACTTTGGATGAAATTGAAATTGACGGCCCGCTGGCAATCAGTCCGCAGACAACCATTATGGAAACACTGGAGCTGATGAGTGAACAAAACAAGCAGTCCTACGGTGTTATCAATGCACAGGGAAAACTAATGGGGATGGTTACCAAATCAGACCTCGCTACGGTTGGTCTGGGAGATACTGCTGTCGCTATTCAGCTTCTGCAGGAGACTCCGCCGGAATATATCGCGAAAACGGTGAGCGGGAAAATGATATACATGGATAAAGCGTATCATTTTAATGGAAAGACAAGCGTCATTGCGATTGCGGAAACAAAGCTTAACAACTATGAACTGCAGGACCGTCTTGTCATTGTAGGGAATGACTCGGAAGCACAGGAAGCAGCAATTCGCAAGGGAGCGGGAATCCTGGTTGCGGTATGGACAGAGCATATTGAAGACAGCGTGATTGCACTTGCGAAGGAATATCACTGTCCTATCATCCTCTCCGGGCATGGAACAATGAATACCTCCCGTTATCTGTTCTTTTCTCCGCCGGTCAAGCTGCTTATGAAAACCGATCTCGTCAGCTTTAACAAAAATGAATTTGTTGATGAGGTGGGAAAGAAAATGCTGAAATCAAGATACCGCAGCTATCCGGTGATTGATGATGAAAACCATCTGATTGGCTATGTTTCACGCTATCACATTTTGAATCAGCATAACAAGAAGGTTATTCTGGTGGATCACAATGAATATGCACAATCAGTGAAAAGTATAGAAAAGGCTGACTTACTGGAGGTTGTGGATCATCACCGTGTATGTGATATTTCCACTAACCGGCCAATTTCCTTCCGTAATGAAATCATAGGCAGTACGGCATCCATCATAACTTCTATATATCTGGAAAATCAGATGAGTATACCTAAGGATATTGCCGGTCTGCTGCTTGGCGCAATACTCTCCGATACGCTGAAATTCAAATCACCGACAACAACCGCAAAGGATAAGGGACTTGCCAGAATGCTGGCAGAAATTGCGGAGCTGGATATCGATGTATTTGCGAAAGAGATGTTCAAGGTAAGCTCCAATATCAGTAACAAGACACCGCGTGAGCTGTTGAATCAGGATATCAAAAAATTTGAAATCGACGGCAGAACTGTCATGATCTCACAGGTGATTGCCTATCAGGTAAGTGAAGCCAAGGAAATCGAGGATACTCTGCAAAGCGAAATGGTGAAATTTGCACAGGAAAAAGGACTTGATCTTCTGGTTGTTGCATTTACGAGTATACTGGAGAACGGCTCTGTCTTCTATGCTGCCGGTGATATTGCGGATGTGGTCGCTGAGGCGTTTCCAAACCACTTTGAAGAAGAGCATAGCTTTCAGGAGGATATATTATCCAGAAAAAATCAGATTGTGCCATTGCTTTCCCGGGCAATCATCAATTCTGTACACTGATTATCAAAAAAGACAATCCCAGAGAGGATTGTCTTTTTTACAGTGTGTCGGGCATGGATATATCTAACCCGTGAGAACAAGGATGAAAGTGCAAGCCTACAAAAGTTAGAAAAAAACGGTTATATACTATAATTAAAAAGGCTTTCAAAAGAAAACATGCCGGTTCCGAGCCATTAGCAAAGACATTACAAGAGTAAATCAGGTTGTGAGGGGATGGATAAACTATTCCAAAACAGGAAGCATGAAAATATTCCTTAGTAAGTTTGGACAATGGTTACGCCATAAGATAAGATGTGTCATCATAAACAATGGAAGAAATCAAAACGATTTTTAAGAATCCAATGAAATTAAATATTGCATGTAAGGGTAAATTTAGAAAAGAAGATATCTACAAATGTGCAATCACAGAATTAGGATGGTATAGAAGAAGTACGATGAAGGTCGTAAATTTCACATGATCTTCAAAAATTCTAGGCATTAAGAAAGGGGACAGACCTGACCTGGTGCATCCCCTGGATTCTTAAGAGTTTGTAATACCAATATAAATGTAGGACCGTATACGTGACCTGTACGTATAGTTCAATGGTATAAATTTAAGTTTATTCCTCTACCCTATTCCGCAGATTGTTTATTTTGCGCTTTCTATATAGTCCTTTACATTTTCTTCAACAACATGGAATGGTGCTGCACCGCTTTTCAGAATTGCTTCATGGAAGTCCCTGTCATTGAATTTATCCTTTAGTTCCTCCTGTGCATCCTTCTTCAGATTGGCAATCTGGACATATCCTACATAATAAGAGAGGAATGCTGTTGGATTTGCCTGCAGCTGGTTATAGAAATCACTGACATCGGAAACGCCAAGACCGTTTTCCTCCAGGAAATTTGATAAATCTTCCTTTGTCCATCCTTCATAGTGAATACCGATATCGGCAAGAGCTATCAGGCAATCCTGATAGACAACCATATTCTGCTGCAGCTTTACAGCATCCGCAGATACACCGTCAAGATACTTTAATGCATACAGCTCGGTATATGTGGCATAGCCCTCGGTATAACCAAGGAAGCTTGCCATACTGTTTCTCCATGGGTCTTTTACATTCTTATAGGCATATGCAATCTGATACATATGTCCCGGAATCCCTTCATGCGCAACGGTAGAGAAGGTTTCCAGTGACTGTACATCCAATGCATCCTCCATCATATTCACGCGTATCTGTTTCGGTGTGGTACCGTCCAGCGCGGGAATGTTGAAGTAAGCCGCAACACCGCCGGATGCAAGATCCTCACCGATCGGTCTGATTCGATAATTCAGTGTTCCCACGGATGGAAAGTCATCCTTAATATCCTTATCAAGATCCTTCAGCATGCTTTCAAAGTCCTTGTACTTAGTTTTGATTTTTCCGTTTACATATTCATCATACAGATTCTTGTTTTTGGAGATCACAGACTGTACGGCAAGCAGGGATGAACGTGACATACTGTTTAATTCTTTTTTAATATCCTCAATGGATTTATCCGTGCCGGTTGCCTGCTTGAACAGAAGCTCATAATACTCTTTTCCGTTCTTCATATGGCTCAGTCCCAGCGTATTGTTTTTAGAGGAATCCAGCTCCTTCATCGTTTTGATGATATCACTGTACGCAGGCAGGAAATACTCCTGAAATGCTTTTTTCAGCTCAGCCTTGTACTGCTTTGTCTTATCATCCCCAAGCTTCAGATTGTCGATACTTTCATTCAGCCCGGTAAGTACACTGCTGTTTACATCCTCCTTAACAACCTTCTCGCAATACTCTTTTACAGATTTGATATCCAGCATCAGTGTGCCTTTTTCTTCCTGCTTTTTCGTATAGGCAAGAATACTGTCCATATACGGACGGACTGATTTCATCAGTGTGATAACATCCTTTACATCCTGCTCATTGCGAAGTGTCCAGTCGGAGAACAGGGTTGGCAGCTGTGTGTGCATACCTGTCATGGATTCCAGTGGCATACTCATATAATCAAACTTGGAATCGTTCATTTCTGTAGTGTAATCCAGCATGTAGCTGTAAATATCATAAGTTTCCTTCTGCTCATCGCTTAACGTATCGCGGTCAAATTCCTTGAAGGCCTTCGCGGATTTCTCATTCAGCTCCTTGTTTTCCTTCATGGTTGTTTCATTCAGTTCTTTATCGATCTGAACCTTGGTCTTGCTTGTATCTACTCCGTAATCCTTTGGGTTTTCCAGAATAATGTGCGTATTCGGATAGCTTTGTTCCATAGATTCCACGAATTCCTGCTTCATAAATTCATCAAATTTTTTCTGTTCTTCTCCGGAATCCTTTTTTGAGCATCCGGTGAATGAAAAAGCCATGATTGCAGATAACATCAATAATGTTATTTTCTTAACGTTCATATTTCCTCCATTTTCTCTCTGTCTCTAAGTAGAGTGCGTTTGTACTACAGATATTTTATGTATCTTACTGTTATTATATCGTCTAATCATGGATTTCACAATGAATTATCCACGGAAACGGGTTTTGTTATGAATCAAGTTGTCGAGTAGAAAGGTTTATGATATTCTAATATAGAAAAGAGTTGATGATTGTGCATGAACGACATACAAAAATACTGGAGCTTCTCTCTCAATATAAAAAAATAGAGGTAACCAGATTATCTGAGTTGCTTTCTGTTTCACAGGTGACGATTCGCAAGGATCTCATGCAGCTGGAAAGCAGTGGTCTGATTCTGCGGGAGCATGGATATGCGGCTTTGCATGACAGTGATGATCTGGCAAACCGGCTCGTCTATCATTATGAAATCAAGCAGAGAATTGCCAGTCTGGCGGTGGCGGATGTTCAGGATGGGGAAACGCTTATGATTGAATCCGGTTCGTGCTGTGCACTGGTCGCGCTGGAAATCGCAAAAACAAAAAAAAATGTGACCGTGATCACCAATTCCGCTTTTATTGCTGATTATATACGTAAGCAGGGAACTCTGCAAATCATTTTGCTGGGAGGCGAATACCAGCAGAGCTCGCAGGTCATGGTTGGACCGATGACGAGAAGATGCATGGAGCCGTTTTATGTAGATAAACTGTTTATCGGTACCGATGGATTCACAGCGGATTCAGGTTTTACGGGAAATGATTATATGCGCAGTGAAACAGTGCGTGATATGGCTCAACAGGCAAATCATGTCATTGTAGTTACAGAATCCACTAAGTTTTCACAGAAGGGACTTGTTCATCTGATAGATACCGATCATATTCATATGGTTGTCAGCGATGATCGTATACCGGAGGAATGCGAGCAGTACCTCACGGAGCAAGGTGTGGAAGTAAAAAAAGTGAAGGTATAAAAAAAGGAGCATCTGCCCCTAAAAGAAACAATCAATACCCTGATTCAGGAAGATTTGCTGATAATCTCTTAAATCTTCCGGATACAGGGCTTTTTTATGCTTCATTTCATAGTCGCGATTCAGCATTTCATATTTCTTTTCGCCGAACTGATGAAAGGGAAGGAGCTGTACCCGTTGAATTGAGAGTGATGTAAGCAGTGCAGCAAGGCCTTTTGCATCCTGCAGGGATGCATTATATCCCGGGATAATGGGTATGCGTGGAAGAACACAGAGCTGATGTTTCACACTCCATGCAAGGTTTTCCAGTATCAGATCATTGTTGACGCCAGTCCCAAGAACGTGCTGTTCTGTGTCATAATGCTTGATATCGAACAGTAAAAGATCAAACAGCGGGGCAAGCTTTTGAAATACAGCGGGCTGGATATATCCGGTAGTTTCAACTGCGACATGGATTCCCTCCTGCTTCAGGCGTAAAACAAGTGCCTTTGCAAATGACGGCTGTGCCAGAGCTTCTCCGCCGGAAAGTGTAACACCACCCTGAGATTCTTCATAAAAGTCGCGGTCCTGCAGGCAGGTTGCGACAACCTCATCAGCATCCCTGCAGACGCCTTTCACCTGCAGGGCTTTTGCTTTACACGTAGCGATGCAGCGAAGACAACCAAGACATTGTGCATCGTCGATCACAATACGGCTGCCCTTTCTTTGAACTGCCTGCTGCGGACATGCCTTTATACATGCGCCATCCTGTATACAAACAGATGCATCATATAATATCTGTGTCTTTGAAAGCTGAGACTCCGGATTGGAACACCAGCGGCAGCGAAGCGGACAGCCTTTCAGAAAAACGGTTGTCCGAATACCGGGACCGTCGTGTATGCTGAATTTCTGGATATTGAATACCATACCTTTACACATTAACATCACTCCTTACTACCGTTATCATAGCACAGGAGTGATAAATTGTAAAATAAATATTTCAAATGAAACAAATATTGTATTCAAATGAAATATTCATCTTGACTTAACTCAATAATATGATACTATAATAGTGTGTTGCTTGAATTTATATTTCATATGAAACTAAAAATAAGCGTGGAGGAAAGCATATGGAAAACAGAGAACACTTTGGAACACTCACAGAAAGAATGCATAGCTTCAGAGAGGAGCTTCTGAATACAGAGGCATCCATTGACGCCACACGTGCTGTGCTTGCGACACAGGCATATCAGAAGCATGCGGATAAGCCGCTGCTTGTAAAGCGTGCTTTCATGCTGAAAAATATTTTGGAGAATATGCCGATCTTTATCGAGCCGCAGACACTGCTCGCTGGTAATCAGGCTAAGAAAAACCGGGCAGCACCTGTCTTCCCGGAATATGCGATGGATTGGGTTATAAAAGAGCTGGATGAATTCGAGCTTCGTGACGGGGATGTTTTTCAAATCGATGATGAGACAAAGGAAGAACTAAAAAGCATCGCTCCTTACTGGTATCATAATACAACACTGGATAAAGGACTTGCCATGATTCCTCCGGAAAGCAGAATCTTTTATGATCTCGGTATTATCAAAGCGGAAGGAAATATCACAAGCGGAGATGCACACATCGCTGTTGACTATGGAAAAATTATGCGAAAAGGGCTCAGGTATTATGAGCAGCGAACCTTGCAGGAGAAAAGGAAGCTGGATATGACAGATCCGGATAGCATTTCCAAATATCATTTTTATGAGGCGATTCTGATCGTCATTGCTGCCGTACAGGCATTTGCAAAGCGCTATGCTGAGCTTGCGCTTGCACAGGCTGAAGCAGCACAGGGAAAACGAAAGCAGGAATTACAGAAAATGTCGCAGATACTGGACAGGGTGCCGTATGAACCGGCTGAAAATTTTCATGAAGCTATACAGTCCATGTGGCTTGTCCACCTCGTTTTACAGATAGAATCCAATGGACATTCTCTTTCCTATGGACGTATGGATCAGTATTTATATCCATACGTAAAGCATGATCTGGATACGCGGGTATTGCAAGAGGAACAGGTCGTAGAGCTTTTAACAAATCTGTGGCTGAAAACATTTACTATCAATAAGGTAAGAAGCTGGTCGCATACAAAATTCAGTGCCGGTTCTCCCCTGTATCAGAATGTTACGGTAGGAGGACAGACACATGATGGAAAGGATGCTGTAAATCTGCTGTCCTTTCTCATTCTAAAATCTGTTGCACAGACTCGTCTTCCACAGCCTAATCTGACTGTGCGTTATCATAGAAATTTATCTGCTGCGTTTATGGATGAAGCAATCGAGGTCGTAAAGCTGGGAACCGGGATGCCGGCTTTTAATTCCGATGAGGTTATAATTCCATCCTTCATCGAAAAGGGGGTTGGTGAAGAAGATGCATACAATTATAGCGCGATTGGCTGCGTGGAAACTGCAGTACCCGGAAAATGGGGTTATCGCTGTACCGGTATGAGCTTTCTGAATTTTCCGAAAACGCTGCTGATCGCCATGAATGCAGGTGTGGATCCTGCCAGTCAGGTAAAGCTGGTGGAGGGGCTTACACATTTCAGTGAAATGACATCCTATGCTCAGCTACAGGAAGCATGGGATATAACAATACGTGAGTTCACAAGACATTCTGTAATCATTGAAAACTGCTGTGATCTCGTTCTGGAGCATGATGTTCCCGATGTATTATGCAGTGCATTGACGGAGGATTGTATCGGACGGGGGAAAACCATTAAGGAAGGCGGCGCTGTATATGATTACATATCCGGGCTGCAGGTGGGGATCGCCAACCTTGCGGACAGTCTGGCAGCTGTAAAAAAGCTGGTATTTGAGGAACAAAAAATAACTGCGAATCAGCTATGGGATGCATTGATGGATGATTTTACATCACCGGAGCATAAAGCGATACAACAGATGCTGATTTCGGATGCTCCCAAATATGGAAATGATAATGATTATGTAGACCAGCTGATTGTGGATGCCTATGATGTCTATATCAACGAAGTGAAAAAATATCCGAATACGCGTTATGGAAGAGGACCGATCGGAGGAACACGGTATGCCGGTACCTCCAGTATCTCTGCCAATGTCGGTCAGGGAAAGGGAACTCTTGCTACTCCGGACGGGCGTAATGCTGCCACACCGCTTGCTGAAGGCTGTTCCCCATCACATGGTATGGATAAGAACGGACCTACTGCTGTATTCAAAACCGTTTCCAAGCTTCCGACACATGAAATTACCGGCGGGGTGCTGTTAAATCAGAAAATGACGCCGCAGATGCTGTCGAGCGAGGAGAATAAGCAGAAGCTGGAAATGATGATACGTACCTTCTTTAATCGCCTGGACGGTTACCATGTTCAATATAATGTAGTTTCCCGTGATACACTGCTTGATGCACAGAAGCATCCGCAGAAGCATCGGGATTTGATTGTCCGTGTTGCCGGTTATTCTGCTTTCTTTAATGTCCTGTCCAGGCAAACACAGGATGATATAATTGAGCGTACAGAACAAACGTTATAGTCCGTGAAGAAAATCTGTCTGCGTTTATAAAAGAAAAAGAATCGTGATGTCCTGCACTATACAGGTTCACGATTCCTTTTTAATGCTTATTGCTATACAGATGTCTTGCGACATAAACGCCGCTTGCACTTGCATGTGAGAGGGAATGGGTAACACCGCTGCAATCACCAATCACGTACAGTCCTTCATGCCTGGTTTCCAGATTATGATCAATTTCAACCTCCAGATTATAGAATTTTACCTCTACACCATACAGCAGGGTATCATCATTGGCAGTTCCCGGTGCCACCTTGTCCAGTGCATAAATCATTTCGATGATGTCATCCATCTGGCGTTTGGGAATTACCAGACTCAGATCACCCGGTGTAGCGGATAAGGTTGGTGTGACAAAGCTTTCCGCGATACGGGAGTCCGTGCTTCTCTGTCCGCGTATCAAATCACCAAAGCGCTGTACGATGACGCCGCCCCCCAGCATATTGGAAAGACGCGCAATGCTTTCCCCATATTCGTTGCTGTCCTTAAACGGTTCTGTAAAGTGATTGCTTACCAACAGGGCGAAATTCGTATTCTCTGTGTAGCGGGAAGGGTCTTCATAGCTGTGTCCGTTCACCGTTACAATTCCATTGGTATTTTCACTGACGACAACACCGCGGGGATTCATGCAGAAGGTACGGACCTTGTCCTGGAACTTCGTCGTACGGTATACGATTTTGCTTTCATACAATTCATCCGTCAGATCGGAGAAAATGCTGTAGGGCAGTTCTACACGCACACCGATGTCCACACGGTTGCTCTTCGTGGCAATTCCCAGGCTTTTACAGATGCTTCCCATCCATTTGCTTCCACTGCGGCCTGTGGATATAATGCATTTGCTGCCGGTAAAGCTTTTATCCCTGCTCACCAGACGATAGCCGTTCTCCAGCTTTTCCACTGCATCTATATGCGTATGGAAGTGGATTTCAATTTTATCCTTCAGCTGATTGTACAGGTTTTCCAGAACAATATAATTCACATCCGTACCAAGATGGCGTACGCTTGCCTCCAGCAGATGTAAATCATTCTGCATGCATTTCTTTTTCAGATGCGTATTTTCATTTGTATAAAGCTTTGTCCCCTGTCCACCGTTTGCCACATTGATTTCATCGACATAATTCATCAGATCAATTGCTTCTTTCCTTCCGATATGTTCGTATAAGGTACCGCCAAACTGGTTGGTGATATTGTATTTTCCATCAGAAAAGGCTCCTGCTCCGCCAAACCCGTTCATAATGGCACAGGTCTTACAGTTGATGCAGGATTTAATTTTCACCCCGTCAATTGGACATTTTCTTTTCTCCAGCGGGTTTCCTGTTTCGAATAAAGCAATCTTCAGCTCCGGGTTCAGTTTGATCGCCTCGTAGGCAGAGAAGATACCGCCGGGACCGGCCCCGACAATCAGTAAATCAAAATCCATATGTTACCTCCATCGTTATATGTATAACTTCCGGGAAATCTTGAATTTCCTATGGTATTTTATCACAGAAACAGAAAAAAGCCAGCGGTATTCGTGAAAACTTTATGAAAACGGTTACTATTCACTAACCTATATTGTATATAACGCTTAGATAAGGGCAAAAGAAAGCTTATATTACTTATGGGTTTTGATTGAAACTGCGTATCATAAGCATAAATAACTCTCCACACTTGTTATGCAGAGAGCCTTTCATTGTATGGAGATATGGTTAAAGGTGTTGCTCTTATACGATCACTTACATCGTGTCAGCCGTATGTACTTGTTTTTTAATAGCCTCCAGGGTATCACACTTTAAAATAAAACTCGATACGATATGCAACTGGTCCTCGGTTAATGACTGCAGCCACGCTGTGCAGTCTTCCTGATATTTGGCTTCCATAAGACTATGTAAGAGCTGTCTCTCTCCTTCGATTCTACCTTCAACCTTACCTTCAGCTTTCCCTTTAATGATTCCTTCCTTCATCCCCTCTTCAAAGCTGTCCTCCAAGCCGTAGCGATAACGTGCCTCTCCCATCTGAATCGCCATTGCGGTTGACCACAG